>NZ_AP018365.1:622000-933000 GCF_016756395.1 Streptomyces sp. SN-593
TTCGTGCTCGGCGCGGTGCTGCTGACCCGGACCCGGTTCGGCGCGACGCTGACCGCGCTGGGGGGCAACGAGCACGCGGCGCGGCTGATGGGCCTGCCGGTGGAGCGGGCGAAGGTGCTGGTGTACCTGCTGTCCGGCACCCTGGCGGCGGGCGCGGGCGCGCTGGGCGGGGCCCGGCTCGGCTCGGGCGTGACCACCATCGGCGTCGGCTACGAACTGACCGCGATCGCCTCGGTGGTGATCGGCGGCACCCTGCTCACCGGCGGCGCCGGATCGATCGGCGGCACGGTCAGTGGCGTGCTGCTGCTGGCGGTGATCCACAATCTGATCGACCACTATTTCTCGCAGTACGGATCGGCGTTCACCGACACCGTCAACGGCGGCTTCCTCGCCGTCGTGGTACTGCTACAGACGTTGCTGAGCCGGACCCAGCAACTGGAGTGAGGACGCCCTGCCGCGGCAGGGCGGCACCGCCGCGGACCGGGGGCCGCAGACCTGAGCCGGACCGCGACGCAACCGGTCCGACCGAGAGAGGAGTTCCGTGGGCGTCAGCCTGAAGGATGTCGCGCTGCGCGCCGGCGTGTCCGTGAAGACCGTCTCCAACGTGGTGAACGACTACCCCCACGTCACGCCCGGCACCAGACGGCGGGTCCAGCAGGCGATCGACGAACTCGGCTACCGGCCCAACCTCACCGCCCGCCACCTGCGCAAGGGCCGGACCGGCATCATCACCCTCGCGGTGCCCGAACTGGGCAACCCCTACTTCGCGGAGGTGGCCGGCGCAGTGATCGACGCGGCGGCCCGGCACGAGCTGACGGTGCTGCTCGACCACACCGCCGGGCTGCGCGAGAAGGAGGTGCTGGTCTCGCAGGGGTTCCGCTCGCACGTCATCGACGGCCTGATCCTCAGCCCGATCCGGCTGGAGAGCGAGGATCTGCTCTCCCGCCCCGAGGCCCCGCCGATGGTGCTGCTCGGCGAGCGGGAGTACGACGCCCCCTACGACCACATCATGATCGACAACGTGGGTGCGGCCCGGAGCGCGGTGCGGCACCTGCTGGACATCGGGCGGCGCCGGATCGCGTTCCTCGGGGCCCGCCGGGAGAGCGCGCGGCAGCCGGCCCACCTGCGGCTGCGCGGCTGGCGGGAGGCGATCACCGCCGCGGGGCTGGCCCCCGACGAGTCGATGGTCGCCGCCACCGAGGGGTACGACCGCGCCGACGGCGCCGCCGCGATGGCCGCGCTGCTGGACCGCGAGGACCGGCCCGACGCGGTGTTCGCGTACAACGACCTGATCGCCCTGGGCGCGATGCGCACGCTGGTCGAGCGGGGCCTGCGGGTGCCCGAGGACATCGCCGTGGTGGGCTTCGACGACATCGAGGAGAGCCGCTTCGGCATGGTCTCGCTGACCACGGTCGCCCCGGACAAGGCCGCGCTGGCCCAACTGGCGGTGGACTGCCTGGTCGAGCGGATCGCGGTCGCGGGCGGCTCCGAACCCCCCAGCCCCCGCCGTATCCTGCCCGGCTACCGCCTGATCGTCCGCGAGTCCACGTCGGTGCGAAGAAGTTAGGGCGCCGCCCGGGGAGGCGCAGGTCACCACCGGTGCCTCCGACCCGCCTCCGGCGGGTGGGGCGTCCGCGGCACGGCCGGGGGGAGCCCCGGGCCGCCGGAGGCGCCCGGGTAGGCTCCGGGCGAGGGCGACCTCGTCCGGGCCCACCGCCGCGCCCACCTCCACCGCCGACCGTCCGCCGCCGCGCCGCGCCGTGCGCGCGACCCGGCAGGACCGCAACGGCCCGCCCGCCCACCGGCCCTCGTCCCAGGATGACCATGCCCTCTCACTCCCCCGTGCCCGCCGCGGCGCCCGCCCCCACCGCCTCCCTGCGCCGCTCGCCCTTCGGCACCGCACCGGGCGGTGACGCCGTCGGATGCTGGACGCTGGACTCGGGCGCCGGGGTGCGCGCCGAAGTCCTCGACTACGGCGCCACCCTGCGCGCCCTGTCGGTGCCGGACGCGGCCGGCCGCGCCGGCGACGTGGTGCTCGGCCTGCCCTCCCTGGCCGACTACACCGCCGAGCACCCCTACCTCGGTGCCGTCGTCGGGCGGTACGCCAACCGCATCGCGCACGGCCGGTTCACCCTCGACGGCCGCGAGCACCAGGTCCCCGTCAACGACCGCGGGCACGCGCTGCACGGCGGCCCGGACGGCTTCCACCGCCGGGTCTGGCGGGCCGCGCCCGCCGACGACAACGGCCCGGCCTCCGCCGCGCTGCGGCTGACCCTGCACAGCCCGGACGGCGACATGGGCTTCCCGGGCGCGCTCGACGTCGAGGTGGTCTACCGGCTGACCCCGGCCGGCACGCTCAGCATCGACTACCGCGCCCGCAGCGACCGGGCCACGCACGTGAACCTCACCAACCACGCGTACTTCAACCTCGCCGGTGCCGGCAGCGGCGACGTCCTCGGGCACACCCTGCGCCTGCACGCGGCCGGCTACCTTCCGGTGACCGCGCAGGCGGTGCCGCTCGGGCCGGTCGAGCCGACCGCCGGCACCGCGTTCGACTTCGGCCGCCCCCGGGCGATCGGCGAGCGGATCGGCGAGCCCGACCGGCAACTGACCGACGCGGGCGGATACGACCACTGCTGGGTGCTGGACGCGGCGGACCCGGCCGGTCAGCCGCGCCCGGCCGCCCGCCTGAGCGATCCGGGCAGCGGGCGCTGCCTGGAGGTGTGGACCACGGAGCCGGGCATCCAGGTCTACACCGGCAACGCGCTGGACGGCTCGCTGGCGGGGCCGGCCGGCCGGCCCTACACCCGGCACGGCGCGGTCTGCCTGGAGACCCAGCACTACCCGGACGCGCCGAACCGGCCCGGCTACCCGGCCACGGTGCTGCGGCCCGGCGCCTTCTACCGCAGCCGGACGGAGTTCCGCTTCCCCCACCTGGGAGCGCCCTCGACGGCGGCGGCCGCCGCCGACGGCTCGTCCGCCGCGTCGCGCGCCGGCGGCCCGGAGGCGGGCCCGCCGGACCCGTCCTCACCGCCCGAGCCGCGCAGCCTGGGGTAGGCGCGCCGGCCGAAGAGCACCCGCTGGAGGAGGAAGCCGATGGCGAGGGTGGCCGCACCGGCCACCGCGTCGGCGAAGAAGTGGTTGGCGGTGGAGATGATCACCACGAACGTCGCCAGCGGGTAGCACACGCCGAGCACCCGCAGCCAGGTCCATCGGGCGAGGAAGAACAGCGTCAGCCCGCACCACGCCGACCAGACGATGTGCACCGACGGCATGGCCGCGTACTGGTTGGACACCGTGGAGACGTGCCCGGAGTCCCAGGAGCCGTGCGTGTGGTGGCTGACGATGGTGTCGATGAAGCCCTCGGACCGCAGGAACCGCGGAGGCGCGAGCGCGAAGAAGGTGAAGCCGACCAGCGCCAGGCAGGTCGCGGTGTACAGCGCGGTGCGCGCGGCCCGGTAGTGCTGCGGCCGGCGCGCGTACAGCCAGATCAGCACCGCGGGCGTGATCGCGAAGTGCAGCGTCGCGTAGTAGTAGTTCATGCCGACCGTCAGCCAGTTGACCTTGTCGACGGCGTGGTTGAGGCTCAGCTCGAAGTCGACGTGCAGCAGCCGCTCGAAGTGCAGGACCTCGCGGGCGCGGTGCAGCGCCTGGGTCTTCTCCCGGGGGACGTAGCGGCGGGTGCGGCTGTAGGCGAGGTACAGGCCGACGGTGAAGGCGAGTTCCAGCAGGAGCCGGGGCCGGTTGCGCGGGCGCATCCGGGCGGGCAGCAGCGGGAGGCGCCGCACGGCGGCGGGGCGGTCGTCGGGTTCGGCGGTCTGCGCGGCGCCGGCCCCGCCCGCGGTGGCGGCGGTCACCGGACACCTCCCGGCCCGGCCGCGGCCCGCCGACGTGCCTCGGCACCACCCCGGGGGTGACGGGTCGGTGCAGGTCCCGGCCTTCGCCCGCGCGGTGACGGGCTCGGCAGGCTCGGCGGATACGCCAGCAGCATGCGGTCGATCTCTCTTCCCGAACGATCCGGCGACGAGCCGGGCGACGCGCCCGACACTACCTCGGACACCAAAACGTCCGTCTACCGATACCGGGAGGACATCTGCGCGCGTCCGGCGCGGTCACGGAGCGTACCCGGCGGGGCGCCGGCGGCCAAGTCGGCGGCCCCGGCGCCCCGGTGGGCGGGGCCGCGGTACGCGCAGGTCCGAAGAGGTCGGCGCGGCGCCCGCGGGCTTGGGCGGCGGCGCGCTCCCCGGCGTGGGACCCCGACCCGCAACCGTCCCCAGGCCTCGTCACATTGGGTGATGAGGGTGATGTTTGCCACACATCGCGCGCACGGGCGCGCCACAGGAAGGGCGCCGGAACCAGGGCGCGCGCGGGCCACGGGCCTCAGGGTGCCGGGGCGGACGTGTCGGGCGGGGTGGACGTGTCGGGCGGGACCGTCGCGCCCGAGGCGCCGGCGCCGTCCCACGCGGTGCCCGTGCTGCGCGTCGGGTCAGGGGAGGCGGTGCCGCCCGGCGAGGCGGTGCTGCCCGGGGAGGCGGTGCCGGCGGGATGGGCGGCCCGGTCCGCCTCGATCGCGCCGAGCGCCTGCTGGTCGGC
Organism: Streptomyces sp. SN-593; assembly: GCF_016756395.1. Lineage (NCBI taxonomy): Bacteria > Bacillati > Actinomycetota > Actinomycetes > Kitasatosporales > Streptomycetaceae > Actinacidiphila > Actinacidiphila reveromycinica. Next base: position 626,594 of record NZ_AP018365.1, read on the forward strand.
GAGCGCGATGGCGAGTTCGCCCGCGGCGGTCGGGTGCAGCGGCGCCCGGCCGGAGGCGTCCTGCACGAACGGCTGCTTGCTGCACAGCGCGTGCCCCTCGAACGCGGGCTGGGCGACGGCGAAGTGGAAGGTGGCCGCGCCGCTCTCCAGCACCGCGTTGAGGTCCGACAGCCGCGAGCCGAGCACGTCGGTCTTCTCCGAGGTGATGCCGTCCTTCTCCAGGCAGGCGGTGTCCGGCCCGAACGGGTCGTAGTACTCGTTGAGCACCACGGCCGGGTGGTGCGGCAGCGCGGCGAGCTGTTCGAGCAGGTCCAGGTAGTCCTGGGTGAAGCCGGCCAGCTCCTCCTTGAAGTACGCCGTGGACGCGTCGTCGTCGCAGACCGGCGCCGCCGCGCACAGGCCGGTCAGCAGGCCCCAGTTCATGTCGTTGGCGCCGATGCTCACGATCACGGCGGACGCGCCGGTGGCGCGCTGGGCGACCGCGAGCTGCGGCGGCACCACCTTCCCGCCGCGCACCTGCACCCCGAGGATGCCGTCGGAGACGGTGGCGCCCTGGCAGGCGAGGTTGAGCACCTTCCAGCCGTTGGCCGAGGCGAGGTCGGCGGCATAGGCGTCGGAGCTGCGGCCGCAGGTGCGGTCGAGCGCGGTGGGGTGGTCCACCAGCGGGTTGCCGATGCCCGCGGCGGTCGAGTCGCCGATCACCACCGCGTGGATGCCGGGCATCGCCGGCCCCTTGGCCGCGGGCACCGGCGCGGCCCGGGTCCGGCCGACCAGGTCGTCGAGCGTGTGCACCTGGCGCAGCGCGCGGGGTGTGCCGGAGGCGAGCAGGTAGACCCCGGCGGCGTTGGCGGCGCTCACGGTCACCAGGGTGGCCGCGAGCAGCGTCAGCATCGTGCGCGGGGAGGTGCGGCCGACGCCCGCGACCGCGATGGCGATGACGCCCGCGCAGCCGGCCGCGACGAGGGTCTCCCAGACGCAGTAGCGCTTCCAGCCCGCCGCGAGCTGCCGGCTGAGCAGCGGCACCAGCGCGTCGTCGCCGTCGGCGTGGAACGCCTCGTTCACCTGCGAGTCCAGGGTGATGTGGGCGAGCTTGAGCTTGGGGCGGATCGGCCCGTCGAAGCGCGGCTGGGTCGGGATGGCCTCGCCGAACAGGTCCAGCTCGCCGGGTCCGGACCTGCTCAGGCCCGGCTGCACCGCGCCGACCTGGACGTTCTGCCCGGCCGCGGAGACCGCCTGCATGGGCGTCAGCCGCACCGCCAGCCAGATCCCGGCGGCGCTGGCGCCCGCGACCAGGACGGCCGCGAGCAGCAGGTTGCGGCCCCGGCGCAGCCACCGTGACCTGCCGTCCGTCCACCGCACGAGCCGCACGTGTCGCCCTCTCCTCCGTCCGGACCGCGCCTCGGCGCGCGGCCCCGCCCGTCCCATCCTGCGCGGCTCCCGCACCCGGCCGCCTGTGCACGACCCTAACGGGCCAACCCGGACGAACGCCCCATCACGCCCCGGGTGCGCCCCGGTCGTACACCTGTCCGCGGCCGAGGGCGCCGCCGCGGCGGCGGCCGTGCGGGACGCGGCGTGACACCCGCCGCGCACGGCGGTGCGCGGATGTACCGACGGCGTACGCTCCCGGCATGAAGGACAGCGATTTCGTGCGGCGGATCATCGGCATCCTCACCGAGGCCCGCCAGATGCAGGTGCTGCTGGAGGAGGACCCCGAGCGGCAGGACATCTCGGGCGACAACGTGCGCGCGCTGCTCAACGAGACGATGCCGACCATCGAGTTCCCCGCCGACGCCAGTCCGGGCGAGATCGGCGAGGCGCTGAGCCTCCAGCTCAGCCCGGTGATCGAGCGCCTGACCGGGGCGTTCTCGCTGATCTTCCTCCAGCTCGCCGACCTCCACGACGCGGGCCGCACCGACGTGACGTCGGCCGACATACTCCAGGACCTCGCCCTGCGCGCGGACGAGTTGTGGCCTGGCGAGGAGGACGGCGGAGTCTGACCGCGTCCCGGCGCCGCCGCGCGACGGGCGGACCGGGCGGGAGCGGACCGGGCGGGGGCGGACCGGGCGGGGTGCGCTCAGGTCGCGGTGCAGCCCCCGTCCACGGTGAGGACGGACCCGGTGACGCAGGCGGCCGCGGGGGACGCGAGGAAGACGTAGGGCGCGGCGACCTCCTCCACGGGGGCGGTCGGGCGCCTGCCGCCGGACCCGGGGACGCCCGCCGCCCGCCCGGGGCGCGTCCGGCCGGCGGACGGACCAGCGGCGGACGGGCGTCGGCCGCGTGCAGGGGCGCCCCCGAGCCCACCGGCAGGGAACCGCTCAGCCCGTCGGGACGCCGACCCCGCCGGCCTCCAGCGCCGCGCGCAGCGTCGCCAGCGCGTCCGCGGTGGCCGCCACCGCGGACGGGTCGAGGACGTCGCCGACGAGTTCGGCCAGCACGTCGGCGAAGGTCCTCTCGGCCGCGTCGAGCAGCAGCGCGCCGGCCTCGGTCAGCGCCAGCAGGGAGGACCTGCGGTCGGCCGGGTTCGCCCGCCGCTCCACCCACCCCTGCCGCTCCAGCCGGTCGGCGCCCTTGCTGACGGCCCCGACCCCGACGGCGAACTCGGCCGCGAGGTCCGCCACCCGCGTACCGGGGTGGGCGCGCAGATGGCGCAGGAACTCGAACTGCGAGGCGACGATCCCGTGCCGGGCCTTCAGGCGCTCGCCGAGACCGTTGTACAGGCGCGTCTCACAGCGCACCAGGTCGGCGAAGAGACCGGGCAGCAGGCGGTCACCGTTGTCCATTTAACTTCCTCGGCATATAGTTCTTGGGAAGATACTTCCACGGCTACTTCTTGCAGGGAGCATACGCGTGAGCAAGCAGCAACGCGCCCGGATCGACACGATGATGCGGCAGCCGCAGCCCGAGGGCCCCCGGTCGATCGAGGCGCTCCGCACCGGGTTCGAGGCACTCATGGCCACGATGGCGGTGCCCGCGGGCATCCGTACCGCCGCGGCCGAACTGGGCGGCCGACCCGCGCTGCGGGTCGATCCGGAGGGGGAGTCGGCCGCCGGCACGATCCTGTACTTCCACGGCGGCGGCTGGGTGTCCGGCTCGCCGGTGACGGCGCTGTCGCTGACCGGGAGCCTGGTGGCCAGGACCGGCGTCACGGCGTACTCCGTGGACTACCGGCTCGCGCCCGAGCACCCGTTCCCGGCCGCGATCGAGGACGCGGTCCGCGCCTACCGCGCCCTGCTCGACACGGGCGCCGACCCGTCGGCCGTCGTGTTCGCCGGGGACTCCGCCGGGGGCGGCCTCACGGTCACCGCATGCCTGGCCGCCCGCGACGCCGGCCTGCCGCTGCCCGCCGGCCTCCTGGCGTTCTCCCCCGGCCTCGACGCCACCCGGACCGGCGCGAGCATGGACGGCAAGGAGGGCGTCGACCCGATCTTCACCCGCGCGGGGCTGGAGTACACCGGGGCGATGTACCTGGCCGGGGCCGACCCGTACCAGCCCCTGCTCAGCCCGGCGCTGCTCGGCGACCTCGCGGGCTTCCCCCCGCTGCTGGTCCAGGTGGGCGCGAACGAGGTCCTGCTCGACGACTCCACCCGCCTCGCGGAGCGGGCGAGGGACGCCGGGGTGGACGTCGTCCTCGACGTGACCGCGGAGGTGCCGCACGTCTTCCAGGCGTTCACCGGCCTGCTCGACGAGGCGGACGAGGCGCTGGACCGCGCCGCCCTCTTCCTCACCCAGCGCCTGCGCCGGGGCGGGGCGGTCAGCGGGCGGTGACGCGGGGCAGGTACCAGAGGCAGAAGGCGGCCAGCGCGGCGGCGGCGGCCAGGCAGATCCCGGTCTCGATGAGCTGGAGCGGGACGAACTGGTCCATCGTGAAGGACCTGTTGTACCGCCCGACGATCTGCTGCTGCCGCATGCAGGTGGCGAACGCGTGGGTGTCGCGGCCGGCGCAGGGCGGGATGCTGGTGGTGAGGCTGCCGTCGGCCCGGACGTAGCCGACGCCCTGGAACCAGCCGTCGCGCGGAAGGCTCGGGAAGTCCAGGCCCCGCGTGCGGCGGAGGCGCGGGGTGAGCAGGTGCGGGCGCAGCTTCCCCAGCCCGAACAGGACCGCCTCGGCGAGCGCGGCCGAGAGCGCGACCGCGGGCAGGGTGCGGCGCACCAGCACACCGGCGGCCGCCCCGGTCGTCAGGGCGAGCAGGAGGTGGGCGACGCCGACCGGGCCGGTCCAGGAGAAGAAGTCCCAGTCGCCCCACCAGACGACCGCCCGCCAGGCGGAACGGTCCGGGCCGCCGTTGTGGCCGCGCCAGGCGGAGTACCACCACCAGGAGACCGGCACGGTCAGCACGACGGCCGCCGCGGTGGTGACCGCGGCCGCCACCCCCAGCTTGACCGCGGCCCATTCCCGGCGGCCGACGGACTGCGTCCAGGCCAGCCGATACGTCCCGGACTCCAGGTCCTGCGCGAACAGCGGGGCGCCGACCAGCGCGCCGACCGCCAGCGGCAGGTAGCGCAGCACGGACGGCGACAGGTGCGTGACGGTCGGCGGGGCCGTGCCGCCGCTCCCGGCGTCGCACCGGTGCGGCGTGGCCCGGCAGACGTCGGCGTAGTGGTGCACGGCGGAGACGAGTTGGTGGTGCTCCCCCAGCGCCCACAGCGCGGCGAGGACGGCGAACCCCGCCGTCGTGCGGTAGACCGCCCGGTGCCGCCGCCAGGCCAGCCAGGCGGGTCCGGCGAGGCGGGGCACCGGGAACGGCAGCCGGGCCGCGCGCTCCTCGCGCCGCGGCCAGGACACGTAGCGGGCGAGGGCGCTCATCGGCCGGGGTCGGGGTCGGACCGGTGGTGGTGCACGCGCGGCTGGTCGGCCGGGCGGGTCAGCGGCTCGTCGGCGGGCGCGAGGAGGGGCGGGGCCTGCGGGTTGCGCAGGTAGGCCAGCAGGATCTCCTCCAGGGTGGGCGTCTCGGCACGCACGGTGCGGTCCAGGGAGGCCGGCAACTGGAGCATCGCGGTGAGCTGGCGGCCGGTGGTGCGCGCCTCGACGACGGTGTGGCCGAGCAGGGCGTCCGGCAGCGGGGCGGCCGCGTCCGGACGGGCGCGGGCGCGGTGGGGCGCGCGGGGATCTCCGTCGGCCCGGGGATCGCCGTCGCCCCGGGGATCGCCGTCGCCCCGGGGATCGCCGTCGCCCCGGGGGCCGCCGTCGGCCCGGGCGCCGGAGGTTCCGCGGTCGTCGAGGGTGTGGGTGACCAGGGTGTGCGCGGCCTGGACGAACTCCACGTCGTCGGCGACGAGCATCCGGCCGCGCGCCATCAGCAGCACGTAGTCGCAGACCAGGTCCAGCTCGGCGAGGATGTGCGAGGACATCACCACGGTGGTGCCGCGCTCGGCGGCGGTGGTCATCAGCGCGGCCATCATGGCGTGCCGCCGCAGCGGGTCGAGGTCGGCCATCGGCTCGTCCAGCAGCAGCAGGTCGGGGCGCTTCCCGAGCGCGAGGGCGAGGGCGACGCAGGTGCGCTGGCCTCCGGAGAGCTGTCCGACCTTCGCGCGGAGCGGCACATCGGCGTCGGCCACGACGGCCCGCGCGGAGGCGTCGTCCCACAGCGGGTTCATCTCCCGGCCGTAGCGCAGCGTCTCGGCGACGGTGAACCCGGCGTGCAGCGGCCGGTCCTGGAGCAGCAGGCCCACGCGGGGCAGGACGGCTCCGGTACCGGGCCGGTGGCCGAGGACCCGCAGGCGGCCCTCGGTCGGAGTGCGCAGCCCGGCGGCGACCGCGAGCAGGGAGCTCTTGCCGTCGCCGTTCGGCCCGACCAGGCCGGCCACCCGGCCGGGCGGAACGCGGAAGTCGCAGTGCCGCAGCGCCCACTCGGCGCGGTTGCGGATGCCGAAGCCGCGCGCCTCCAGCGCGGGCGGCTCGTTCCCGGTGCGCGGGGCACCGGTCGGCGGGTGGTTCGCCATCGCTCCTCGCTAGCCCTGTGACCGGGAGTCGTGGGCCACCCCGGTTCCGGGAACGCGGGCCTCGGAGCCGCTCGGGAAGTACGTGTCGAGCGCGGCGGACACCAGCGCGGCGACGTCCTCGCGCCCGAGGTCGGCGTCGCGGGCCGCGGCCATCCAGGCGTGCAGTCCCGCGTGGAGCGGGGAGTCCGCGGCCGCGCCCGGCTGGACGAGCGACCTGCGGACGAAGGTGCCGACGCCCTGCCGCGCCTCGACCAGCCCCTCCCGCTCCAGCTCGCGGTACGCCTTGAGGACGGTGTTCGGGTTGATCGCGGTCGCCGCGACCACCTCCGCCGCCGACGGCAGCTTGTCCCCGGGCGCCAACTGGCCCAGCCGCAGGGCCTGTTCGGTCTGCCGGACGATCTGCTGGTACGCGGCCACGCCGCTGCGCCGCTCGATACGGAAGGTCACCACCGCCCCACCATACCCCTAGTGGATTAGTGGACCCAGGGGCCGTCCGGGGCGGTTGACATCGACCGCTCTTCCTGTCGACACTCGGTCCACTAGTCAACTAGTGGACCGAGTCGATTTCCCGCGCCTCCGACCTGACGGGCCGCGCGGTGATGACGCACGCCCTCCCCCGGGACAGGAGCCACCGCGGTGACCCTCACGCCTGTGCACCCCTCCGGCCGGGCCGCCCTGACGGCACCGGCCCCGGCCCGCCCGCGACCGCCGGACCCCGGCGTCCGGCGCGGCACGGCGCCGCCGGCCGCCGGAAGGTCATCCGGGTGGACCCGCCGCCCGGTCGCGCAGACGCTGCTCCTGCTCGCCCTCGCGCTCGCCGTGCGCGCGCCCTCCTTCCGCCGCCCGTTCTGGAGCCCGGACGAGGGCTACCTCGGCACCGAGGCGGTCGCCCTGCGCCACGGCGGCCGGATGTACGCCGACGTGGTGGACCGCAAGCCGCCCCTGGTGCCCTGGCTGTACGAGGCGTGCTTCGCCCTGACCGGTCCCGGCACGCTCTGGCTGGTCCGGGTGTGCGCGGTGGTGGCGCTGGCGGTCACCGCGGTGTGCGTGGCCCGCCTGGCGGCCGGGGAGTGGGGGCCGTGGGCGGGGCTGCCGGCCGGGGTGCTCACGATCGCCGCGTCGGCGGCGCTGCCGCCGCCCGACGCGATGGCCGCGACCTTCGAGGTCTTCATGCTCCCGGCGACCGCGGCCGCCGTGTACTTCGCCGCCCGCCACCGCTTCCTGGCCGCCGGACTGGCGCTGGCCGCCGCGACTCTCACCAAACAGGTCGGGCTCGCCCCCCTGCTGCCGATCGCGGTCCAGGTGCTCACCGCCCCGCGCCGCCGCCTGCGGTACGGCGCGGCGCTGGCCGCCGGACTGGCGCTGCCGATCGCCGGCTGCGCCCTCCTGCTGGGCGTGCACTCCTTCGTCTTCTGGAACTACCTGTCCTCCGGGTCCTACGCCTCCTCCGCGCCGGGGGTCGCGGCGGTGTGCGGGCACGCGGGCAGCGCCCTGGGCCGGCTCGCCCTGCCCTTCGCGGGCGTCGCGCCCTTCCTGCCGCGGCTGCGGGGGCGGCGCCACCGGATCGGCGCCTTCGACCGCACGCTGTTGCTGTGGCTGCTCGCTTCCGCCGCGGGAGTGAGCGCCGGATTCCGCTTCTACGGCCACTACTTCCTGCAACTCCTCCCCCCGCTGGCCCTGCTGGCGCTGCGCGCGCTCCACGCCGCCTTCGGGCACGCCGGCCGCGGCGCCGTACGCCCCGCCCGGCGGTGGACGCCGTACCGGACTCCGTACCCGGCGCGGGGGCGCGCCCCCGCCCGCAGGGGCGCGGACGCCCGCGGTCGGGCCACCGCCCTCGCCTGTGCGGTGGCGGTGGCGGTGTGCGCGGCCTTCGGCGCGGGCGCGCTGCGGGCGCGGCCGCCGGAGCTGGGCCGGTCGCTCGACCTGGCCGCGGCGGTGGACGCCGACAGCCGGCCCGGGCAGAGTGTCTTCCTGTGGAGCATGCACCCGGAGGTGTACTGGCTCGCCGATCGGCCCGCCGCCAGCCGCTACCTGACCGCGGGGCTGCTCACCAACTTCAGCGGCGGCGCCGACGTGCGCCGCGTCGGGGCCCGCTACGCCGTACCGGGCGCGTGGGCCGGCCTGCGCCGCGAACTGGCCGCCGCTCCCCCGTGCCTGGTGGTCGACGACTCCGCCGGCACCCCCTACCAGATGGCCGGCTACCCGCTGCTGGCCCACCTGGTGGACCGCGGGTACACGCGGGTCGCCCGGGTGGACGGGGCGCCGGTCTACCGCCGGTCCGGCTGCTGAGCCGGGCGCCGGTGCCACGGGCGCGGCCCCGGACACCGCCGCCGGTGGGGGCGGGGCGTCCGGGGCCGCGGGGCCGCCCGGCGGAGCCGGGTGGACTACGGGTAGCTCACCACGTCGGTCGGCGTCGTGTCGGAGGCGGTGACCGCCCCGGTGTCGTTGATGACGTGGCTGATGGTGCCCACGCCGCCGAGCGAGACGGTCAGCGCGTCGTGGAACTTCACTCCGGCCGTGTCGGGTGCCTCGAAGGCGTGGTAGTTGTCCACGGACGGGTTGACGTTGAAGTAGCAGTAGCTGCCCAGGCCCCATGCCTCGTGGGTGGTGACGTCGTCGCCCACCTTGTAGGCCGCGTAGCCGTCGACGCCCGGGGAACTCGTCCAGGACGCCTGGTCCGGCGGGTCGTAGGGATTCTCGTTCTGGAAGAAGATCGTCCTGCCGCCCTGGCCGTTCCACACCACCTCGTACTTCTGGTAGTGCTCGACGAACAGGCCGTCGGCCAGGACGTCGTCGCCGTTGACGGTCAGGCCGTTGTCGGCGGTGTTGGTGGTCCAGCCGACCGAGCCGGAGTTGCCGTGGTCGGCCCGCCAGGCCCAGATGTGGTCGATGATGGTGTCGTTGCTGTTGACGACCAGGCTGTCGGTGGCCTTGCCGGCGTTCTCCCCGCCGATCCGGAAGAAGACGTCCTGGATCGTGGTCGGGTCGGCCGAGTGGTCAGCGGAGGACCCGGAGGGCCCGACGGTCAGCAGCGCCTGCGAGTTGGTGGTGCCGGCGTCGAAGAGCAGGCCCTTGAGCCGGACCCCGTCCACGTCGGCGACCTTCATCGCGTCCACGCCGTTGTCCGGGACGAAGGTCGGGTAGCCGACGCCCAGGATGGTGGTGTCCGCGCGCGTCACGTCGAGCGTCTGGTCCAGGTGGTAGACGCCCGGGGTGACGAACAGGTTGCAGCCCTCGGAGAGCGCGTTGTTGATGGTCTCGGCCGTGTCGCCGGCCTTCACCACGTAGAACTGGCTCATCGGCAGCGAGGTGCCGGCGGTGCTGCCGTTCGCCCAGCTCGCACCCGAGGAGTTCGTCTCCAGGCTCGGCTCGAACACCCGGTAGTCGCCCGAGCCGTCCACGTACAGGTACGGCACGTCACGGGAGACCGGGGTGGTGGCGAGCGTGGTCTCCGGCGGGTTGGGGAACGTGGTGGACGGCGCTCCGGACACGCCGGAGAAGACCATGTTCCACACCCCGCCGTCCCAGCTGCCGAGGTCGCTGTTGCGGGTGTACCACTGCTGCTGCGACACCGACGACGCCTGGCCGCTGACCTTGGTGTCGGCGATGAAGCCGCCGCTGGCGTAGCCGTAACTGGCCGGGTAGAGCGCCAGGTTGCCGTGCACGTCGATGCGGCGGAAGGGCGCGGCCTGGGCCACCGCCCAGCGGTCGGTGCCGCTGGAGGGGTTGATCGCCAGGTTCTCCGCGCTGCGCCAGAAGTTCTGCGTGGCGTTGCCGGCGTCGGAGGCGTTGAAGGCGTCCACGGTCACGTCGCCGTTGATGGTGACGTCGTCCGGGTTCTGGCCGAGGCCCGCCACGGAGGTGTAGAAGCCGACGTTGTCCTCGACGCCGTAGGTACCCGGCTTGAACAGGTCGGCCACCCGGTTCTCGCTGAACTGGGCGGTGGCGGTGTCCTTCATCTGGTTGAACTGGGTGTCGAGTTCCGACTGGATCGCGGCGTCGCCCATCGACGGGTCGAAGACGTGCACGTTCGGCCCGAAGTCGGGGGTGTCGGACTGCGCCGGGCAGTCCGCGGCGTCGGCGGCGGGCCGGGCGGCCGCGCCGCCGCGGCCGGCGGACTCCGCCGAGGCGGAGCCGGCCGCTCCGGTCAGGCCCGTCAGCGTGGCGAGCAGCAGCGCGCCGGCGCCGAGTGCGGCGTAGCCGCGCCGGCGGGTGCTCGCGGGGCGCCGGCGGTCCGCGGTGGGGGCCGCGAGGGATGGTCTGCGCATGGAGGTCCTTTCGCCCGGGTTCACGAAGTGAACGCTCGGGTCAGCGCGGATAGTGGGGTTGATCGCGCTTGTATACCGCTACTTCACAGCCAATGCGCCATACGATCCTTTGATTCGCATATCAGAGAACGCTCTCAATCTAAGGATCGGGGGTGCAGCGGCTCGTTAGGCAGTCTCAGCCGAGCCCGGCCCACCGTCAAGGAGTTGGCGGCAGCCCCGCACACACTGATCACATCGCGCACACCGGACACCCACGGCCCGCCCGTCGCGCGCCGACCGGGGGAAGAGGCGGGAAGGCAGGGAGCCGGAGAGGCGGGAAGCCGGGGGCGGTTGAGGCGGCCGGCGGGGGCGGCGCCGCGCCCGGTGGCTCAGCGGCGCCGCTGCTCGGGTCGCAGCTCGAAGTCGCCGTAGCTGTTGTCGGCGGGGTTGACCGTCACCCCGGGGGCCACGATCGCGTCGATACGGTCGAGGACGTCGGCCGGCAAGGCGACCTCGGCGGCGGGCAGGAAGGCGTCGAGCTGCTCCATGGTGCGCGGCCCGATGATGGCGGAGGTGACGCCGGGGTGGTTGACCACGAAGGCCACCGCCAGCTCGATCAGGGTCAGGCCGGCCTCCTCGGCCAGGAGCGCGAGCTGCTCGACGGCCTCCAGCTTGCGCCGGTTGGCCGGGGAGTCCATGGCGAAGCGGGCCGGCGGGCGGGCCGCGGAGGCCGGGCCGGCGGAGGTGTCCTCGCGGTAGCGCCCCGACAGCCAGCCGCCGGCGAGCGGGCTGTAGGTCAGCGTGCCCATGCCGTGGCGGCGCGCCGTGGGAAGCACGTCCTCCTCGATGCCGCGGACGAGGATCGAGTACGGCGGCTGCTCGGTGACGAACCGCTCCAGGTGGCGTTCGCGGGATGTCCACTGGGCCTCGACGATCTGCGAGCCGGAGTAGGACGAGGAGCCGAGGTAGCGGATCTTCCCCTGGCGCACCAGGTCGGTCAGGGCGCCGAGGGTCTCGGAGACGTCGGTGTCCGCGCTGGGGCGGTGCACCTGGTAGAGGTCGATGTGGTCGGTGCCCAGGCGCCGCAGGGACTCCTCCACCTCGCGCACGATCCACCGCCGCGAGCCGCCGCGCCGGTTGGGGTCGTCCTCGCCCATGGGCATGAAGAACTTGGTCGCCAGGACCACGTCCTCGCGCCGGTCGCGCAGCGCCTTGCCGACGATCTCCTCCGAGGCGCCGGCGGAGTACACGTCCGCGGTGTCCACGAAGTTGATCCCGGCGTCCAGGGCCCGGTGGATGATCCGGACGGAGTCGGCCTCGTCCTCGTTGCCCCAGGGGCCGAACATCATCGCTCCCAGACAGAGCGTGCTGACCTGGACACCGGTGCGGCCGAGCGGTCGGTACTGCATGGAATGGTTCTCCCTCGTCGGGTGGTCAGTCGTTCCGGGCGGGAACGGCCCCGCCGGCGCCCGCCCAACTGGCCAGGAGGCCCAGGGCCTCCCGCTCCGGCGAGTCCGGTTCGGGGGTGTAGACGTTGAGGCGCAGGCCCGGGTCGGAGGGCAGGTCCATCGCCTCGTAGGGCAGGACGAGATCGCCGACCAGCGGGTGGTGCAGGCTCTTCACGCCGCTGCGGTGGAACTTCACGTCGTGGCGGGCCCAGCGGCGCGCGAAGTCCTCACTCCTGGTGGTGAGCTCCCCGACCATGTCGGTCAGCGCCCGGTCGTGGGGCGCCCGGCCCGTCTCGGTCCGAAGGAAGGCGACGGAGTCGTCCGCGGCCTTCTCCCAGTCGGGCCAGAAGTCACGTCCCGCGGGGTCCAGGAAGAGGAACCGGGCGGTGTTGACCGGGCCGCGCCGGGCGAACAGCGGGGAGTCGAACACCGGCGCGTACAGGGCCCGGCCCAGCGCGTTCGCGGCGAGCACGTCGAACCGCGCGTTGCGTACGTACGCCGGCACGCCGGCCATCGCGTCGAGCAGCCGCAGGACGGTGGGCCGCACCCGGGACGCGGTCACGGTGGGGCGCCGCCCGGGCGGGGTGGCCGAGCGGGCCAGGTCGTAGAGGTGGGCGCGCTCGGCTTCGTCGAGCCGCAGCGCGCGGGCCAGTCCCTCCAGCACCGAGTCCGAGACGCCGCCGAGGTTGCCGCGCTCCAGGCGGACGTAGTAGTCCACGCTCATGCCGGCGAGCAGGGCGACCTCCTCACGCCGCAGACCCGCGACGCGGCGGTTCCCGCCGCCGTGGACCGGTAGACCCGCCTCCTCGGGGGTGATGCGCGCCCGCCGGCTGCCGAGAAACGCGCGGACCTCGGCGGCCAGGTTCTCCCTGTCGACTCCGGCCACGGTCAGGCCCCGGGGGCTTCGGCGGTGGCCGTGCCGCAGACGCGGTGGCGGCCGCGGTGGCGGTGGCGGCCGTGGTCGTGGCCGTGGTCGTGGCCGTGGTCGTGGGAGAACGGCTCGGCCGGATCGGACGGCGCGGACGGAGGGCGGGAATCCTGGGGCACGGGGGCTCCTTCGATCGGCACGGAGGTGCTGCCGGTCCCTCCACCGTAGATCCGCCGGCCGGAGGGCTGCGAGGTACTGCCGTTACCTGGAAGAGCGGTGACTCCCACCGGGCGGCCGGCGCGCGGTTGGCTGGAGGAAAGCGGGGCACCCGCAGTCCGTCCCCCGGCCGGGAGCCGAAACCGTCCTCGAAGGAGAACCGTGCGCGCAGCACTCATGTACGCAGCAGGCGACGTCCGCGTCGAGCGGGTCGCCGACCCTGTCCTGAAGGAGTCCACCGACGCGCTGGTCCGCATCACCGCGGCCTGCATCTGCGGCAGCGACCTGCATCACTACCACGCGCTGCCGGCCTCCGCCGGCCCGGTCCGCATGGGCCACGAGTTCATCGGCGTCGTGGAGGAGACCGGGGCGGACGTCGCCTCGGTGCGCCCGGGCGACCTGGTCGTCGCGCCGTTCGCCTACTCGGACGGCACCTGCGAGTTCTGCCGCGCCGGGTTGCAGACGTCCTGCCTGCACGGCGGTTTCTGGGCCCGGGACGGCGTCGACGGCGGCCAGGGGGAAGCCGCCCGCGTGCCGCTGGCCGACGGCACCCTCGTCAAGCTGCCGGTCGGCCCGGACGACGCCCTGATCCCCTCCCTGCTCACCCTCTCCGACGTGCTGGGCACCGGACACCACGCCGCCGTCCGGGGCGGGGTGCGGCGGGGCAGCACCGTCACCGTGGTCGGGGACGGCGCCGTCGGCCTGCTCGCCGTCCTGGCGTCCAAGCGGCTCGGCGCCGAGCAGATCGTGCTCATGGGCCGGCACACCGCGCGGACCGACCTCGGCCGCGCCTTCGGGGCGACCGACGTGGTCGCCGAGCGCGGCGCCGAGGGCGTCGAGCGGGTCCGCGAACTGACCGGGGGCGGCAGCGCCGTCGTCATCGAGGCGGTCGGGCTCCGGCCGGCCTACGAGCAGGCGTACGGGGTGGTCCGCCCCGGCGGCACGATCAGCCGGGTGGGCGCGCCGCAGTACGAGGAGGCCCCGATCGGCTTCGGCAGCCTGTTCGGCCACAACATCACCCTCACCGGCGGCCCCGCCCCGGCCCGCGCCTACATCGACACGCTCCTGCCCGACGTCATGGAGGGCCGCATCGAGCCCGGCCGGGTCTTCGACCGCGGCGTCGACCTCGGCGGCACGCCCGAGGGGTACCGGGCCATGGACGCGCGCGAGGCGCTGAAGGTACTGGTGCGGCCGTGACCCGCGGCGCCCGCGCCGCGGGACGGGCATACCCGGGGCTGCCCGCCGGGCCGCCCGCCGGGCCGCCGGTCCCGCCACCGCTGCGCTCCCGGCCAGGACGCAGGTGCGACCCGCCCCTGCCGACGAGAGGAACCCGCTGATGGAAACCGTCACCCTCAACAACGCCGTCCGGATGCCCGCCCTCGGGCTCGGCGTCTTCCAGACACCTCCTGACGAGACCAGGGCGGCCGTCACGGCCGCGCTCGACCTCGGCTACCGGCACATCGACACGGCCGCCGCCTACGGCAACGAGCGCGAGGTCGGCCAGGCCGTACGCGACTCCGGGTTGCCGCGTGACGAGGTCTTCGTGGAGACCAAGATCTGGATCAGCGACTACGGCTACGACGAGACCCTGCACGGCTTCGACAAGAGTGCGGCCAAGCTCGGCCTCGACCGCGTCGACCTGCTCATCCTGCACCAGGCGCTGCCGTCGGACTTCGACCGCACGCTCGCGGCCTACCGGGCCCTGGAGGCGCTCCTGGCCGACGGCAGGGTCCGTGCGATCGGCGTCAGCAACTTCATGGTCGAGCACCTGACCGCTCTGCTGGAGGCGACCTCCGTCGTCCCCGCCGTCAACCAACTGGAGATCCACCCCTACTTCCAGCAGCGCTCCGTGCTCGACTTCGACGACCGGCACGGCATCGTCAACCAGGCGTGGTCCCCCATCGGCGGGATCACCTTCTACCCCGGCTACGGCGAGAACCGCACCAGCGTGCTCGCCGACCCCGCCGTCACCGCGACCGCCGAGGCGCACGGCAAGAGCCCCGCCCAGGTACTGCTGCGGTGGGGGCTCCAGCAGGGCCGCTCGGTCATCCCCAAGTCCACCCGGCGCAAGCGGATCGCCGAGAACATCGACGTCTTCGACTTCGCTCTCACCCCCGACGAACTCGCCGCCCTCGACGCCCTCGAAACCGGCAGGCGCGGTGGCCCCGCACCCGAGGACGTCACGCTCGCGAGCCACGGCCGCGCCGTTCCCGAGGCGTGAGCGGTCCGCCCCCACCGGGCGGGTGGCGGGCCCGGTGGGCCGCGACACGCTCGCGGGTGGCGCAACGGCGCGAGCAGTAGCGGCGGTTCGGGCCGCGTCCCTCGGTCACGTAGACGTTGGGACAGCTCGGGGAGGCGCACACGCCGCCCGGCGGCCGCTGGCGGTCCCACAGGAGGACGGCCAGCGCCATGCACGAGGAGGCGAGGAACCACTCGGCCCACGGCGCCTCGTCGTCTGCGTCCAGATGCGGGTGCCAGGGGGTGCCGCCCCCGTGGGAGGTGAGGCGGAGCGGGCCGGTGCCGGCCGCGAGGAGCCGGTTGAGCCGGGCCGCGGCCTCATCGACGTGCTCGGCGGCGAAGACCTCGCGCAACCGGAGGGCGGCCGCGCGCAGGTCGGCGAGGTCGTCGGTGGTGAGGCCGAGGGGGTCCTCCTCGCCGTACGCGCGCAGCACGGCGGCGACCTCCTCACGGACCCTGGTGCCGGCGGCCTCCTCACGGACCCTGCTGCCGGCGCCCGCGTCGCGGTCGGTGCGGGCGGTGGTTCCCGGGACGGGGTCGGGGTCGGCGCCGGGGCCCTTCGCGGTGCCCGGCCGGGGGCGGTCGGTGCCGTCCGCGGCCCTCACCTCCGCCGGACTCCCCTCCCCCGCCAGCACGTTGACGAGATCGGCGGCACGCCTGGCGTTGGCCGCGACGGAGTGGCGGGGGAAGCGGTCGTCGTACGGGAGGGTCACACGCGCAATGTAACGCAGGTGGCGCATGTTTGCGTTACCCGCGTAGCGTCCCCCGGATGGGAACGCGTGACAGCGGCCGGGCCGTCCGGTCGTACCTCGGGGGCGCGGCCGCGGCCCGGGTGGGCGACGAGATGTCGGGGCCCGCGCTGCTGCTGGCCGGGCTGGCCGCCACCGGGTCGGCCTCGCGTGCGGCGGCGGTACCGGCCGCGCTGATGGTGTCGGCGGCGGTCGGCGGCCCGCTGTTCGGCGCGCTGCTCGACCGGTCCGCCCGCCCGGGGCGCCTGTTGGCGACGGCACTCGGCGGGTACGCCGCCGCGCTGGCGCTGCTGATCACGACGCTCGGCCGGCTGCCGATCGGGGCGAGCGTCCTCCTCGCGGGGCTGGCCGGGTCGGCGGGACCGGCCCTCTCCGGCGGGTGGACCGCGCAACTGCCCCGGGTGGCCGTTGGCCGCGCCTTCGCCCGGGCCAACGCGCTCGACGCGATGACGTACGACCTGGCGGGCCTGGTGGGTCCCGCGCTCGCCGGAGTGGTGGCCGGGCCGGCGGGGGCGCCGGTGGCCGTGGCGGCGGCCGCCGGGCTGGTGGGATCGGCGCTGCCGTCGGCATGGGCGCTGCCGTCCGCGTGGGCGTCGCCGTCCGGGTGGGAGCCGCCGCGGGGGCCGAGTGCGTCGGGAAGGCCGCGCACGTCGGACGGCTCCGGCGGCACGGGCCGGGCGGGCACCTCGGGCGGCTCCGTCCGTGCGGGAGACCCGAGTGCCCCCACCGAGCCGGGCCGCCCCTTCGGTACGGGCAAACCCTGCGAAACCGCCGCCCCGGGCACTTCCGGCGCCCCCACCGGCAAGGGCGCCTCCGACCGGCCAGGCAGCCCGGGCACATCGGGCGGTTCCGTCCGTGCGGGAGACCCGAGTGCCCCCACCGAGCCGGGCCGCCCCTTCGGTACGGGCAAACCCCGCGAAACCGCCGCCCCGGGCACTTCCGGCGCCCCCACCGGCAAGGGCGCCTCCGACCGGCCAGGCAGCCGGGGCACCTCGGGCGGTTCCGGCGGACCGCGTCCACCTCGCATACCGGTGCGCGCCGACCTGGCCGCCGGGTTCCGCGCGATCCGCCGCTCGCCCGCGCTCGCCCGGGCCACGGCCGCCTCGGTGGTGTCGTGCGTCGGCGCCGGCCTGTTCGTCACGTGCGCACCGCTGCTCGGCGCCGCGGTTCTGGGTGGCGCCGGCCGCGGCGCGTACCTGCTGTCCGGCGCCGCGGCCGCCGCGCTCGCCGCCAACGCGCTGCTCGCGCGCCGTCCCCGAGCCCCGCGCCCGGACACCGTGCTGCGGTATGCCACGCTCGTGCTCGGCTCCGGCTGCCTGCTCGCGGCGACGGGACGGCCGGTCGCCCTCGCCGCCGCCGCGCTGCTGGTCGGCGCGGGCCAGGGCCCGCAGCTCACCGCGCTGTTCGCGATCCGCCACCGCGAGGCCCCGGCCCGCCTGCGCGGCCAGGTCTTCACGACGGGCGCCAGCCTCAAGACCACCGGGTACGCCGTGGGCACCGCGCTCGCCGGTCTCCTGGCCACCCGCTCCCTGCCCGCCGCCCTCCTCACCGCCGCCGCGTTCCAGGCGCTCGCGCTGCTGCCCCTCGCGCTGCGCCCGGCTCCCGCCCGCCAGGCGGACACGGTGGGGCCGCGCCCGCCCGCCGAGCCCCGCTGACCCGTGCACCGGCGCCGTGCGTCATGACGCCACGTGCCATACCGCCCTACCGCCGAACCACCCCGGCCACCTCAGCACCGCCGCCCGCCCGCCGGGCGCAACCCCGCGGACGGGCGGCGGCACCGCACCAGGGGCCCCTCCACGAACGGTCGGCGACCCGCGCGACCCGCGCCGCCGACGGACGGCGCGGCACAGCGGCGGCGAGCGGCCCGGCCACCGACGCCGCACACACGACAGTCGCCGCGGCGGCACCCGTTCGGCGCAGGTGCGGGCACCGTGCGTGCCCCCTCGTCCGCTGATCGCACCGATCGGACCTGCGGAAGAGCGCCGCGCGGCGCGGCAGGACGCCGCCCGGACCGTATCCGTACGACGGCGTGGCCGTGCGGCGGCCGCCTCGGCCGCCGGACCGTCCCTGTGCCAGGCCCAGCAGCGCGAAGTCCGCGAGGTCGGACCCGGGGGGACCACGCAGCTCACCAGTACCTCGCGGTCGGCGGCGGGCTCGGCGCGCTGCCAGGACCCGGCGGGGACGGCGACGTGGAAGCGGGGGCCGCTCCGGGCTCGGGGTCCGGGGTGAGCAGGTGCTCGGTCACGGTGCTCGGGGCGGGGCCGGGCGGGCTGGTGCGCAGGAGCAGCGGGCCGCCCTGCTGCCAGGGCCACACCTCGTCGGACGCGACGTGGTGCCACGCGTAGCGCGCACCGGGCGCCAGGAGGTAGTGGATCACCGTGGCGGAGGCGCGGGTGCCGCCGCCCGCGGGATGCGGGTCGAGCCCGAGGGCGCGGGCGAGTTCGGGCACGTGCGGCATCGGGCGTCGTCCTCGATCGGCGATGTCGGGCAGGGCTCATTGCGGGGCATACGTACGCCCGTGCCCGCGCGCCCGGCCCGGCGCGCGGGCGGCACGTGGCACGATCGGGGGGCACCCCGCGCCGCCAGGGGCTCGCCTCCCGGGCGCCGTCCACGGTCGGCGTCGCCGCACAGGGGTCCGCGGCCTCGCCACGTACGCCGTCGCCGGCAGGCCGCCTCCGCCCGCTGCCCGCCGCCCGCCGCCATCGCACCCGCACCCGCACCCGCACCCGCACCCGCACCCGCGTAGGAGACCCGCCGTGCGCCTGCTGCTCACCACCGACACGCACGTGCCCAAGCGGGCCCGGGAGGTGCCGACCGCGCTGCTCGCCGGGATCGACGCCGCCGACGTCGTCGTGCACGCCGGCGACTGGGTGGACGAGGCGACGCTCGACCTGTTCCAGGCACGGGCGCGTCGGCTCGTCGCGGTGTACGGCAACAACGACGGCCCCGGTCTGCGGGCCCGGCTGCCGGAGGTGGCCCGCGCGCGGCTGGGCGGCGTCCGGTTCGCGGTGGTGCACGAGACGGGCGCGGCACAGGGCCGGGACGAGCGGTGCGCGGCGCGCTTCCCGGACACCGACGTACTGGTCTTCGGGCACAGCCACATCCCGTGGGACTCGGTGGCCGCCGGCGGGCTGCGGCTGCTCAACCCGGGGTCGCCGACGGACCGGCGGCGCGAACCGTACCGCACCTACATGACGGCCGAGGCGGACGGCGGGACGCTCTCCGACGTCCGGCTGCACCGGCTGGAGGCGTAGGGCCTGTCCGCCGGACCCGCCGGCCGGCCCGGGGGATACGCACCGGTCAGCCCGCCGGACCTGCCGTTCAGCCCGGGGGCGTACCGGCCGTACCGGTCAGCCCGCGGGCCGGGCCGTGGCCGCGCTCCCGCCCGTGCCGCCGGAGGACGCGCGCCGCTGCGTGCCGTCGTCCTCCATCGGCGCCCGCAGCGGCCGCGCCAGCGCGGTGATGCCCTCGTCGAGGCGTTGCAGGTGGCGCAGCACCCGGTAGGTGACGGTGCCGGAGCGCAGGTGCGCGCTCCCGGAGTCCTCCAGCATCGACGCGATGCTCGGCCCGGTCCGCACCTCGGGTCCGCGGCGGGGCGCGGCTCCCTTGCCCTTGCTCCCCTGCGGCCGGCCGCCCTCCCCCGGTGGGCCGGCCGCCCCCTCCCCCGCCATGGCGACCGCCCGCTCCCCGGGCGTCTCCTGCTCCTCGACGTGGCTGATGAGCGCGTCGATGTTGTGGGCGATGCGCGGGCCGACCGCGGCGAGCCGGGGATCGGCGGCCACGCTCCTGCTGTAGGGCACCAGTTCGGCGGTCGCCGCCAGTGAGCGGGCGTGGTAGGCGCAGGTCTCCAGCAGGGCGACGAGGTAGCGGGCGGTGCGGCGGCGCACCCGCAGCGGGGTGATCGGGTAGGTGAGCGGGCTGGTGGAGCGGCGCAGGGCGTCCAGCGCGGTGTCGAGGTCGCGGGCCATGTCGACGAGGTCGACGGCCGGTCCGCCGCCGAGCTGGTCCACGGCCGCCACCGACACGTCGCGCAGCCGGGCCAGCACCGTGACGAGTTGGGCGTCGGTGTGCTCGTCGGTGCGGATCGGCAGCACCAGCACGGCGGCGATCACCCCGCACGCGGCGCCGAGCGCGGTCTCCTCGATCCGCAGCACCAGCACCGACAGGCTGTAGGTGTGCAGGAGCGTGTAGAGGAGTCCGAGCATGGCGGTGACGAAGAACGACATCAGCGTGTACGACACCGGTGCGGTGAAGAACATCGCGAAGATGAGGACGAGGACCAGCGCGAACGCGGTCCAGGTGTGCGGGCCGACCGCGCCGGCCAGCAGCACACCGGCGACGACGCCGCAGATGGTGCCGAGCAGCCGCCGGTAGCCCTTGACCAGGATCTCGGCGGTGGAGGTGGTGTTGAGGAACACCACCCAGCAGGTCAGGACGGCCCAGTACCAGCGCTGCGAGGACAGGAACTCGCCGCCGACGACGGCGAGCGCGGAGCCGGTGGCGACCTGGAAGGCGGAACGGGTGCTGGGGCGGTCGAGCCCGGTGCGCGCCGCGGGGGCGGGGTCCTCGGCCAACGCCAGGTCCTCGGCCTCGAACTCCTCGCGGGAGCGGACGGTCTCGGGGGCGTCGTCGGACTCGTCGCCGGGGCCGTCGAGGGCCATCCGCAGGCCGAGCACGGCGCGCGCGGCCTCGCCGACACCGCGGAAGGCGTCCTGGACCGCGGGGGTGGCGCGCGGCAGGTTCGCGTCGTCGCGGTAGCCGAGCAGCCGGTTGCGCAGGTGGGTGACGCCGGTGCCGAGGTCGTTCTCGGACAGCCGCGCGACGAGCACCTGGAGGGCGCGCATCTCCTTGCGCAGGGTGCGCACGGCGTCGTCCTCGTCGCCGAGCCGGCGGACGGGGGCGGGCAGCGGCGCGTTCGGCAGGTGCAGGGTGAGGGTGTCGGCGTGGCCGGTACCGCGGGTGTTGAGCAGCAGGATGCCGAGCCGCTCGGCGGCGATCTCGGCGTCCACGACGCGGCGTTGGAGCTGGTTGGCGGTGGCCTCGTCGGTGGTGCCGTCCTCCAGACGGGCCTGGATCATCAGGGCCGTGTCGTGCAGCCGCGCGGTGTCCTTGCGCAGGTCGGTGACCGCGCCGTCCAGCCGGTCGGCCGGGGACTCCAGCACCTCGCGCTGGGTGGCGACCAGTTGCGCGGTACGGGCCCGGAACGCCTGCCGCAGCCGGCGCAGCGTGCGCTCCGGCGTCTCGGGCACGAACGCGAAGCGGGTCAGCGCGCTGCACGCGAAGGCGATGGCCAGCGTGCGGCACAGCCCGGGCAGGTCGGAGGAGGAGGCGTGCACGAACAGCGAGACGAAGTAGACCTGGAAGCTGATCATGCCGATGGCGGTGTAGCGGTCGCCGAACCGGCGGACGTAGGCGGCCACGAAGATCAGCAGCACGAAGAAGATGTCACCCACCACGACGTGCGGGTTGAGCACCGAGCCGAGCGACACCGACACCAGCGCGGCGGGCAGGCCCAGGGCGAGGGTGACGGCCTGGTCGGCGACCCGCTTGTCCCGGATGGCGAAGGTGGAGACCATCGCGGCCATCGCGCCGGCGACCAGTTGCGTGACCGGGGTGTCCATCGCGGCGAGCACCAGCAGGGCCAGCCCGATCGAGCCGACCGTGCGCAGGCCGGCCATCAGCCGCAGCAACCCGGGGTCGGAGGCCGAGTAGCGGTCCCACAGGTCCGTGAGTGCCCTACGTGTCCCTGCCATCGCCACTGTCGTGTTCCCTCGGGTGTTCGACCACCCACAGCATCCCATGCACACCGCCCGGTCCCGCGCGCGGCACCCCGTGACCTGCGCGCGGTCCGTGTCCCGGCGGTGCCGCGGGGACTACTTGGCGCCCAGTTCGCGGGTGAGCGCGACGGCCTTCGACAGGTAGACGGTGCCGGCCACGACCATGGCCACGCCGAGGAGTTCCGGGACGAGCCACCAGCCGGTACGGATGTGCTCGTCGTAGACGGTCAGGCCGAGCACCAGGCTGAGGGTCGCGTCGCCGAGCGTCAGGGCGGGCTGGGAGGCGGCGATGGAGCCGGACTGGAGGGAGTTCTCCAGCAGGAACACGGCCGTGATCCCGCACAGCGCGAACCCGTAGGTCTGCCACGCCGCGAGGAACGCGCCGAAGCCGTCCGCGGAGAAGGTGTTGGCCGCCGACTTCATCAGGGCCGCGGTCAGGGCGTTGGCCGCGGCGGCCGCGACGCCGAGCAGCGCGGCACGGGCCGGGCCGGTGCGCCGGTGCCGGGCGAGCGCGACGGCGGCCACGGTGAAGCCGCCCACCCCGGCGACCGCCGGCACCCACCGGGCCAGTGACGCCTGGTCGGTGCCGCCGTCGGGGGCGGCGCAGGCCAGCCCGATCGCCAGCCCGAGCACCATGCAGGCCACCGCGACCCAGCCGCGGGTCGGCAGGCTGCGATGGAGCACGGGCATGGCGATCAGCAGCGCGAAGGGCAGTTCGAGCACGAACACCGGCTGGGCCAGCGCCAGGGGGCCGGTGACCAGCGCGAGCGCCTGGAACAGCGCGGCCCCCGCCACGCCGCAGATGCCCAGCAGCCACGCCGACTGGTGGAGCATGTCCACCAGCAGCCGGAAGCGCATCGCGTCCTCGGCGGGCACCCGCAGCGCGGCCTTGCGTTGGAAGACGGTGCCGGCCGCGTTGCTGGCGGCGCCGAGCAGCGCGAAGAGCACACACAGCACCAGCAGGGCGGACCTCCCGCAGCGTCACTCGCGGCCCCCGTGCCGGGAACCGTCTCGAAGCGGCGCCGACGCGGCAGGCACCGGACCGGCGGACACGCAGGACAGGACGTTACCCGCGCCGGTCCGTGCCCGGCGCCGCCGACATGCCGCGCGACCCGCCGCGGGTCCGCGCACGCCGGCTCCCGGGTCCGCACACCCCGGCTCCCGGTCCGCGCACCCCAACTCGCGCGTCCGCCGGCCGCCGCGGTCCTCCGCCCCGGCGCACGGGGCGCGTCGGGCACGGCCGCCCCGGGGGAGGCACCGACCCAGGCGGCCGGTGGCCCTCCCGGAGCTGTGTCCCAGGCGGCCGGCCCTCCCGGAGCTGCGTCACCCGGGTATCGGCCCCGGACCGCCGCCCTCCGCCAGGTCGATCCGCCAGTCGTTGCACCGCATCGGGCGCCCCTTGGGGTACTCGAAGGCGACCTCGCCGAGCAGGGTGAAGCCCGCGCGGCGGCACACCGCGTTGGACGCCCGGTGGTCGATCGACGGGTACGCGTGCAGGTGGCGGCGAGTGCCGACCGCGGCCGCCCGCTCGACCACGGCCCGGGCGGCGGCCACCGCGACGCCCCGTCCCTGGAACTCGGGGAGCACGCCCCACCCGGTCTCGAAGACCGGCTCCTCCTGCCAGACCCGGCCCCAGAACCCGATGCTGCCCACCACCCGGCCGTCCGCCCCCGGGTCCAGGTCAGCGCCTGTGTGTGCACCCGCGTGTGGGGCGAGGTCGGCCACCACCACGTACATCCTCCCGCCGTCGGCGTCCGGCGGGAGGTAGCGCGCATGGCGGGCACGCACCTGCTCCTCGGTCTCCGGCCCGCCGAGGTGCGTGGTCATCTCCGGCGTGTTCATCCGCTCCAGCACCCACAGGTCGCCCTCGGCCCACTCCCTCAGCCGCACCGCCACCGACGCCGCCACCGACGCCCCGCCCGTATCCACCCGTTCCTCACCCATTCCCGCACCGTATACCGCGCCTCCGACAACGCCCCCGGACCGGGTGGAGGGGACGGCGCTCACCTCGGCAGCAGGGTGCCCTTGCGGCCCAGCAGGAACGCCTTGAACGCGGCGACGGGCACGCTGTCGCGCTGGCCCTCCAGCCACGCCACGCCGATCTCGCGGACGGCGCGCTGCCCGACCAGGTCCAACTCGGCGACCCCGGGCCGGGGCACCGCGGGCGGCGGCAGCAGCGCCACGCCGAGGCCGGCCGCGACCAGGCCGCGCAGCGTCTCCGCCTCCTCGCCCTCGAACGCGACGCGGGGCGCGAACCCGGCCTCGGCGCACAGCGCGTCGGTGATCCGGCGCAGCCCGTACCCGGCCTCCAGGGTGACGAACGGTTCGGCCTCCGCCTCCGCGAGCCGGACCCGCCGCCGGGTGCCGAGGCGGTGTCCGGCCGGCACCACCAGCCGCAGCCGCTGCTCGTCCAACCGCCGCACGACGAGGCCGGGTTCGACCGGCAGCGGCGAGGTCAGGCACAGGTCGAGCGCGCCGGCCCTGAGCCGTTCGAGCATGGCCTCGCCGTAGGTCTGCACGAGGTGGAAGCGGACCCGCGGGTGGTCGGCGCGGAAGGCGCGCAGCAGGGCGGGGACGGTCTCCGGGCCGAGGGTGTGCAGGAAGCCGAACGCCACCCGGCCGCCACCCGGGTCGGCGTCCGCGCGGACCTCCTCCGCGGCGCGTTCCACCTGCGCCAGCGCGCGTTCCGCGGCCTGCTGGAACGTCCGGCCCGCGCGGGTCAGCCGCAGGGTGCGGCCCTGGCGGGCGAAGAGGGTGACGCCGAGGTCCGCCTCCAGCCGGGCGACGGCGCGGCTGAGGGTGGACTGCGGCATGCCGAGGTGGTCGGCGGCCCGGGTCATGTGGGCCTCGCGGGCGACCGCGGCGAACTGGGCGAGGCGCGGGGCGAGCAGCAGCGCCCAGGCGCCCGCGGCCAGTTCCGCCGGTGCCGCGGGCGCCTGCGGCGGTTTGCCCCGCGGAGCCGCGCCCGCGCCCCCGCCGGACACCTCGGCCGCACCGGTGCCCGCGGCAGCGGAAGGCCCGGGGCCGGTCGCCGGCGCCTCCCCCGGGTCCGTCCGCGACTCCGCCGCCCCGCGCGACTCCCCCGCCCCGCGCGGGCCCTCTTCCTCGCCGCCACCGGCCACGGAACTCCCCTCCACGCTGCCTTGATGCACTGCCGGATCGATTCTGCCCCTTGCATGCATTGGACGCATGCGAACACCCCGCCCTAGCGTCGCTGTCATGGACCCCGCAGATACCGGCGCGGGCGCGGTCGTCCGTCCCGCGCCCACCGCCCTGACCCCGGCCCCCGCCCCCGACCCCGCCCCCGTAGCACCTCCCGTCGGCGCGTCCGGGCCGGGGGCCGACCGGGACGAGCGGGATCAGCAGGACGACCGGCTGCGCGCCGGCACCCGCGCCTACCGCCGGGCCAACCTCGCCCTGTTCGCCGCCGGCCTGGCCACGTTCGCGCTGCTGTACTCCACCCAGGCCCTGCTGCCCGCGCTCTCCGCGGGGCTGCGGCTGTCCCCCGCGCAGGCGAGTCTGACGGTGTCGGCGAGTACCGGGGCGCTCGCGCTCACCCTGCTGCCGGCGAGCGCGCTCAGCGAGAAGTACGGACGCACGCGGGTGATGACGGTCTCGGTGTTCGCCGCGTCCCTGCTGGCGCTCGCGGTCCCCTTCGCCCCGGACCTCGCCGTGCTGGTCACCCTGCGCGCGCTCCAGGGCGTCGCGCTCGCCGGGCTGCCCGCGACCGCGATGGCGTACCTCGCCGAGGAGGTGCACCCCTCGGCGGTGCCCTCGGCGATCGGGCTGTACGTCGCGGGGAACTCCATCGGCGGGATGAGCAGCCGGGTCGCGGGCGGCGCGCTCGCCCAGGTGTACGGATGGCGTACCGCCCTGCTCGTGGTCGGCGCCACGGCGCTCGCCTGTGCCGTCGCCTTCCGCGTCCTCGCCCCGCCCGCGCGGCACTTCACCCCCGGGTCGATCTCGCCGGCCGCCCTGCGCCGCACCGTCGCCGGCCACCTCCGCGACGGCCGGCTGCGCCGCCTCTACGCGGTGGGGATGCTCTTCATGGCCGTGTTCGGAGCGGTCTACACGGTGCTGGGGTACCGGCTCACCTCCGCGCCCTACACGTTGTCGCAGTCCGCGGTCGGCGCGGTGTTCCTGGTGTACCTCGTCGGCACGGGCACCTCCGCCGCGTCCGGAGCGCTCACCGCGCGCGTCGGCCGGCGCGGGGCCTTCGCCGTCGCCCTCGCCCTGTGCGCGGGCGGGCTGGCGGTGACGCTGGCGCGGCCGCTGTGGGCGGTGCTGCTCGGGCTGGTGCTCATCACCGGCGGGTTCTTCATCGGGCACGCGGTCGCGTCGGGCGCGGTGAGCCGTACGGCGCGCAGCGGCAGGGCGCAGGCGTCGGCGCTCTACCTGACGGCGTATTACGTCGGGAACAGCCTCGGCGGGACGGTCGCGGCGTCGGCCTACCACCTGTCCGGGTGGGCCGCGGCGGCCGCGGTCGCCTTCCTCGCGCTGCTCCTGGCCGCCCCCGCGGCCCTGCGCCGCGCCTGACCGCCCCCGCGGGCCCCGCGGAGTAAGGCCCCCGAGCCGCCCGGTCGGCCGGCCGACGCGCGCGGGGCCGCCGCGACCCGCCTCCGGTGCGCGGGCGCGGACCCACCGCGTCCACGCGCCCCCAGGACCACCCGCGCGGCCTCCCCCGCCCCCCTCGGCGAGCCCGGGCTGTCGGCCGCCGACCCGCCCGGTACGGGAGCCGCGCGGGGGCCACCGGCCGCCGGGAGCACCGAAGGCCGGGTGCAATTGGGCGCTTATACGGCACCTCTTCCGCATTGACCCATTACTTCGTGCGGTAGGGTTCTTTACCTGACGCATACCAACGGCGGGAGAGCGGGAGGGACGGCGGGATGGTGCGGCACGGAAGGACCACCGCGCTCCCGGCAGCCGTTCCGCGGGCCGGGACGTCCGGCGGCGCCCGGGCGACACCCGCCGGGTGCGCACCGCGCGACCGCGTTCCCGATACCGGCGCCTGAGGTCCGCACGGCCCGGCCGGGGGGCCGGGCGCCCCGACCGACGGCCCGGCACGGCCCGGGACCGTAGTGCCCGCGCCGCCGCGGCCGCCGACGGGACCGCTCACCGCCGCCCGCGGCACCCACCGCGCAGGATTCCGTCCCCCACCCCCGTACGCCCCTTGGAGCACGCCATGGGCCTGTCGGCTCACGTTCGCAAGACCCCGCTGCCCGGCGTCGGCAGCCGTTACGACCTCGACACCGACGCCGGCGGGCACCTGTCGGTCGTCGTCCACCAGGACGGGCGGCGTGAACTGGCGCTGCGCGACCCGCAGGACGACGACGCGTGCGCGGGCGCCCTTCCGCTGACCGAGGCCGAGGCCGGGGCGCTGGCCCGGCTGCTGCTGCCGGACCCGGTGGCGAAGCTGCGCCGCGCGCAGGTCGGCATCGACCTGGTCACCGAGCGGATCGAGATCGACAGCCGGTCGCCGTACGCCGGCCGCACGCTCGGCGCCACCCAGGCCCGTACCCGTACCGGCGCCTCGATCGTCGCGGTGCTGCGGCGGACCTCGGCGCACCCCTCGCCGACGCCGGACTTCCGCTTCGCGCTCGGGGACACGCTCGTCGTCGTCGGCACCCGCGAGGGCGTGGACGCCGTCGCCGAACTGATCACCGGAGGATAGCCGCTCGTGCACAACACGACGTCCATGCTCGTCGAACTCGGGGCGATCATCCTCGCTCTGGGCCTGCTCGGCCGGTTCGCCGGCCGGGTGGGCTTCTCCCCGATCCCCCTCTACCTGCTCGCCGGACTCGCCTTCGGCCAGGGCGGGATCCTCCCGCTGGACGCGAGCGAGGACTTCGTGGCCACCGGTGCCGAGATCGGCGTGGTCCTGCTGCTGCTCCTGCTCGGCCTGGAGTACAGCGCGTCGGAACTGGTCACCAGTCTTCGGACGCAGTACCCCTCCGGCGCGGTGGACTTCGTGCTCAACGCGGTGCCCGGTGCCGCCGCCGCGCTGCTGCTGGGCTGGGGCCCGGTCGCCGCGGTCGCGCTGGCCGGCGTCACCTGGATCTCCTCCTCGGGGGTGATCGCCAAGGTGATGCGCGACCTGCGCCGGCTCGGCAACCGGGAGACGCCGGTCATCCTGGGCGTGCTGGTGATCGAGGACCTGGCGATGGCGCTGTACCTGCCGATCCTCACCGCGCTGCTGGCCGGCGCGGGGCTGGCCGGCGGCACATTGACCCTGCTGATCTCGCTGGGCACGGTCGGCGCGGTGCTCTACCTGGCGCTGCGCCACGGCCGGCTGATCAGCCGGGCGGTCTCCTCGGACAACCCGGAGATGCTGCTGCTCGTCGTGCTCGGCCTGACCCTGCTGGTCGCGGGCGTCGCCGAACGCCTCCAGGTCTCGGCGGCCGTCGGCGCGTTCCTGGTCGGCATCGCGCTGTCGGGCGACGTCGCCGAGGGCGCGAGCAACCTCCTCACCCCGCTGCGCGACCTGTTCGCCGCGGTGTTCTTCGTCTTCTTCGGGCTCTCCACGGTCCCCGCGGACATCCCGCCGGTGATCGTGCCCGCGCTGGTCCTCGCGCTCGTCACCACGGCGACCAAGATCGGCACCGGCTGGTTCGCGGCCCGCCGCGCCGGCATCAAGCCGCCCGGACGGTGGCGGGCGGGCGGAACCCTGGTGGCCCGGGGCGAGTTCTCGATCGTGATCGCCGGGCTCGCGGTGGCCACCGAACCGCGGATCGGCCCGCTGGCCACCGCCTACGTGCTGATCCTGGTCGTCCTCGGGCCGGTCAGCGCCCGCTTCACCGAGCCCCTGGCGCGCCGTGTCACCGCCCGCCTGCCGGACCGCGCCGCACCGGTCGGGCAACCCGCCCCGGCCGGCGCGACCGCGGGCGCGGGCGCGGGCGGCGACGGCCGGGGCGACGGAGGGGACGACCCGTTCGACGTCCGCGCCGAAGCCGCCGGGGACCGCGAGCCCGACGACGGGACCGCGCCCGACCTCGGCGCGGACGACGGGACCGCCCCCGGCCTCGGCCCGGAGGCCGCACCCGCCAAGGGCTGACCCGCTTCCGGCACCCCTGGACACCCGCCGGACCCGCACCGGCACAGGCACCGGCAGCGGCACCCGGGAGAACGGGTGCGGGGCTCGCCTGGCGCGGTCCGGCGGCGGGCGGCGGTGGGCCGTTCGACCGCGCCGGAAGCCCGGGCAGTAGGGTCCAGATGACGCGCCGGCCGCCGCCCGCGCGGTGCAGAGCGATCGGGAGATCTGGATTGGCCACCGAGCCGGAACCGCAGTCCGTACTGAGCCCGTTGACCTCCGCCGCGATCTTCCTGGTGCTGACGGTCGAGGACGGCGGTGAGCAGACCGCGCGCGAGCTGCTCGCCGATCTCCCCGGGCTGACCCGCGCCATCGGGTTCGGCGCGCCCGACGGGCGGTTGAGCTGTGTCGCCGGCGTCGGGTCGGCCGCGTGGGACCGCCTGTTCGCCTTCCCGCGGCCGGCGGACCTGCACCCCTTCACCCCGCTGGAGGGCACGCGGCACCGCGCGCCGGCCACCCCCGGCGACCTGCTCCTGCACCTGCGGGCGACCCGGCCCGACCTGTGCTTCGCGCTGGCCACCGAGATCATGAAGCGGCTGCGCGGAGCGGTGGCCGTGCAGGACGAGGTGCAGGGCTTCAAGTACCTCGACGTCCGCGACCTGCTGGGTTTCGTGGACGGCACCGAGAACCCGGTCGGCCCGGCGGCGCGGCAGGCGGTGCTGGTCGGCGCGGAGGACCCCGAGCACGCGGGCGGCAGCTACGTGATCGTGCAGAAGTACCTGCACGACCTGGACGCCTGGAACGCGCTCCCGGTCGAGGCGCAGGAGCGGATCATCGGGCGCACGAAGGCGACCAACATCGAGCTGGACGCCGACGACTCGCACGTCGCGCTGAACACCGTCACCGGCCCGGACGGCGAGGAGCAGGACATCCTGCGCGACAACATGCCGTTCGGCAGCCCGGGCCGCGGCGAGTTCGGCACGTACTTCATCGGCTACGCGCGTACCCCGGACGTCACCGAGCAGATGCTGCGGAACATGTTCCTGGGCACCTCGGCGGCCTCCCACGACCGCATCCTCGACTTCTCCACCGCCGTCACGGGCACGCTGTTCTACGTGCCCTCGGCGGACTTCCTCGACGACCTGCCGGACGCTCCGGCGCGCGGGTCCGCGGTCGGCACGGCGCCGCCGCCGGCGGCCGGGTCCGGCCCGGTGCCCGCGCAGGCGGACGCACCCGGACCCGCGCGGCCCGCCTCCGACGGCAGCCTCGGCATCGGCAACCTGAACAGGAGCACGTCCTCGTGAACAACCTGCACCGCGAACTCGCCCCCGTCTCCGACGCCGCGTGGGCCGACCTGGAGGCCGAGGCCCGGCGCACCTTCGCCCGCCACGTCGCGGCCCGCCGCATCGTGGACGTGCCCGAGCCCGCCGGGCCGGAGCTGTCCGCGGTGGCGACCGGACACCTGGACCGGATCGACGCGCCCGCGCAGGGCGTGACCGCCCGCACCCGCCGCTCGCAGCCGGTGGTGGAGCTGCGGGTGCCGTTCACCGTGGACCGCGGCCAGGTCGACGACGTCGAGCGCGGCGCCAAGGACGCGGACTGGCAGCCGGTCAAGGACGCGGCCAAGCAGCTCGCGTACGCCGAGGACCGGGCGGTCTTCGAGGGGTACGCCGCCGCGGGCATCACCGGCATCCGCGCCGCGTCGTCCAACCCCGAGCTGACGCTCCCCGCGGACGTCCGCGACTACCCGGACGCGATCAGCCGCGCGGTCACCACGCTGCGGCTGGCGGGCGTCGACGGGGCGTACACGCTGGCGCTGAGCGCGGACGCGTACACCGCGGTCAGCGAGACCTCCGACCACGGCTACCCGATCCACCAGCACCTCGCGCGGCTGCTGGACGGCGACATCGTGTGGGCGCCGGCGATCGACGGGGCGTTCCTGCTCGCCACCCGCGGCGGGGACTTCGAGCTGCGGCTCGGCCAGGACGTGTCGATCGGCTACCTCGGCCACACCGCGACCACGGTGGACCTGTACTTCCAGGAGACCCTGACGTTCCTGGTGCACACCGCGGAGGCGGGTGTCGCCCTCAAGCCGTCCGCCGGCCCGACCGCCGTCTGAGGCGGCCCGGCCGGACCGCCGGGGCCCGGTTCTCCCCTGCCGGGCCTTGGGGGGCGTTCACGGCCGGCACGGCTCGCGACGGGGCAGAACGCGGTAGCGTGACAACAGCCCCGCGGCGCCACCCGTTTCACGGGTGGTGCGCGGGGCGCGGCACCGGACAGGACAGGGCGGCACTGGGCAGGCTCAGTGCCGGCGGAGCCGCCAGTCGCTCGACGGTGCCGACGCCGTCGACAGGGCCGTCCGGCCCGATGAGTGGTAGCGAAGGATGGGGGCAGCACGTGGCCGAGGAAGAAGCGACGTTCGCCGAGGAGACCGGCGTTTCCGACCGGTTACGCCAGGACCTCCCGCACAGCGCGCGGATGTACGACTACTACCTGGGCGGCAAGACCAACTACGCGGTGGACCGGACCGCGGCCGAGGACGTGATCCGCCGGTTCCCCTCGATCCGGACCGTGGCCCAGATCAACCGCGCCTTCGTGCACCGCTCGGCGCGCTTCCTCGCCCGCGAGCGCGGGATACTCCAGTTCATCGACATCGGCACCGGTATCCCCACCCAGCCGAACCTGCACGAGGTCGTGCAGCGCGAGGTCCCGCAGGCGCGGATCGTCTACGCCGACAACGACCCGATCGTGCTGGTCTACGCCGACAACCTGCTGAGCAGTTCGCCGCAGGGCGCCACCGAGTACGTCGAGGCGGACGTCACCGACCCGCAGAAGCTGCTCGCCGCCGTGGAGGCGGCCGGCTGCCTGGACTTCACGCAGCCGGTCGGCCTGAGCCTGAACGCGGTGCTGCACTTCGTGACGGACGCGATGGACGCCTACGGTGTGGTGCGGACGCTGGTCGACCGGCTGGCGCCGGGTTCGTACCTGGCGATCTCCCACTGCACCCCGGACTTCGACCCCGGTGCCTGGGCGGCGATCACGGACATCTACACCGAGGGCGGCACCCCGTTGCAGGTCCGCTCGAAGGCCGAGGTGG
Source organism: Streptomyces sp. SN-593 (assembly GCF_016756395.1). Lineage (NCBI taxonomy): Bacteria > Bacillati > Actinomycetota > Actinomycetes > Kitasatosporales > Streptomycetaceae > Actinacidiphila > Actinacidiphila reveromycinica. The sequence continues at coordinate 658,201 of NZ_AP018365.1, forward strand.
AACGGTTCTTCGAGGGCCTGGAGCTGGTGGAGCCGGGCGTCGAGGTGGCCCACCGGTGGCGGCCGGAGGCCGGCGAGGGCCCCACCCTGGTCACCGACGCGCAGTCGTCGCTGTACGCGGGCGTGGCCCGCAAGGCCTGAGCCGGACCGGCACCGGTCGGCGCCGAGGCCGGGGACCCCGCGCAAAGGGGTCCCCGGCCTCGAAGGCACGGCTCGGCGCGTCCGCCCCGGCAAGCCGCGCCGGAAAGGACCTAGCAGAACTTCTTGATGTGGTCCTGGATGCGGCGGACCGTCGCGCGCTGGCCGAGCGAGGCGATCATCAGCCGGTCGAAGCCCTTGACGTGCTCGTCGACCTCGTGCTCCTCCTGGAGGTAGAGGCCGCCGCCGGAGCGCTCGATGTAGACGATGTCGGGGAGCTGGCCGTCGGCGAAGTCGAAGATCGTCGTGGTGCCGATCTGCACCGGCAGGTTCGGCTTGGTCAACTCCACCAGGTTGAAGCCGATGTCGGGGTCGTCGGCCAGGGATATCAGGTGTTCGAGCTGGCGGCGCATGCCCTCGCGGGAGCCGTACGGGCGGACCAGGGTCACCTCGTCCAGCACGCACAGCAGCTTCTTGCCGGGCTCGCGCATCAGCCGCTGCTGCCGCATCGCGCGCAGCTCGATGATCCGCTCGATCTCCTGCTCGCTCTTGCCCGGGGCGTTGGCCCTGATCAGCGCGCGGGTGTACTCGGCGGTCTGCACCAGGCCCGGTAGCTGGGCGATCTCGTAGCTGCGGATGCGCTGGGCCATGTCCTCCAGACTGACCAGGGTCTGGAGGGTCTTGGTGGAGACGTCGCTCCACGCGTCCCACCAGCCGCGCTCGTTGGCGGCGCGGGCGAGGTCGAGCAGCAGGTCGCGCTCCCCCTGGTCGTGCACGCCGTAGACGTCCAGCAGGCGCCGGAGGTCGGCCTCCTTGAAGTCGTGCCGGCCGTTCTCCATCCGGCTGATCTTCGAGGCGGAATGGCCGATCTGGCGCACGACGTCCTCGGCGGTGAGGCCGAGCGCCTGACGGCGCTGCCTCAGCGTCTCGCCGAAGATCATCCGTTGCGCCGTCGGGGCCCGCCCGGACAGATCGTGGACGTTACGGGCCCCACGCGGACTGCGAGACGGTTGAGCTGGCACGGTCGGTCTCCTTCTCGGGGGGTCACACCCCGTACGGGTCACCTATCGTGCCGTAGCGCTCACGAAGCGGAGGGCCCGACGTCACATCTGGCTGGATCTCGCTACTCGACGGCGAACTCGCCGCGCACGACCCCGGTCACGAACGCACGCATCGCGGTGCGGTCCACGGTCAGGATCGGACCGTTCCTGTCCTTGGAGTCGCGGATCCCGATCGTTCCGTCGCCCAGCTCCGCCACCTCGACGCAATTGCTCTCGTGGTTGCTGTAGGAACTCTTCCGCCAACTCACCGCGGTTCCGGCCACGTCCGGCCGGAACCGCGGAGCAACGTGGCGCTGGGCACCTTCGCCCTGACCGGTCATCGTTCTCCTCCTCGCAGTGGGGGTGTCGGAGCACGGCCACATGTGCAATTGCATGCGGTGGCCATCTTTAATAATGGCCTGGCACCACGTGTTTCATGCGTCGCAGGGGCGTACTCCCGTTCCCACCGCACGACTTGGGCCACGGCGGCGCCGCGTCAGGGCGCGGGCGGGGTGACGGCGGGGGTCAGGAGGGCGAGGCGGTCGCGGGTGGCCTTCGGGAGTCCGGCGACCACGCAGGCGTAGGAGTGCGCCAGCAGGTCGTCGATCTCGTCCGGGGGGATGCTGCCGTCGAGCGCCACGGTGTTCCAGTGCTTCTTGTTCAGGTGGTACCCGGGGGTGACGGCCGCGTAGCGGTCCCGCAGGTGCAGCGCGAGGGCCGGGTCGCACTTGAGGGAGACGGACGGCGGGTCGGCGTCCGGGCTGAGGATCGCGAAGATCCGTCCACCGACCTTGTAGACGTCCGCGCCCGGGCCGAACGGGTTCTCCTCCGTGGTCTCCGGCAGGTCCAGGGCGAGTTCGGCGAGCGCTTCGGGCTCCACCGGCGGGAACGGGGAGGCGTCGGCGGACGGGTCCGGGGAGCCCTTCGCACCCGGTGCCCCCTCCGCGTCCGGGGACGCGTCCGGGGACGCGCCCGGCCGGTCGCCGCGGCCGCCGTCACCGTCGCGTGCGCTGGTCGCCATCGGTCCGTCCTCCCGGGTTCCGCGAGTGCGGGCGCGCCGCGGGTCGGCGCGCCCTCACGCTACCGCCCGGCACCGACACCGGCCCGGGGCGGCGGCCGGAAGCGGCGCCCGGAAGCAGCGACCTGGAGCCGCGGCCGGGATCGGCGACCGGGGGGAAGCGCCGAGGCCGGCCGGCCGCTTCGGCATCAGCCCTGGCCCGCGCCCGGGCGGCGGACCTCCAGGTCGGTGCACTGCCAGCTCAGCTCGCGCACCCCCGGACCCGGCGCCGAGTGCCCGTAGGCCCCCGCCGAGACGCTGATGCACACCACCAGCCACGCGCGCCACCGGGTCCCGACGCCGTGCCCGTCGTCGTAGACGGTCCGGCCGTCGACCTGCCAGCGGACGCTGCGGGCGCCGAGCAGGACGTCGAGCCGGAAGGGGCGGCCGGGCGTGACCAGCCCGTCGACGTTGTCGCCGGCGCCGCCGACGTGGTTGCTCAGTTCGAGCATGTGCGGATGGGTCGGGTGGTACTCGAAGGCGTCCACTTCTCCGTGGCCGGGCTGCGGGCGCCCGGAGGAGCCGTCCCGTCCCCACGTCCACAGCGCGGGCCAGGCGCCCGGGGTGTCGTCCACGACGCAGGTCGCCGACAGCTCGTCGCCGGGCAGCAGTTCGAAGCCGCCGGGGGCGTACTCGGTGGAGACCAGGTCGGTGTGCCACAGCCCGCCGCCCGCGGCGCGGGCCCGGAAGACCCCCGCGGCGGTCGGCCCGTAGGAGGGGCCGATCTGGTCGAGTTTGTTGTCACCGGGGTTGCGGCCGTCGGGCGGGTACGCGGAGGAGCGGCCCACCGCCCATGCCTTGCGGTCGGTGAAGGGGGCGGCGAAGACGACGGGCGCCGGACGCGCTGCGGACTGCGGGACGGTCATGGGTGCACTCCAGGACGGCGGCCATTACACCCAGTGAACGCCGATCACGCGGGGTCCGGGTAGCGGCGCGCGGAGGCGCCCCCGGCGCGCACACCGCGCGGAGCACGCCCCGGGCCGTCCGACACGGAGCCGGGCCGGTATCGGGACGGCATCGGTACGACACCGGAACCGGAACCGGCGGCGGGGCCGCGCGGCACGGCGGCCGGCCCGCTCCCGCCAGAGCATGGGAGTCAAGCGTACGATCAGACAAAACCACGCCAACGGTACGAACAGGGCCGAGGGGCGGCGCGCACCCGGCGCGAGCGGGCACGGACGAAAGGGCTCGGATGGGCGGCGCACGCGACAACCCGGCTGAACACCGGGACGACGACGCCGAGCTCCGGCAGATCGAGGCGCTCAACCGGCTGCGGGCGAACCCTTCGGCCGGACCCGACCCGGCCCCCGGCGCTTCCGACGCCTCCCCCGCCCCCGGGTCGGAGGCCGCGGCCGGACCGGCCCCGTCCGGCCACCCGTCCGGACCCCCGTCGACGTCGCGGCCGCAGGAGCCGCACGATCCGCACGCCGGACCCGGCGGGCCGGATGCCCTCCCCCCGCAGGACGCGCCGGGCACCCCGCGCGGTCCGGGCGGGTCCGGGGTCCGCGACGCGCACGGGCCCGCCGACGCGCCGGTGGAGCCGGCGCCCGCCGCCCGTACCAGCCCCCGGCACCGCGACGCCCTCCTCGTGGACACCGGCCACACCGTCGCCGACGCGCAGTCCCTGGACGAGGCGCTCAAGGCGCTCACCGCCCTGCGCGCGCCGAGCTTCCCCCTCGACGGGCAGGCCGTCTTCGGCATCGACGGCACCTTCCTCACCAAGCTCGCCACGCTCGGCTTCCGCGCGGCCGGCCCCGAGCGGATCTTCCGGATGCCGCTGGCCACCGGGTACCCGGCCACCGAGGTGGTCCGCACCGGGCGCCCGGTCTTCCTGGCCACGGCCGACGAGTACCGGCGCCGGTTCCCCGTCACCTACCCGCTCACCGCGCACAAGGGCCGCATGTCGTGGGCGTTCCTGCCGCTGACGGCCTCCGGCCGGCTGAGCGGGGTGTGGCTGGCGGCCTTCCGTTCGCCGGTGGCCTTCACCGAGGACGAGCGGACCCTGCTGACGGTCACCGCGCGGCTGCTGGCGCAGGCCCTGGAACGCACCCGCGTCGGCGAGGCGGAGATCGCGCTCTCCCGCGGACTGCGCAGCAGCATGGGCCGCGCCGGGCCGGCGATCCGGGGGCTGAGCGTGGCCACCCGCTACGTGCCCACCGGTGGCGGCCTGATGGTGGGCGGCGACTGGTTCGACAGCATCGAGCTGCCCAGCGGCCGGCTCGCCCTGGTCATCGGCGACGTGCAGGGCCACGACGTGCACGCGGCGAGCCTGATGACGCAGTTGCGCACCGCCGTGCACGCCTACGCCGCCGAGGGGCACGGGCCGGACGCGGTCCTCGCGCGGGCCTCGCGCTTCCTGACCGCCCTGGACGAGGACCGCTTCGCGACCTGCGTCTACATCGAGGCCGACCCCGGGACCGGGCTGCTCCAGGTGGCGCGCGCCGGGCACCCGCACCCCGTCCTGCGGCTGCCGGACGGCACCTGCATGCTCAAGCACGTCCCCGGCGGCCTGCCGCTCGGCCTGATGCCGGGCGGCGAGGACTATCCGGTGACGCTCATGCAGCTACACGAGCAGGAAGTGCTGATGCTCTGCACGGACGGCCTGATCGAGACCGGCGGGTACGACATGTACAGCGGGTGGGTGCGGGTGCGCGACGCGATGTCGCCGGGGCCGGGCGAGGACCTGGAGGGCATGGCCGACCGCCTGATCGAGGCGGTGAGCGGCCCGCCGCACCCGGGCGGCCGCGCGCGCCCCGAGCCGGACCTGCGCCACACGGACGTCCGGGCGCGCAACGAGGACGACATCGCACTGCTGCTGGTGCGCCGGGACTCCGGCGCGCCGCTTCCGGACCTGCGCGAGCGGCGCCTGGTGCTGGCCATCGAGCAGGGCCGGGGTCAGGACCTGTCCGAGGCCCGCGCCGAACTGGAGTCGCTGCTGCACGACTGGGCCCGGCCGGACCAGGTGGACACCGCGGTGCTGCTCGCCTCGGAGCTGGTCGGCAACGTCCTGATGCACACCGACCAGTCCGCCGCGCTCGTGGCCGTGGTGTCCGGGGAGCCGGGCCGGCGCACCCTCACCGTCGAGGTCACCGACCGCGGGGACGAACTGCCCCACCAGCGGGCCCCGGGCGAGCTGGCCTCCTCCGGGCGCGGCCTGGTGCTGCTCGACCTGCTCGCCGACGAGTGGAGCGTGCAGCCCGAGGCCGAGGGGAAGACGGTGTGGTTCTCGCTCAGCGAGGACGCCGATCCGCAGGACGCCGCCTGACGGACCGACCGGCCCGGCGCGGCGACGGTTCCCCGCCGGTCATCCGGGCCGGTGTCTCGTCGGTCCGCGTGGATCTCACCCGGCTCCGCGCGGCTCACCCGGCTCCGCGCCGGGCTTCGCCGTAGGGCGGGGGAAGAGCCGCCTGGCGGCCGGCCGGGCTGTCCTCCGGGCGGGTGCGGACCGCGCCGGGCAGTTCCGGGGCCTCGGTGGCGGGGGGAAGGTCGGGAGTGAGCGGGGCGTCCTGCGGGCGGTGCCGCGTGCGTGTCGCGGGCGCGCCGTAGGTGCGAGGGGGATCGTGCGGGTCGGGGGGGTCGTGCGGGTCCGGCCGGTCCGGCCGGCTCCGCTGCCCCCGTCGTTGTTCTGTCCGGTCGTCTCCTTCACTCATGTCCTTCGGGTACCCACCGGTATGCCGGTAATCGGCCGGTGACCGTTTCGGTGGGGCCGGTCCCGAAACAATCGTCAGTCGGGCCGTCGCCTTTCGCCGCGGATGCGCCCTGCCACGTAACGCTTTGATAACCGGACACCGGAGGGTTGACCGCCTTTCCCGACGGTCAATACCTTCTGGGCGGCGCAGAACTTTCGACATCGCCGTCGAAACATTCGAAAGGCACTCCATGATGAAGCGCGCTCGGTTCTCGCGTGTCGCCGCCGGTGGCGTGGTGCTCGCACTCGGACTGTCCCTGGCGGCGTGCGGCGGCACCGGTTCGGGGGCCGGCTCCGGCCGCATCCACGTGCTGGTCTACGGCGACGCGACGAACAAGGTGGAGAAGCAGATCGTCGCCACCTTCAACCGGACCTCGAAGGTCAAGGCGGTGCTGGACACCATCCCCGGCGCGGACTACCAGCAGAAGCTCCAGACGATCATCACCACCAAGCAGGCGCCCGACGTCTTCTACAACTGGGGCGCCGGCAGCATCGAGCCCTTCGTCAAGGCCGGGCTGCTGATGCCGCTGGACGGCTTCATCGCCAAGGACCCGGGACTGAAGTCGAACTTCCTGCCGTCGGTGTTCAACACGGCCGTCATCGACGGCAAGCCGTACGGCGTCCCGATGCGCGGCACCCAGCCGGTGCTGCTCTTCGACAACAAGAAGGTGCTGGCCGACGCGGGGCTGTCGGAGCCGCGGACGTGGGCCGACCTGCTCGCCGACGTCAAGGCGCTCAAGGCCGCGGGCAAGACGCCGATCGCGCTGGGCGGCGGCGACCAGTGGCCGACGCAGATGTGGTTCGAGTACGTCTACGACCGCGTCGCGGGCCCCGGCCTGTTCGAGAAGGCGCTCGGCGGCGACACCGGTGTGTGGGCGAGCGCCGACAGCCGCAGGGCGCTGGCCCTGCTCAAGCAGCTCGTCGACGCGGGCGCGTTCGGCAGCTCCTACGACTCGGTGAAGTTCACCGACGGCGGTTCGCCCGCGCTGCTGGCCACCGGGAAGGCCGCGTTCGAGCTGATGGGTTCGTGGGAGTACTCCACCGAACAGGACGCCGACCCCGGCTTCACGACCAGCGGTCTGGGCTACGGCCCGTTCCCGACCGTGCCGGACGGCAAGGGCGACCCGCACGACGTGGTCGGCAACACCAACAACTTCTACTCGGTGCTCAAGAAGACCAGGTACCCGGACGCCGTCGCGCAGTTCCTCAAGCTCCAGTACTCCGACGCGTTCGTGAAGGCGCACCTGGCCATCGGCAACCTGCCGACCACCACCAACACACCAAAGTTCCTGGACACCGCGGCCAACCCCGCCTACCTGAAGTACCAGTTCGACCTGGTCCGGCAGGCACCGTCGTTCCAGCTCTCCTGGGACCAGGCGTACCCGCCCTCGGCGACCACCGCCATCCACACCGCCGTCCAGGAGTTCTTCGACGGCAAGACCGACGCCGACGGCTTCATCAAGGCCATGCAGTCCCTGCCGGCGTCCTGACCCGGGGGCCACGGACATGACCACGACCTCGACCGCGCCGCCGCCGGCCGCGCGCGGCGGGCGGGCCGGGCGGCCCCTCCGCCGCCCGGCCCGGCGCTCCGGCGCGGCGGTGACCCGCCCGGGCTTCGGCTGGGCGGTCCCCGCCACCTTGTTCTTCGCGCTGTTCGCGGTGCTGCCCCTGGTCCTGGTGGCGGTGCTCTCCTTCACCGACTGGGACGGCCTGGGCGCGCCGCGGTTCGCCGGACTGGCCAACTGGCGGGCGCTGCTGCACGACCCCACCATGATCAGGAGCCTGTGGCTGAGCGTGCTGATCACCGTGCTCGGCGTCGCCGTGCAGACCCCGCTGAGCATCCTGCTCGGGGTCTGGGCGGCCGGCCGGCAGCGCAACCGCGCGGTGCTGTCCGCGGTGTTCTTCGTGCCGCTGCTGCTGTCGGCCACCGCGGTGTCCGTGCTGTGGCGGGCGGTGCTCGACCCGAACTTCGGGGTGCCAGCGCAGGCGCGCTGGCTGTTCGGCGACGGCAACCTGCTGGGCATGCGCTCGGGCGCGATCGGCGTGCTGGTCTTCGTCGGGGCCTGGCAGTACACGCCCTTCCACACCCTGATCTACCAGGGCGCGGCCCGCGCGATCCCCGAGGTCCTCTACCAGGCCGCGCAGATCGACGGCGCGGGCACCGTACGGCAGTTCTTCCACATCACGCTGCCGCAACTGCGCAACACCATGATCACGTCGATGATCCTGATGGTCGTCGGCGGCCTGACCACCTTCGACACGGTGCTGATCCTCACCCAGGGCGGCCCCGGCACCGACACCACGATCAGCGCCTACTACATGTACGAACGGGCTTTCAAGAGCTTCGACTTCGGCGGCGGCTCGGCCATCGCGCTGGTCCTGGTGCTGGTCGCCACGGTCATCTCGCTGGTCGTGGTGCGGGTGTCCGGCTACGACCGGATGCGCGGCAGCACGGAGGGACTGTGATGAGGCGGCGCCCCAACGTCCTGGCCGGACTCGGCTCCCTGGTCTGGCTGTTCCTGGTCGGCCTGCCGCTGTACGTCATGCTGCTGGCCACGCTGCGCAGCCGCAGCGACTACGCGGCGCACGGCCCGCTGGCGCTGCCGCGGCACGTCACGCTGCACAACTACACGCAGGACTTCTCGAACGGCTTCGGCCGGTACTTCCTCAACACCGTGCTGGTGACCGCCGCGGTGGTGGCCGTCGTGGTGCTGCTGGTGCCGCCGCTGTCGTACGCGATCGTGCGCGGCCGCGGCCGGATCACCGCCGGCGTCTTCCGGCTGTTCCTGCTCGGCCTGGCGGTGCCGGCGCAGGCGGTCATCGTGCCGATGTTCTACGTCATCAACCGCGCCGGGCTCTACGACAACCTCGCCGGGGTGATCCTGCCGACCGCGGCGTTCTGCCTGCCGGTGAGCGCGCTGGTGCTGACCGGGGCGATGCGCGACATCACCCCCGACCTGTACGAGGCGATGGCGATGGACGGCGCACCGCAGTGGCGGGTCTTCGTGCAACTGGTGCTGCCGCTGTCCAAGGGCGGCCTGTCCACGATCGTGGTCTACTCCGCGCTCCAGGCGTGGAACGGCTTCCTCTTCCCGCTGGTGCTGACCCAGTCCGACTCCTCCAAGGTGGTCACACTGGGCCTGTACGACTTCCAGACCGAGCACGGCGTGGACATCCCCGGCCTGCTGGCCGCGGTGGTGCTGTCGATGCTGCCGATCCTCATCGTCTACCTGTTCGCCCGCCGTGCCCTGGTGCAGGGGCTGATGGGCGTCGGAGGAAAGTGACCGACACCGTGCCCGAACCGACCACGCCGGACCGCGCTCCGGCGCCCACCGCCCGCTGGCGGGACCCCGCCCTGCCGCCCGAGGCCAGGGCGGACGCCCTGATCGCCGAGATGACCCTGCCCGAGAAGGCCGCCCAGCTCTACGGGATCTGGGTGGGCGCCTCCGCCGAGGGCGGCGAAGTCGCCCCGCACCAGCACGAGATGGAGGAGCCCGCCGACCTCGACACGCTGCTGCCGCGCGGCCTGGGCCAGCTCACCCGGCCGTTCGGCACCGCCCCGGTCGACCCGGCGCTCGGCGCGCTGTCGCTGCTGCGCACCCAGCGCCGCGTGATGGCCGCGAACCGCTTCGGCATCCCGGCGCTCGCCCACGAGGAGTGCCTGGCGGGGTTCGCCGCCTGGGGCGCCACCGCCTACCCGGTGCCGCTGGCCTGGGGCGCGGCCTTCGACCCGGCGCTCGTGGAGGACATGGCCGGGCGGATCGGCCGCGACCTGCGGGCGGTCGGCGTCCACCAGGGGCTCGCGCCGGTCCTGGACGTGGTCCGCGATCCGCGCTGGGGCCGGGTCGAGGAGACCATCGGCGAGGACCCGTACCTGGTCGGCACCATCGGCACGGCCTACGTGCGGGGGCTCCAGTCGGCCGGCGTCGTCGCCACCCTCAAGCACTTCGCCGGCTACTCCGCCTCCCGCGCCGGGCGCAACCTCGCGCCGGTGGGCATGGGTGCCAGGGAGCGCGCCGACGTCGTCCTGCCGCCGTTCGAGATGGCGGTGCGCGAGGGCGGCGCCCGGTCGGTGATGCACGCCTACACCGACACCGACGGCATCCCGTCCGCGGCCGACGAGCGGTTGCTGACCGGGCTGCTGCGCGACACCTGGGGCTTCACCGGCACCGTCGTGGCCGACTACTTCGGCGTCGCCTTCCTCCAGACCCTGCACGGGGTGGCCGGCAGCCTCGGTGAGGCGGCGGGCGCCGCGCTCGGGGCGGGCGTGGACGTCGAGCTGCCCACCGTCAAGGCGTACGGCGAGCCGCTGCTCGCGGCGGTGGCCGAGGGGCGGGTGCCCGAGGCGCTGGTGGACCGGGCGGTGCGCCGGGTGCTGGTGCAGAAGGCCCAGCTCGGCATGCTGGACGCCGACTGGGACCCGGTGCCGCGAGCGCTGGCGCGCCACGTCGAGGACCCGCACGCCCCGGCGCCTGCCCGCGGCGGGGAAGCGGGCACCGCGGCGGCGGACGCGCTCACCGCGCGGGCCCTGCGCGGCAGCGTGGACCTGGACTCGGCCGGCAACCAGGACGTCGCCCGGCGTCTCGCCGAGGAGAGCGTGGTGCTGCTGCGCAACGACGGCACCCTCCCGCTGGACCGGCCGGGCACCATCGCGCTGATGGGCCCGAACGCCGACACGCCCACCGCGGTGCTCGGCTGCTACTCCTTCCCCGTGCACGTCGGCGTCCAGCACCCGCAGGTGCCGGCCGGCATCGAACTGCCCACGCTGCGGGAGGCGTTGGCGGCGCAGTTCCCGGACTGCCGGATCACCGCGGCGGCCGGCTGCGCGGTGGACACCGCCGACACCGGCGGCATCCCGGCCGCGGTGCGCGCCGCCGCCGCCGCGGACGTGGTGGTGCTCGCGCTCGGCGACCGCGCCGGGCTCTTCGGCCGCGGCACGAGCGGCGAGGGCTGCGACGCGGAGTCTCTGGCGCTGCCCGGCGTACAGCAGCGGCTCCTCGACGCCGTCCTGGACGCCGGCCGCCCGGTCGTCGTCGTCCTGCTCGCCGGCCGACCGTACGCGCTCGGCGACGCGGTGACGCGGGCGGCGGGCATCGTGCAGGCGTTCTTCCCCGGCCAGATGGGCACCGCGGCGGTCGCGGCCGTGCTCGCCGGGCGGGTCGAGCCGTCCGGGCGGCTGCCGGTGAGCGTGCCGGCCCGGCCCGGCAGCCAGCCGGCCACCTACCTGGCCGCGCGGCTGGGCCGGGCCAGTGACGTCTCCAACGTCGACCCGACCCCGGCCTATCCGTTCGGTCACGGGCTGGCGTACACCACCTTCGCGTGGGGGGACCTGCGCACCGACGGCGGGGAGGTCGGCACCGACGGCGAGGTGCGCTGCTCCTTCACGGTGCGCAACACCGGCCTGCGTGAGGGCACCGAGGTGGTCCAGGTCTACCTGCGCGACCCGGTCGCCTCGGTCGTCCAGCCCTACCAGCGGCTCGTGGGCTACCGGCGGGTGCGCCTGGCGCCGGGCGCCCGCGCGCGGGTGGAGCTGGCGGTGCCCGCCGACCTCGCCGCCTTCACCGGCCGCGACGGCCGCCGGGTGGTGGAACCCGGCGCGCTGGAGCTGCGGTTGGCCGCTTCCAGCGCGGACGTCCGGCTCACCGTGGCGTGCACGCTGACCGGCCCGCCCCGGACGGTGGACCACACCCGCGGCACCCACCCCCGGTTCACGGTGCGCCCGGTGTAGTCCGGCGGACGGCGGCGCTCCTCCCCCGGGACTCGGCCGGGTGGAGGGGCGGCCGCGATGGCGCGGGCGGAGCCGACGGCGGGCGGCGGCCCGGGGCCGGCGGGGCGCTGCCGGATCAGGACGGGTCCGGCACCGAGCGGGCCCTGAGGTGGACGCGCTCGCCCTGCGGGCCGAACAGCGCGAGGAACTCCACCGGGCGGTCGCCGGCGTTGGCGAAGCCGTGCGGGGTGCGGGTGTCGAACTCCGCGGCCTCGCCCGCCGCGAGGATCACGTCGCGGTCGCCGAGCGCGAGCCGCAGCCGCCCGGACAGGACGTACAGCCACTCGTAGCCCTCGTGGGTGCGCTGCTCCAGCGGGCCGCCCGGGTCAGGGCCGCCGGGCCGGACCGGCATGATCTGCTTGTAGGCGTGCAGCCCGCCGAGGTAGTGGGTGAGCGGCACGAAGGTCTGGCCGTGACGGGTGAACGGCCGCGGGTGCACGCGCGGGTCGCCGGTGGCGGGCGCGCCGACCAGCTCGTCCAGCGGCACCCCGTACGCCTTCGCCAGCGGGAGCAGCAGTTCGAGGGTGGGCTTGCGCCGGCCGGACTCCAGCCGGGACAGCGTGCTCAGCGAGATGCCGGTCTCCTCGGCGACCCGGGCGAGGGTGAAGGCGCGGGCGTGCCGCAGACCGCGCAGCCGCGGGCCCACCTTGGCGAGGACTTCGTGCAGTTCGGCCATATCCCGTATGTGCCCTCCCGGCAGGGGCGTCTGTCAAGCTCCGCCCCGCGGTGCCGCCCGGTGCCACCCGGCGGGGACCCGCAGGAAATTGCACTCACCAACGAACCGCATTAGCGTCTGACCGGCTGCGTGCCGCGCAGGACCGGGCGCGCGCGGCGGCACCGATCACGCGCACCCGGGGAGCCCGCACGACCATGGAACAGCGCCCGACCGACCCGCATGACGTCCTCGTCGAGGACCTGCTGGCGAAGATGACCCCCGAGGAGAAGTTCGGGCAGCTCCAGCAGCTTGCCTGGAACGGCGACACCGGCCCGGGCGGCGGCCAGAACCACCTCGCGGAGGCCGCCGCGCGCGAGGGCCGGCTCGGCTCGGTGCTCAACCTGCGGGGCGCCGCCCACACCAACGCGCTGCAGCGGCTCGCCGTCGAGGAGTCCCGGCTCGGCATCCCGCTGCTGTTCGGGTTCGACGTGATCCACGGCTTCTGGACGACCTTCCCGGTCCCGCTGGCGCAGGCCGCGAGCTTCGACCCCGGGGTCGCGGTGGCCGACGCGCGGACCTCCGCCCGGGAGGCCCGGTCCAATGGCCTGCACTGGACGTTCGCCCCGATGATGGACGTGACGCGCGAGCCGCGCTGGGGCCGGATCGCGGAGAGCTGCGGCGAGGACCCGTACCTGACCGCCCGGTTCGCGGCGGCGAAGGTGCACGGGTACCAGGGCACGGCGTCCGGCGAGGGGTACGACGGCGCGCGCGGCGACCTCGGCGACGTCGTCCGCGCCCGGGCGGATCACGACGGGAACGCCGGCGCTGATCACGGCGGGAACGCCGGTGCGGACGGCGCGAGTACGGCCGGTCCGCGGGCGGACCTGTACGGCCCCGACCGGATCGCGGCCTGTGCCAAGCACTTCGTCGGGTACGGCGCGGTGGAGGGCGGCCGCGACTACAACACGGTGGACGTCTCCCCCCGGCGGCTGCGCAACCTCTACCTCCCGCCGTTCGCCGCGGCGGTACGGGCCGGGGCGGCCACCGCGATGGCGGCGTTCAACACCGTCAACGGGGTGCCCGCTCACGCCAACCGGCCGCTGTTGCAGGGCGTGTTGAAGGACGAGTGGGGCTTCGACGGGGTCGTGGTGAGCGACTGGGGCGGCGTGCACGAGCTGATCGTGCACGGCTTCGCGGCCGACGGCGCCGACGCGGCCCGTCTCGCGCTCGCGGCCGGCCTGGACATGGAGATGGCCGGCACGCACGTGGGCGACAACGGCCCGGCCCTGCTGGCCGCCGGCCGGATCGACCCGACCCGGCTGGACGACGCGGTCCGCCGGGTGCTGCGCCTCAAGGCCCGGCTCGGCCTGTTCGACGACCCCTACACCGACGAGGCGGCGCAGGTGTCGGCGCCGACCGCGGCGAGCCGGACGGCCGCGCGCGAGGCCGCGGCGCGCTGCGCGGTACTGCTGAAGAACGACGGCGCCCTGCTGCCGTTGGACCGCAGCGGCGGCTCGCTCGCGGTGGTCGGCCCCTACGCCGGCTCGGCCGACCTGCACGGCACCTGGTCGGGCCCCGGCGAGAGCCGCTTCCCGGCGGTGAGCGTCCTGGAAGCGGTGCGGGCGGCGGCGCCGGACCTGCGGATCCGCCACGCCGCGGACGGCGCGGCCGCCGTCGAGGCGGTGCGCGACGCGGACATGGCGCTGGTCGTGGTCGGTGAGGCGTCCGCGCTCAGCGGCGAGGCGTCCTCCCGCAGCGACATCACGCTGCCGGCCGGCCAGGAGGAGCTGATCGCCGAGGTGGCGGCGACGGGACGGCCGTTCGCCGTGGTGGTCGTCGCCGGACGCCCGCTGGTCACGGAGTCCTGGATCGAGCGCGCCCCCGCGGTGCTGCTCGCCTGGCACGGCGGGATCGAGGCGGGGCCGGCGCTGGCGGACGTGCTCTTCGGCGACGTGAACCCCGGCGGCAAGCTGCCCGTCACGCTGCCCCGCTCGGTCGGCCAGATCCCGCTGTACTACAACCACGAGAACACCGGCCGGCCGGCCGACCCCGCCGACCCGGCGAAGCCGTACGTCACCGGCTACCTCGACCAGCCCTACGGTCCGCGCTTCCCGTTCGGACACGGCCTGTCCTACACCTCCTTCGAGGTCGGCGCGCCCACGAGCGCGGCCGAGACCGTCGCCGTGGCCGACCTGGCGGCCGGCGCGCGGGTGGAGGTCGCCGTCACCGTCGCCAACACCGGTGCGCGCGAGGGCGACGAGGTCGTGCAGCTCTACCTGCACGACCCGGTCGCCTCCGTGGTGCGGCCGGTGCGCGAGCTGCGCGGCTTCCGGCGGGTCACGCTGGCCGCGGGCGAACGCGCCGAGGTGGTCTTCTCCCTGGGCGCGGCCGAGTTCGGCTTCCTCGCCGACGACACCGGGGCGCTGGTCCTGGAGCCCGGCCGGATCGACGTCCACGTGGGCAGCAGCTCGCAGCGGACGGCGTGCCTCGCCCTGACCCTCGTCTGACGCCCCTCCGCCCGACGCCCTCCCGCGCACTCCCGCGCCCTCCCCCGCCCCGCCCCGCCCCGCCCCGGGCTCCGGGCGCCCGGCCGACCCGCGCGTCACCAGGGGAGGGGACCGTCGTCGTCCACGAAGGTGCCGGTCGGGGCGCCGTCGGGGAGGGTGGCCAGGCGGATGGGGGTCGCCGCGCCCTGCGAGGGGGTGCGGGGCCCCTGGAAGCCGGTGAAGTCGGTGGCCACCAGGCCCGGGGAGGTGGCGTTGATCAGGATGCCGGTGCCGGCGAAGTGGCGGGCGTACTGGAGGGTGACGGCGTTGAGGTAGGACTTCGACGGCGCGTAGGCGGCCATGATCGGGCCGACCTCGGCCTCCGGGTCGGCCTGGAGCGCCAGCGAGCCGACGCTGCTGGAGACGTTCACGATGCGCGGCGCCCCCGAGCGCCGCAGCAGCGGCAGCATCGCGTTCGTCACCCGGATCACCCCGATCACGTTGGTCTCCACCACCGCGCGGACCACGTCGAGGTCGAGCGCGGTCGGGTCCTGCACCCAGCCGGGGCCGGTCACGCCGGAGATGCCCGCGTTGTTGACCAGGGCGTCCAGGTGCCCCACCGAGCGGGCGAGCAGTTCCGCCGCCTCGGCCACGCTCCGGTCGGAGGTCACGTCGAGGGGCACCCCGAAGGCGTCCGCCCCCGCGGCCCGCAGTCCCACGACGGCCGCCTCGCGCCGCGCGCCGTCCCGCGCGCCCACACCGACCCGGTACCCGAGGGCACCGAGCCCCGCCGCGATCTCGTACCCGATCCCCTTGTTCGCGCCGGTGACCAGCGCCGTCCTCTTCTCACTCATGCCGCCGATGCTCCCCGCGCACCGGCCCGCGCGGCCAACACCGATGCGTACTCCTGTGATACCCGGGGGGTATCGCCGGAGTACGCTCGGTCCGCATGGATGACCTGGAGACCCGCGAGCTGCGGTACTTCCTCGCCGTCGCCGAGGAACTGCACTTCGGCCGCGCCGCCGAGCGCCTGGGCATGGCACAGCCACCGCTGTCCCGCGCGATCCAGCGGCTCGAACGCCGCCTGGGTGTCACCCTCCTGCGACGCGACCGCCGCGGCGTGGCCCTGACCGGCGCCGGAGAGGTCCTGCTCGACGAGGGCCGCGCGGCGCTCGACGCGGCCACCGCCGCCGCCCGGCGCACCCGCCGCGCCGGCGGCGCCGACCGCCCGGGCGGCTCCCCGCACCGCCTGGTGCTCGCGGTGAAGGCCGCCGCCTCCCACGAGCTGCTGCAGAAGCTGCTGCACGCCTACGCCGCCGAGCCCGGCGCCGTCGAGGTCGAGGTGCTGCCGAGCGGCACCTGCGAGCAGGAGGACATGCTGCGCGACGGCCGCGCCGACGCGGCCCTGATGCACAAACCGTTCAACTCCCTCGCCGGGTTCGACAGCGAGGAACTGCTCACCGAGGGCCAGATCGCCGTCCTCCCCGCCGGGCACCCGCTCGCCGCACGGACGTCCCTGACGCTCGCCGAGGTCGGCGGCATCCCCGACCTGCCGCTCGCCCGGTGGGCGCGCCGCGGCGTCCACCCGCCCGGCCCCGGGCCCGAGATCCACGACCAGACGCAACTGGCCCAGCTCATCGCCCTCGGCCGCACCGTCGCCGTCTTCCCGGACTCGGCCCGCGCGTGGCTGTGGGCCGAGCACGCCGCCGTGCCGCTGAGCGACGCGCCGCCCGTCGTCACGCACATCGCCTGGCCCGCGCACAGCCGCTCGCTCGCCCTGGCCGGCCTGGTCCGCACCGCCACCCGGCTGTGACGGCCCGGTCCCCCCCGCAGCCACCCGGCGGTGTCGGACCCGGCCCCCCGCGGCGTGTGACGGTCCGGCCGCACCGCGACCCGGCCGCCGGGCCGAGGGGTCCGGCCCGTCGTACGCTGCGGGCACCGGCGCGACACGTTCACGCGCGGCGCTCCTGGCGGGGCCGCGCAGGCGAAGGGCGGCTGAGTTCTCCGATGGCATCGACGACCTACACCGTGGCACCGATCAGCACACGCCGACACCTGGACTTCGTGGCGGAGCGGGGGAGCGCCAGCCACCTGCAGATGCCGTCGTGGGGCGGGGTGAAACCGGACTGGCGGGCGGAGAGCCTGGGATGGAGCGACGGCGCCGGGCGGCTGGTGGGGGCGGGTCTGGTGCTGTACCGGCCGCTGCCGGGGGTGCGGCGGTCGCTGGCGTACCTTCCGGAGGGCCCGGTGATCGACTGGCACGCCGACGACCTGGACCGGTGGCTGGAGCCGCTGGTGGCGCACTGCCGGGGCCGGGGCGCGTTCGCGGTGCGGGTCGGCCCGCGGGTGGAGGCGCGGACCTGGGACGCGGCGGCGGTCAAGGCCGCGATCGCCGACCCGGCCGTCACCCGGTTGGGCGAGGCCGAGCCGACGTGGCGGGACCCGCGGGCCGCCGAGGTGGAGGCGCGGCTGCGTGCGGCGCGGTGGCGGCCGGCCCGGACCGGCACGGACGGCTTCGGCGCGGGCCAGCCGCGGTTCGTGTGGCGGCTGCCGCTCGGCGGCCGGGTGCCGGAGGACGTCCTGCGCGGCTTCAGCCAGCAGTGGCGGCGCAACGTGAGGAAGGCCGACAACGCCGGTGTGAAGGTGGTCCGCGGTGACGCCGCCGATCTGCCCGAGTTCCACCGGCTGTACGTGGAGACCGCGCGCCGCGACGGCTTCGTGCCGCGCCCGGCGGAGTACTTCGCGCGGATGTGGTCCGCGCTGACCGCGGAGGACCCGGACCGGATGCGGCTCTACCTCGCCTCGCACGACGGCGACGTGCTCTCGGCGGCCACGATGCTCACGGTCGGCGGGCACGTCTGGTACTCCTACGGCGCCTCCACGGCGCTGCGCCGCGAAGTGCAGCCGAACAACGCGATCCAGTGGCAGATGATGCGGGACGCCTGCGAACTGGGCGCCTCCGTCTACGACTTCCGCGGCATCACGGACACGGTGGACGCGTCCGACCCGCACCTGGGGCTGCTGCGCTTCAAGTCGGGCGCGGGCGGCGAGGCGTGCGAGAACATCGGCGAGTGGGACTTCCCGGTGAACCGGGTGCTGCACCGCGCGCTCGACGCCTACCTGTCACGGCGCTGAGCGTCGGGCGAGGCAGGGGGCGGTCCCCGCCCGACGTCACGCCGTCACGCCGTCACGCCGTCACGGGTGCAGCTCCCGCAGGGGGAGCCGGGCGAAGGCGATCCGGTCGTACGCGGTCGCGGTGCCGGTCTCGTAGAGGAGGCCGACCTCGTCGGGACCGGTCTGCACCAGATCGCTGTACCCGGCGGGGAGTCGGCTCAGGGTGCGGACGTCGGCCCAGGTGCGGCCGCCGTCGGCGCTGGCGCGCACCGCCATGGCGGCGCGGGCGTCGGGGTCGGCCGGGCCCGCGAACAGCAGTGGCCCGCCGACCGGTTGGAGCAGGCTGCCCTGCACGACGGGCCCGGACAGCTCGACCTGGGGCGCGTACGGCTGCTCCAGGTGCTCGCCGCCGTCGGCGCTGCGGGCGTCCACGCGGACGCCCGGCGCGCTGCCGTTCTGGTCGCGGGCGTTGAAGTACACGGTGCCGTCCGCCAGTTGCGCGACGGCCGTCTCGTTGGCGTTGACCACGCCGTCGGGTGTGCCGTCCACGAACCCGATCCGCCAGGTGGTGCCGCCGTCGTCGCTCAGCAGGCAGTGGCCGCCGTAGTACTTCGCCTCGGTGCCGGTGTCCGCGGAGCCGGCCGGGGGCGCCGAGGAGTGGTTCGCGGGTGCGACGAGGCGACCGCGGTGGGGGCCGGTCCCCAGCGCGATCGCGTGGCCCGGACCGGTCGCGTACCAGCGCCAGTCCGGGTGCCCGGCCGCCGCGGTGATCTCCCGCGGCGCGGTGAAGGTCAGCCCGTCGTCCGTGCTGTGCTGCACCCACACCCTGCGGCCGTCCGCCGCCGGCGCCTGGCCGGACATGATCTGCTCCTCCGTCACCCCCGCGCCGTTCGTGCACGTCAGCAGGGTGATACGGCCGGTACGCGGGTCTACCACGGGCGCCGGGTTGCCGTGCGTGTCCGTGCCGTCGCCCGCGACCACGGCCTGGCCGGCCCAGGTGCGGCCGCCGTCCGCGGACCGCCTCGCCACGACCACCGTCCGGGCGCTGTCCGCGCTCCCGCTCCTCGCCTCGGCGAACGCCAACAAGGTGCCGCGCGTCGTGCGGACCACGGCCGGGATGCGGTACACGGCGTAGCCGTCCGCGCCCGAGGTGAACACGGTCGTCTCGGGTGCCGGGCCGGTCGTGCCGCCTTCCGTGGCGGCCGCGGCTCTCGTCGACACCCCGGCCAGGCCCAGCGCCCCCACGGTCAGCGGCAGCACGATGAGCCTGCGACGGCTGAACGACATCTCCGGTCTCCTCTCCGACGTACGTACTGCTGGCGTGATGGCGGTGCGGGTCGCGCGCGACCGGGAGGCCGTGGCCCGGCCGGTACGGGCGCCGACGGGTACGGACCGGCGGGTACGGACCGGCGGTACGAGCCGACCGGTCACGATCCGCCGGACAGGGCCTGGCCGACCGGGTCCAGGCCCGCCTCGGCGAGCCGGTCGGCGACGGCGGCGGCCTCCTCCGCGGTGAGGGGCAGCAGCGGCGCCTGGGTGCGGCCGGAGCGGATGACACCACGGGCAGCGAGCGCGGCCTTGAACGCGCCGAGCGCCGCGGACATCCGTCCGATCCGGGTACGGTCGGCCACCTCGATGATGCCGAACAGCGCGGTGAGCCGCCGCTGCTCGGCCCGTGCGGCGGCGCCGTCCCCGCGCCGGGCCGCCTCGTAGAGCCGGACGTACCCGTGCGGGTCGACGTTGCCGAGCCCGGGCACGATCCCGTCCGCGCCCCGCTCCATGGCGAGGTCGGCCAGCGTCTCGGAGCCGGTCAGGCACCCGACGCCGCTGCCGGAGGTGCCGTCGAGCACGCGCTGGAAGCCCTCCAGGTCGCCCGAGGAGTCCTTGACCGCGGCGATCACCTTGTCCCGGGCGAGGCCCACCAGCAGCGCGGGGGGCAGCTTGACGTGGGTGTTCGCCGGGATGTCGTAGGCGACCAGCGGCACGTCCAGGGCGGCGTGCAGGAGTTCGTAGTGGGCGCGTACCTCGGCATCGGTGACGCCCACGTAGAAGGGCGCGGTGACCACGACCGCGTCGGCGCCGATCGCCTGGGCGCGCCGGGCGTGGTCGAGCACCCGCAGCGTGCCGGTGTCGATCGCGCCGGCCAGCACCGGAACCTGCCCGGCGGCGGTGGCGACGACCGTCCGCAGGGCGACGTCCCTCGCGGCGTCGGTCAGTTGGGCGATCTCCCCGGTGGAGCCGCCGACGAACAGGCCGTGCACGCCGGCGTCGAGCTGGAAGGCTGTGAGGCGTTCCAGCGACGCGGTGTCCACCTCCCCGTCGTCGGTCAACGGGGTGCACAGGGGAGGGACGACTCCGTGGAACATCAGGTCCTCTTCACGGTGTTGGTGCCGGTGGGTGGTGCGGGATCGGACGGCGGTGCGGGGGCGGTGGGCGGTGCCGGGGCGGCGGGCGCGCCGGGCACCATTCCGCTGCCGGGGTCGGGATCGGCATCGATGCGGGCGCCGCTGCCGGGATCGGCGTAGGCGTCGGCTTCCAGGCGGTCGCGCGGGGGCAGCCCGGCGCGTTCCGCCCGCCGGTCCGCGGCGGCCTGCACCCGTACCGGCACGTCGAATCCGACCAGCAGGACGACCAGGGCGGTGAGCGCCACGCCGAGCACCGCGATGGACCTGCCCAGGCTCAGCGGCTCGGCGAGCTTGGCGCCGAGGATCGGGGCGGCGGCGCCGCCGAGCGCGCCGACGTTGTAGCTGAACCCGAGCGCCGCCGCCCGGATGTTCAGCGGGTAGTGGTCGCTGACGTACTTCGGCAGCACCCCCGAGCCGCCCGAGCCGGTGCCGACCAGCATGAACAGCAGCACCCACATCCACACGGTGTGGCCGGAGCCGAGCGCGAAGACCGGCACCACGAAGGCGAGCGAGGCGGTCAGCATCCCGGTGTACGCGATCCGGGTGCCGAACCGGTCGCCGAGGTAGCCGCTGAGCACGCACCCGAGGGCGTAGCCGCACCCGGCGTACAGCAGGGCGTCGGACACCTGGTCGGGGCTGTAGTGCAGCGAGGTCTTCAGGTAGGTCGGCAGCAGTGCCTGGAGCGGCCAGGAGTAGAGGAACGCGCAGAACACGGTGACCATCAGCGCGACCACCACGGGCCACAGCCGCCCGGCGAACTGCACGGTCAGGGCCACGAAACAGGCCGTGATCACGGCGACCAGCGCGAGGGTGACCGCCATGTCCTGCCCGCGCAGCACCACGACGAGCGCGACCGCGGCAGCGAGGCAGACCACGACGTTGAGCGCCCGGCGCGACCCGCCGGAGAACAGGACCGCGGTGGCGCTGACCGGGCGGCGGCCGGAGTCGGCCGCCCGCTGCCACTCGGTCGCCTCCGGCAGCCGGCGGCGCAGGTAGACCGCGAGGACCACCGGCAGGATGCCGATCCAGAACAGCACCCGCCAACTGCTGTGCGGCACGACCCAGGCGTACGCCTTGGCGGCGAGCACGCCGCCGAGCGGGTAGCCCGAGAGGATCATGCCGCTGGCGGTGTTGCGGAGCCGCCGCGGCCAGCTCTCGATGAGGTAGGTGACGCTGGTGCCGTACTCGCCGGCCATTCCGAGGCCGACGACCATGCGGAAGGCGAAGAGCGACCAGTAGTCCCAGGAGAAGCCGCAGAGCACCGAGCCCACGGCGTACAGCGCGATGCTCAGCACCATCGCCGGGCGGCGGCCGAACCGGTCGCCCAGCGCACCGATGGCCAGGCCGCCGAACCAGCGGGAGACGAAGGCGGCGGACACCAGGGTCGCGGCGGTGACCGTGGACAGGTGGAAGTCCCGCGAGATCTCCGTGAGGACCAGCGTGATCAGGACGAAGTCGAAGCCGTCCATCGCGTAGCCGAGCCAGGCCGCCGCGAAGGACTTCCAGTCCTGGCGGGACAGCTCCGCGCGCCAGCGCAGCGGTGGTGCTTGGGGGTGGTGGCTCATACGGCTCGCATCCTCGGGAGCGGGTGGACGGTGCGGTCGGGGCGGTGCGGGGCGGTGGGGCGGGGCGGTCGAACGGGGCGGGCACGGCGGTGCCCTGGCGTACGGCGCCGGACGCCCGGGTCCGTGACGCACCGTACGGGCCGACTCCGCACCCGCTCCAGGTCGGACGTGGGACGTCCGACGTCCTACGGTCAAGGTAACGTAGGCGCCATGCCCGCTTCGCGCAAGCCCCTCGCCCCGGAGGTCTCACCGCAGGCCCGGGGCCGGCGGCCCACCGTGCAGGACCAGATCACCGACCTGATCGTGGAGCTGGACCTCGATCCGGGCGAGGCGCTGCCGCCGGAGCCCGAGCTGATGCGCGTGCTCGGGGTCAGCCGGAACTCGGTGCGCGAGGCGCTCAAGGGCCTCCAGGCGCTGGGCATCGTGGACATCCGCCACGGCTACGGCACGTACGTCGGCACCGCGCAGCTACTGTCCATGGCGCCCGGCCTGCTCTTCCACTCCCGGCTGGCGGTGCGCCGCGAGCACCCGGGGGCCCTGCGCGACATCGTGGAGGTGCGGGCGATGCTGGAGAGCGGACTGATCCGGCGCTCGGCCGCGGAGCTGTCCGCCGCCGACCTCGACCGCCTCCAGGCCGAGCTGGACGCGCTGGCCGCCGACGGCGCGCCGGCCCGCGCCGACCACGACCGGCGGTTCCACGAACTGCTCTACGAGCCGCTGGGCAACACGCTGGCGCTCCAGCTCATCGCCCTGTTCTGGGGGGTGTACCGGCAACTCGAAGGCGAGGTCGGCAAGCCCCGCACCGATCACGAGCAGGTGGTGCGCCAGCACCGCAAGGTCCTGGCGGCGCTCCGCTCCCGCGACCCGGACGCGGCGGCGGCCGCCATCGCCGACCACTTCGCGGACGTCACCGCCCGCACCGAGCGGCTGGCGGCGGACCGGTTGCCACCCGCCTGACGGGTCCGCGCGACGGCCGCGCGACGTCCCGCACGCCCCTGGTGTAACGCCGTGAAACGGCGCCGCACCCTGGTCGGCTCGGCCAGGGCGGGGTTACGCTGCGCGGGTGAAACGGGAGGGTGTAACGCGTGGCTAGCGGGAGCGGAAGCGTGGGCGGCAACGGGAGCGGGAGCAGCACCCGCCCCGCCGGCAAGGCGACGGTCCGGGCGATCGCCGCCGAGGCGGGGGTGTCGATCGCGACGGTCTCGCGGGTGATGAACGGCCACGTGCGGGTCGCACCCGACACCGAGGGCCGGGTGCGGCGCGCGGTGGCGCGGCTGGGCGCGCAGGCACCGGCGCGGCGCGGCAGCGCGACCGGCGCGATCTACGTGCGCTGCCCGTACGTGCTCACCGACTACTTCGGGGTGATCGTCTCGTCGGTCGCCGAGACGCTGGACCTGCACGGGCGGCGCCTGGTGCTGAGCGCGGGGGACGCGGCGCGGGCCACCCAGGTGCTGCCCGGGCTGCCGGACGACCCGGGCATCGCGGGCGCGCTGCTGATCGTGCCGCCGGAGCCGGAACGGGAGTTGGAGGCGCTGCGGGCGAAGGACTTCCCGTTCGTGGTGATCGACCCGCGCACCCCGCTGCCCCGGGACATCGCGTCGGTGTCGGCGGCCAACCTGACCGCGGCCCGCAGCGTCACCGCGCACCTGGTGGAGCTGGGGCACCGCAGGATCGGGGTGATCGGCGGCCCGGGCGACTGGCTGGCGGGCAGGTCCCGCCTGGCCGGCCACACCTCCGCGCTCGCGGACGCCGGTGTGCTGCCCTCCCCCGAACTGGTCCGCTCGATCGAGCCGACCGCCGGGTGGGGCTACGCCGCGGCCTGCGAGCTCCTCGATCTGCCCCAACGCCCCACCGCGCTGGTCGCGTTCAACGACAAGGCGGCGGTGGGCGCGCTGCGGGCGGCGTACGAGCGGGGGTTGCGGGTGCCGGAGGACCTGTCGATCACCGGGTTCGACGACATCGACCTGAGTCGCAGCACCGTGCCGCGGCTGACGACCGTCCGCCAACCGCTCGAGGAGATGGGGCGGATGGCGGTCTCGCTGCTGATGCGGCTGCTGGAGCAGCACACCGTGGAGACCCTGCACGTGGAGCTGGCCACGGAGTTGGTGTTGCGCGGCTCGACGGGCCCGGCGCCGGGGAGCACGGGGTGAGCGGGCAGGACGAGGTCGCGCCGGACCTCGGGAGGAGCCGGGCGGGCCGGGCGGAGGCGCCGCCCGGTGCGCCGGACCGGCCCGCGCTCCAGGTGCTCCGCCCCGGCCACGCCGCCGCGGTGCTCGCCTTCGAACGGGAGAACCGCGCGTACTTCGCGGCGTCGGTACCCGACCGCGGGGACGCGTTCTTCGCCGAGTTCGACGCCCGGTTCGCGCGGCTGCTCGCCTGGCAGGCCGACGGCACGGACCACCCGCACGTCCTGGTGGCCCCGGACGGCGAGGTCGTGGGCCGGGTGAACCTCGTCGAGGTCACCCCGCAGCGCTCGGCGGAGCTCGGCTACCGCATCGCCCGGAAGGCCGCCGGCCGGGGCCTGGCCACCGCCGCGGTGCGCGAGGTCTGCCGGCTCGCCGCGACCGCCTACTCCCTCACCGCGCTCACCGCCCGCGCGACCCACGACAACCCGGCCTCCCGCACCGTCCTGGAACGTAACGCCTTCCGGCCCGTCGGCCACCTGACCCTGAACGGGAAACCCGCCACCCGCTACCACCGCCCCCTCCCCTGACCTTCCGCCGCCACGCGCGCGCCGCTCCGGGCACGGATGGCGCCCCCGCAGGACCGCGGGAACGTGGGGCCGGGCTCCGCGGTCCACGGCCCGGGGCGGCCTCGGGGTCGGGGTCCCGCCCGGATGGAGCAGGGTCGCGCGGACTCGGGGAGCACGCTCCCGGTGCCGTGCATAGCTTCGTGGCATGACCTCCATCGACACCGTCATCATCGAGGCGGAGGACCCCGCCGCCGCCGAGACGTTCTACGCGACCGCGTTCGGCCTCGGGGACCGGCTGCGCGTGCGCGGCTCCGACACCCCGACCAGCGGTTTCCGGGGCTTCACGCTGTCACTCACGGTGGCCCGCCCGGCGACCGTGGACGGCTTCCTGGACGCCGCGGTCGACGCGGGCGCCACCGCGGTGAAGCCGGCCGCCAAGTCGTTCTGGGGCTACGGCGGCGTCGTACGGGCCCCCGACGGGACCCTGTGGAAGGTGGCCACGTCGCAGAAGCGGGACAAGGGTCCGGCCACCCGAGACGTCGACCGGTTCGTGCTGCTGCTGGGCGTGTCGGACATGACGGCGACCAAGGACTTCTACGTGGCGCACGGGCTGACCGTGGGCAAGAGCTACGGCCGCAAGTACGTCGAGTTCGCGGCGCCGTCCAGCCCCGTGCAGTTCGCGCTCTACGGGCGCCGTGCCCTCGCCAAGGACGCCGGCGTCGATCCCGAGGGCAGCGGCTCGCACCGTATGGCCGTGGTCGGGGGCGACCGCGGCGCGTTCACCGACCCCGACGGCTTCGCCTGGGAGGAGCCGGGTGCGGAGCCCGGCGCGGAGCCGGGTGCTCGTCCGGCCTGACCGGGGGTGACCGGGAAGGCGGTGCGCGCACCGCACCGCGCACCGCTCCCCCGGCCCCGATCACCGGCCGCGCCCGGCCCGCGCACCGCTCGACGGGCGCCCGGGCCCTCGGCTCAGGCGCTCTGCGACTGCTCCACCTCGACGTGCTGCGGGTAGAACGCCACGTGGCCGGCGATCGCGCCGACCGCGGCGTACGGCTCGCGGTAGGTCCACACGGCGTCGGTGATCGTGTCCTCGCCGGTGACCAGCGAGTAGTAGGACGCGTCGCCCTTGTACGGGCAGTACGTGCTGCTGTCGGTGGGCGCCAGCGCGTCCGCGGCCACGTCGGCCAGCGGGATGTACTGGACGGCGGGGTAGTCGGCCTCCTGGAGGGTGAGCGCGGCGGTGGTGTCGGCGACGACCTTGCCGCCGGCGCGCACCACGACGCGGGCGGCCGTCGGCTCGACGGTGATGGGGTGGTCGGGGCCGGGCGTCTTGACGGGGCGTGCCATGAGGACTCCAGAACTCCTGACGGGTCGGCCCGGACGGGTGAACCGGGCCTCATCCCTCGACAACCGCGCCCGCTCGGCCGCCATTCCCGCCGGGGGCGTCGCCTGACGCGTGGCATCGCACGTCTGCTCCCGCTGCTCCCACGTGGCCTCCCCGTGCCGGGCCGGACCCGGCCGTCCGCCCGGGCACCCGTCGGGGCGCCTGTCAGGACGCCCGCCCCGGCACCCGCCGCAGCACCTGGAGCAGGTGCTCCTCCCGGTCGAGCGTTGCCGCGTCCTGGAGGTCGCGGGGGGTTCCGCCGGGCGGGCATGTCCGAAGCGCGCTTGTGCGGCGCTCCTCGGCTCGGTGACCGGTCGGCGTCCGGTCCGGTGACCGGGCGATCACCGCACGTCCGCATGGCCGGGCCCACGCGTTTTCCGGCGGCCGGGCGGAGAATGGCCGCATGAGCGAGTTGCCCGAGCCGCCCGGTCCCGGCACGCTGAGCGGCGCCGCGTTCTTCCGGCCGGTGCGGGCCGGGAACGCCTTCGAGGAGACCGTCGAGCGGCTGCTCCAGGTGATCAAGCTCGGGGTGGTCGCGCACGGTGAACGGCTGCCCCCGCAAAGGGAGTTGGCGGAGCGCTTCCACGTCAGCCGGGTGACCCTGCGGGAGGCGCTCGGCTCGCTGGAGCAGGCCGGCTACGTGCGGTCGCGGCGCGGCCGTACCGGCGGGACGTTCGTCACGCACCGGCCCGGCGCGCAGGACGGCCCGCTCGGCCGGATGGCGCGGCGGGCGCCGGACGAGGTGGAGGACACGCTCGCCTACCGCCGGGCGCTGGAGATCGGCGCGGCGGAACTCGCCGCGGGCCGCGCGCTCGGCGCGCAGGAGCGGCGGCACCTCGCCGACCGGCTGCGGGACACCCAGACCTGCGAGGCGGTGGACTACCGGCGCACGGACTCCCGCTTCCACCTGGCGATAGCCGAGCTGAGCGGTTCCCGGTCGCTGGCGGCGAGCATCGCCGACACCCGGATGCGGCTCAACGACCTGCTCAACGCGATCCCGCTGCTGGAGCGGAACATCGAGCACTCGCAGGCGCAGCACGCGCGGCTGGTGGCGGCGATCCTGGCCGGCGATCCGGTCGGGGCCCGGCAGGCGGCCGAGGAACACCTGGCCGCCACCGCCTCGTTGCTGCGCGGCTTCCTCGGCTAACCCCCCATCGCTCGCTCCCCCACCGCTCCCCTCACGGCTCTCCCCGCCGCTCCCCCACCGCTCCCCCGCGCACCACCCGTCACCGGCGCGGCCCTTGACGGCGCGTCCGGCGGGGTGAGACGGTCTCCCCGCTAATGGAACAGGTTCATTCCATTAACCAGCTCGGGAGACGCCCATGTCCGCTCCCCGCCCCCCGGACCCGACCGCCACCCCGCACTCCCCCGGCTCCCCCCACTCCCCCGCCTCCTCCGCTTCCGACGAGCAGCGGCTGCGCGAACTGGGCTACGTCCAGGAGCTGGCCCGCTCCATGTCGGGCTTCTCCAACTTCGCCGTCTCGTTCTCCATCGTCTCGATCCTCTCCGGCTGCCTGACCCTCTACGGGTTCGGCATGAACACCGGCGGGCCGGCGCTGATCGTCTGGGGCTGGCCGGTCGTCGGGCTGATGACGCTGTGCGTGGGCCTGTCCATGGCCGAGATCTGCTCCAGCTTCCCGACCGCCGGCGGCCTGTACTACTGGGCGGCGAAGCTGGCCCCCTCCCGGGCGCCGGCGTGGAGCTGGTTCACCGGCTGGTTCAACTTCCTCGGCCAGGTCGCGGTCACCGCGGGCATCGACTACGGCGCCGCCACCTTCCTGGGCGCCCTGCTGGACCTCCAGTTCGGGCTGTCGGCCACACCCGGCCACACCGTGGAGCTCTTCGCGGTGATCCTCCTGGCGCACGGCCTGCTCAACACCCTGGGCGTGCGGCTGGTCGCGCTCCTCAACGACGTCAGCGTCTGGTGGCACCTGGTGGGCGTGCTCGTCATCGTCGGGGTGCTGGTGTTCGTGCCCGACCACCACTCCTCCGCGTCCTTCGTCCTCGGCAGGTTCGTCGACGACACCGGCTTCCACAGCCCGTTCTACGTCGCCATGCTCGGCCTGCTGCTGGCGCAGTACACCCTCACCGGCTACGACGCCTCCGCGCACATGACCGAGGAGACCCACGACGCGGCCCGCTCCGGCCCGCGCGGCATCGTCAACGCGATCGTGGTGTCGCTGGTCGCCGGCTGGGTCCTGCTGCTCGGGCTGACCTTCGCCATCCAGGACTACGACGGCGAGCGGACCACCGGCAGCGGGGTGCCGCCGGCGCAGATCTTCATCGACGCGATCGGGCACACCGGCGCGAAGCTCCTGCTGCTGATCGTGATCGGTGCCCAGTTCTTCTGCGGCATGGCCTCGGTCACCGCCAACTCCCGGATGATCTACGCCTTCTCGCGGGACGGCGCGCTGCCCGCCTCCCGGCTGTGGCACCGGATCGACCCGCGCACCCAGACCCCGACGAGCGCGGTGTGGCTGGCCGCGGGCGGCGCCTTCCTGCTCGGCCTGCCCGCGCTGTGGAACTCCACCGCCTACGCCGCGGTCACCTCGGTCTCGGTGATCGGCCTGTACATCGCCTACGTCATCCCGGTGTACCTGCGGCTGCGGCAGGGCGACGCGTTCACGCGCGGACCGTGGCACCTGGGGCGCTGGAGCCGGCTGGTCGGCAGCGTGGCGGTCGGCTGGACCGGGCTGATCACGCTGCTGTTCATGCTGCCCACCGTCAGCCCGATCACCGCCCTCAGCTTCAACTACACGCCGGTCGCGGTCTGCGTCGTGCTGGGCTTCGCGGGGGTGTGGTGGCTGGCCTCGGCCCGGCGCTGGTTCACCGGCCCCCGGATCCAGGACGGCGGTGCGCCGGCCGACCCCGTCGAGAACGATCTGGAGCCCCGTTGAGCAGCAGCCGCCTCACCCTCGACGAGTTGCGCGGGCGCATCGCGTCCGGCGCGGTCGACACCGTCGTCCTGGCGATGACCGACATGCAGGGCCGTCTCCAGGGCAAGCGGGTGGCGGCCGACTTCTTCCTGACCGACGTGGTGCCCGGCGCGGCCGAGGGCTGCGGCTACCTGCTGGCCGTGGACGTCGACATGAACACCGTCGACGGCTACGCCGTGTCCTCCTGGGACGCCGGCTACAGCGACCTCGTGCTCGCCCCGGACCTCGGCACCCTGCGGATGGTCCCGTGGCACCCGGCGACCGCGATGGTCCAGTGCGACGTCACCCACCACGACGGCGCCCCGGTCAGTGTCTCGCCCCGGCAGGTGCTGCGCCGCCAGCTCGACCGCCTCGCCGGGCACGGCTGGCACGCCTACGCGGGCACCGAGCTGGAGTTCATCGCCTTCCGCGACACCTACGAGCAGGCGTGGGACCGCGACTACCACGGCCTGACCCCGGTCAACCAGTACAACGTCGACTACTCCATCCTCGGCACCTCCCGGATCGAGCCGCTGCTGCGCCGCATCCGCAACGGGATGGCCGGCGCCGGCCTGACCGTCGAGTCGGCGAAGGGCGAGTGCAACCCCGGCCAGCACGAGATCGCCTTCAAGTACGGTCCGGCGCTGGCCACCTGCGACGACCACGCGGTGTACAAGACCGGCGCGAAGGAGATCGCCGCCCAGGACGGCGTGAGCCTCACCTTCATGGCCAAGTACGACGAGCGGGAGGGCAACTCCTGCCACGTGCACCTGAGCCTGCGCGACGACACGGGCGCGCCGGTGATGGCCGGCGACGGCCCGCACGGCTTCTCGCCGGTGATGGAGCACTTCCTCGCCGGGCAGCTCGCCTGCCTGGCGGACTTCGCACTGCTGCTGGCGCCGAACGTCAACTCCTACAAGCGCTACGTGGAGGGGAGTTTCGCGCCGACCGCGATCGCCTGGGGCCGCGACAACCGCACCTGCGCGCTGCGCGTGGTCGGCCACGGGCCCTCGCTGCGGTTCGAGAACCGGGTGCCCGGCGGCGACGTCAACCCGTACCTGGCGGTGGCCGCGCTGGTCGCGGCCGGGCTGCACGGCGTGGAGCGGGAGCTGCCGCTCCAGGCGGAGTTCACCGGCAACGCCTACGCCTCACGGGCGCCGCGCGTCCCGGCCACGCTGCGGGACGCGGTGGACGCCTTCGAGCGCAGCGCACCGGCCGCGGCGGCCTTCGGGGAGGACGTCGTCCGCCACTACGCGCACGCCGGGCGGACCGAACTGGCCGCGTTCGGCCGGGCGGTGACCGACTGGGAGCGGCGCCGCGGATTCGAGCGGCTGTGACGCGCCGCCCGCTGGTCGGCGTCAGCGGCTACCTCGACGAGGCGGCCTGGGGCGTGTGGCGGCAGCCCGCGGCGCTGCTGCCGCACACCTACGTGGAGTCCGTCGCCCGGTCCGGCGGAGTGCCGGTGGTGCTGCCGCCGCAGGACGGAGGAACCGCCGAGGTGCTGGACCGCCTCGACGCCCTGGTGCTCGCCGGCGGTCCCGACGTGGACCCGGCCCGCTACGGAGCGGCACCGCACCCGCGCACCGGCGCTCCCCACCCGCTGCGCGACGCCTGGGAGTTCGCGCTGCTCGGCGGTGCGCTGGAGCGCGGGCTGCCGGTGCTCGGGGTGTGCCGCGGGATGCAGGTGCTCAACGTGGCGCTGGGCGGCACCCTGGTCCAGCACCTGCCGGACCGGATCGGGGACCTCACCCACCAGCCGGCCCGCGCCACGTTCGGGCGCCGGACGGTACGCACCCGGCCGGGCAGCGTCCTGCACGGCGTCCTCGGCGGGTCCGCCGAGGTGTCCTGCTACCACCACCAGGCGGTGGACACCCTGGGCACGGGGTTGGTGCCCAGCGCCTGGAGCGCGGACGGCACGGTGGAGGCGGTCGAACCGGCCGTGTCCGGCGGCGGGTTCACCGTCGGCGTCCAGTGGCATCCGGAGGCGGACCCGGACGAACCCCGGCTGTTCGCCGCGTTCACCGCGTTCGCTGCGGCAGCGGCGACACGAGCGGCAACGGCGGCGACCCGGGGCGGCGCGCGATGAGGCCGCGCGCCGGTCGCCGGCCGGGTCGTCGGGAGCGCGGGCGCCCCGGTGGCACGGGCGCCCGGCCCACCGCCCTCCGCCGCACCGGCCCGAATCCGCGCCCGCACCCGCACCGTATCGACCGCTTCGAGAACAGGGTGGACAGCTGATGCCCCAACCGCAGACCTCCGCGCCGGACTCCGGCGGCGGGCCGTGGCCGGTGGTGAACCCGGCCACGGAGGAGATCATCGCGCGCGTGCCGATGGCCGGCCTCTCCGAGACCGACGCGGCGGTCGCCCGCGCCCGGGCCGCGTTCACGACGTGGCGCCGGATCGCGCCGGCCGACCGGGCCCGGCTGCTGCGGGCGTTCGCGGCGGCGGTGGACGCCGACCGCGAGCACCTGGCACGGCTGGAGGTCGCCAACTCCGGCCACACGCTGGGCAACGCGCGGTGGGAGGCGGCCAACGTCCGCGACGTGGTCGAGTACTACGCCGCCGCGCCCGAGCGGCAGTCCGGCCGCCAGATCCCGGTGGCCGGCGGGCTGGACGTCACCTTCCACGAACCGCTCGGTGTGGTGGGCGTCATCGTGCCCTGGAACTTCCCGATGCCGATCGCCGGGTGGGCGCTGGCCCCCGCCCTCGCGGCCGGCAACACGGTGGTGCTCAAGCCGGCGGAGCTGACCCCGCTCACCGCGCTGCGGCTGAGCGAACTCGCGCTGGAGGCGGGCCTTCCGCCGGGCGTGCTGGAGGTGCTGCCCGGCCGCGGCGACGTCGTCGGGCGGCGTTTCGTCACGCACCCGGACGTCGCCAAGGTGGTCTTCACCGGCTCCAGCCGGGTCGGCAAGGAGGTCGCGGCCGGCTGCGCGGCCCAGGTGAAGCCGGTGACACTGGAGTTGGGCGGCAAGAGCGCCAACATCGTGTTCGCCGACGCCGACCTGGCCAAGGCCGCCGCGACCGCGCCGTCGGCCGTCTTCGACAACGCCGGGCAGGACTGCTGCGCCCGTTCGCGCATCCTGGTGCAGCGCGCGGTGTTCGACGACTTCATGGCGCGGCTGGAGCCGGCGGTGCAAGCGGTGCGGGTCGGCGATCCGGCCGATCCGGCCAGCGAGATGGGGCCGCTGATCTCGGCGGCCCGGCGCGACGCGGTGGCCGGCTACGTGCCCGAGGACGCCCCGGTCGCCTTCCGCGGCAGTGCCCCGGACGGGCCGGGCTTCTGGTTCCCGCCGACCGTGCTGTCGCCGGTGCGGCCCGACGACCGCGCGTTCACCGAGGAGATCTTCGGGCCGGTGGTGACCGTGGTGCCGTTCACCGACGAGGAGGACGCCGTCCGCATCGCCAACGACACCCCCTACGGCCTGTCGGGGTCGATCTGGACCCGCGACGTGGGGCGGGCGATCCGGGTGGCGCGGGCGGTCGAGGCGGGCAACCTGTCGGTCAACTCGCACGCGTCGGTGCGGTACTCGACCCCCTTCGGCGGCTTCAAGCAGTCCGGACTCGGCCGCGAGCTGGGCCCGGACGCGCTCCATGCCTTCACCGAGACCAAGAACGTATTCATCGCCACGGAGGACTGAGCAGATGACGCTCGCACAACGCTTGGACGGCCGCGTCGCCGTGATCACCGGTGCCGGCAGCGGGATCGGCCTGGCCAGCGCCCGCCGGCTGGCGGCCGAGGGGGCCCGGGTGGTCTGCGTGGACGTGGACGAGGACACCGGTGCCGCCGCCGCGCGGGAGGTGGACGGCCTGTTCGTCCGGGCCGACGTCACCGACGAGGACGCGGTCCGCGGCATGTACGAGACGGCGGTCGCCACCTACGGGCGGCTGGACGTGGCGTTCAACAACGCGGGCATCTCCCCGCCGGAGGACGACTCCATCCTCACCACCGGCCTGGACGCCTGGCGCCGGGTGCAGGAGGTGAACCTGACCAGCGTCTACCTGTGTTGCAAGTACGCCATCCCGCACATGCGGCGGCAGGGGAAGGGCTCGATCATCAACACGGCGTCGTTCGTGGCGGTGATGGGCGCGGCGACCTCGCAGATCTCCTACTCGGCGTCCAAGGGCGCGGTGCTGTCGATGAGCCGGGAGCTGGGAGTGCAGTTCGCCCGCGAGGGCATCCGGGTCAACGCGCTGTGCCCGGGGCCGGTCAACACCCCTCTTCTTCGCGAACTGTTCGCCAAGGACCCGGAGCGGGCCGCGCGCCGCCTGGTGCACATTCCTCTCGGCCGGTTCGCCGAACCGGAGGAACTGGCCGCCTCGGTCGCGTTCCTGGCGAGCGACGACTCGTCGTTCGTCACGGCGTCCACCTTCCTCGTCGACGGCGGGATCTCGGGCGCCTACGTGACCCCGCAGTAGCGGGCCCGGCCCGGACCCGCACTCCCCCCACCCCCCCACGGAGAGGTTCCACCACATCAGCGACGTCAGCCGCAGGACGTTCATGGCGATCTCGGCCGGGGCGGCCGCCGCGGCGACCGTCGGCGGGGCGGCGGAGGCCACCGCCGCCGAGCCGGGTCCGGCACCGGCCGCCGCACCGAAGGCCACCGGGACGCTCACCGACGCCAAGCACGTCGTGGTCCTCATGCAGGAGAACCGCTCCTTCGACCACTACTTCGGCACGCTGAAGGGCGTGCGCGGCTTCGCCGACCGCAGCGCGATCCAGATCGCGGGCGGCTACAGCGTCTTCGACCAGCCCAACGGCACCGGCCGGCAGTACCCGTGGCAGTTCAGCGCCACCGAACCGGCCGGCGGCGCCGACCCCGAGCGGCTGGCGCAGTGCAACGGCGACCTCGCGCACGGCTGGGCGGACCAGCACGCGGCGTGGAACGGCGGCCGGATGGACGGCTGGATCGCCGCCAAGGGCAACGTCCGCACCCTCGGCTACCTGAAGCGCGACGACATCCCCTTCCACTACGCGCTCGCCGACAACTACACCGTCTGCGACGCCTACTTCAGCTCCACGCTCAGCGCCACCGGCCCCAACCGCACCTTCCACTGGAGCGGCCAGATCGACCCGGACGGCCGCAGCGGCGGCCCCGCCTACGACGGCGGCTCGGAGTCGGGCCTGCGCTGGCAGACCTACGCCGAGGCGCTCCAGGCCGCCGGCGTGAGCTGGAAGGTGTACCAGAACGCGGCCGACAACTTCACCGACAACGCCCTGGCCTACTTCACGCAGTTCAGCTCCGCGCCCGCCGGCACCCCGCTGCACGACCGGGGCATGGGCTCGGTGCCGAAGGCCACCGGCAGGACCCCGAACGACATCGCCGCCGCGATCCGGGCCGACGTGCTGGCGGGCACGCTCCCCCAGGTGTCCTGGGTGGTCGCCGACGAGGGCTCCTCCGAGCATCCCTACGCGACGCCCGCGGACGGCGCCCACTTCGTGCACATGGTGATCGACGCCCTGGGCGCCGACCCGGCCGTCTACAACTCCTCGATCCTCTTCCTCAACTACGACGAGAACGACGGGTTCTTCGACCACGTGCCGCCGCCGGTCCCCGTGGCCGGCACGGCGGGCGAGTTCTACACCGGCACCCCGATCGGGCTCGGTGTCCGGGTGCCGATGATCGCCGTCTCGCCCTGGAGCCGCGGCGGTTGGGTGAACTCCGAGGTCTTCGACCACACCTCGGTACTGCGCTTCCTGGAGACCTGGACGGCGGCGCTCGGCACCCCCGCCACCTGCCCGAACATCAGCGCCTGGCGCCGCTCGGTCTGCGGCGACCTCACCTCCGCCTTCGACTTCGCCCACCCGATGCCCGGTCTGCCGTCGCTGCCGGACACCTCCGCGGTGATCGGCGAGTCGTCCTGCGCGCCGCTGCCCAACCCGGCACCGGTCACCAACGCGCTGCCCGCGCAGGAGTCCGGCACCCGGCCGGCGCGTGCCCTGCCGTACCAGCCGGACGCCCGCCTGGACCACATCGAGTTCGGCTCCGGCGGGGTGACCAAGGTCTGGCTGGCGATGGACAACACCGACGCCCGCTCGACCCGCGCGGTGCACTTCGCCGCGTACGCCAACGCCCACCGCGGCGGCGGGCCCTGGCAGTACACGGTGGCCGCCGGCGCCGCCACGAGCGACTTCTTCAACTGCGGCGCGGGCTACGGCGACGGGAAGTACGACCTGGGCGTCGTGGGACCCAACCGGTTCCTGCGCCGCTTCCAGGGCGACACCACCGCGCCCGGGAAGGACGTCGCCGTCACCCCCTCCTACGCCGTGACCAGCAGCACCGGCAAGCTCGCGCTCTGGTTCACCCTCGCCAACCACGGCACGGCGGCGGTCACCTTCACCGTCACCGCCGGCCACTACCGCTCCGACGGGCCGTGGACGTACCAGGTGCCGGCCGGCGGCCAGGTGGCCGACTACTTCAACGCGGTGACCGTCTCGAACGGTTGGTACGACATGACGGTGACGGTCAGCAGCGACCCGTCCTGGTCGCAGCGCTTCACCGGCCACCTGGAGACCGGCCTGCCGAGCGTCAGCGGCTGACCGGGGCCGCCGGCCGCCGGGGGACGTCCCCGTCGCCCTCAGGAGGTCAACGGCTGCGCGCCGCACGCCGGTTGGCGCGCAGCCACTCCTTGTTCATGGCGGTGATCGACATCAGCGGGATGCCCTTGGGGCAGGCGTTCGCGCACTCGCCGGTGAGGGTGCAGCCGCCGAAGCCCTCGTCGTCCATCTGCCCGACCATGTCCAGCACGCGGGTCTCGCGCTCCGGGCCGCCCTGCGGCAGCGCGGCGAGGTGGTTGACCTTCGCGGAGGTGAAGAGCATCGCGGAGCCGTTGGGACAGGCGGCGACACAGGCGCCGCAGCCGATGCACTCGGCGTGCTCGAAGGCGCGGTCGGCGTCGGGCTTGGGCACGGGCGTGGCGTGCGCCTCGGGCGCGGCACCGGTGGGCACCGAGACGTAGCCGCCGGCGGAGATGATCCGGTCGAAGGCGGAGCGGTCCACCACCAGGTCGCGGACGACCGGGAAGGCCGCCGCGCGCCAGGGCTCGACGTCGATGGTGTCGCCGTCGCGGAAGGACCGCATGTGCAACTGGCAACTGGTGGTGCGCTCCGGGCCGTGCGCGTCGCCGTTGATGACGACGCCGCACGCGCCGCAGATGCCCTCGCGGCAGTCGTGGTCGAAGGCGACCGGGTCCTCGCCGTCGAGGGTGAGGCGTTCGTTGAGGGTGTCGAGGACTTCGAGGAAGGACATGTCGGGCGACACGCCGTCGACCTCGTAGGGGGTCATGGCACCGGGGGCGTCGGCGTTCTTCTGCCGCCAGATGCGCAGGGTGAGCCTCATGCGTAGCTCCGCTGGGTGGGGTGGACTTCGGTGAAGACGAGCTCTTCCCGGTGCAGCACCGGGGGCCTGCCGGTGCCGGTGAACTCCCAGCCGGCGGCGTAGCCGAACTCGTCGTCGCGGCGGGCGGCCTCGCCGTCGGGGGTCTGCGACTCCTCGCGGAAGTGGCCGCCGCAGGACTCGGCCCGGTGCAGGGCGTCCAGGCACATCAGCTCGGCGAGTTCGAGGTAGTCCACGACCCGGTTGGCGCGCTCCAGGGACTGGTTGAACTCCGCCTCGGTACCGGGCACCTTGATCCGGCGCCAGAACTCCTCGCGGATCTGCGGGATGCGGTCCAGGGCCTTGCGCAGGCCCTGCTCGGTGCGCGACATCCCGCACAACTCCCACATCAGCTCGCCGAGTTCGCGGTGGAAGGAGTCGGCGGTCCGGTCGCCGTCCACGCTCACCAGCCGGCGCAGCCGCTCCTCGGTCGCGGTCACCGCCTCGGTGACGGCCGGGTGCGCGGGGTCCACCGGGTCGGCGGCCGGGTGCCGGGCGAGGTAGTCGTTGAGGGTGGCGGGCAGCACGAAGTAGCCGTCGGCCAGCCCCTGCATGAGCGCGGACGCGCCGAGCCGGTTCGCGCCGTGGTCGGAGAAGTTGGCCTCGCCGATCGCGAACAGCCCGGGCACGGTGGTCTGGAGGTCGTAGTCCACCCACAGGCCGCCCATCGTGTAGTGCACGGCCGGGTAGATCCGCATCGGCACCTCGTACGGGTTCTCCGCGGTGATCCGCTCGTACATCTCGAAGAGGTTGCCGTACTTCTCCTCGACCGCGCGCCGGCCCAGCCGGGTGATGGCGTCGGCGAAGTCGAGGTAGACGCCCTGGCCGCCGGGGCCGACGCCGCGGCCCTCGTCGCAGACGTTCTTCGCGGCGCGGGAGGCGATGTCGCGCGGCACCAGGTTGCCGAACGAGGGGTAGATCCGCTCCAGGTAGTAGTCGCGCTCGGCCTCGGGGATGTCGGCCGGCGGGCGCGTGTCGCCCTTCTCCTTCGGCACCCAGATCCGGCCGTCGTTGCGCAGCGACTCGCTCATCAGCGTCAGCTTGGACTGGTGGTCGCCGGTGCGCGGGATGCAGGTGGGGTGGATCTGGGTGAAGCACGGGTTGGCGAAGTACGCGCCGCGGCGGTGCGCCCGCCAGATCGCGGTGGCGTTGGAGTTCATCGCGTTGGTCGACAGGTAGAAGACGTTGCCGTAGCCGCCGGAGGCGAGCACCACGGCGTCGGCGAGGTGGGTGCTGATCTCGCCGGTGACCAGGTCGCGGGCGACGATGCCGCGGGCCCGCCCCTCCACGACCAGCAGGTCCAGCATCTCGGTGCGCGGGTGGATCTCGACGTTGCCGGCCGCGATCTGCCGGGACAGCGCCTGGTAGGCGCCGAGCAGCAGTTGCTGGCCGGTCTGGCCGCGGGCGTAGAAGGTGCGGGAGACCTGGACGCCGCCGAACGAGCGGGTGTCGAGCAGCCCGCCGTACTCGCGGGCGAAGGGGACGCCCTGCGCGACGCACTGGTCGATGATCTCCACCGAGATCTGCGCCAGCCGGCGGACGTTGGACTCGCGGGAGCGGAAGTCGCCGCCCTTGACGGTGTCGTAGAAGAGCCGGTGGATCGAGTCGCCGTCGTTGCGGTAGTTCTTCGCGGCGTTGATGCCGCCCTGCGCGGCGATGGAGTGGGCCCGGCGCGGCGAGTCCTGGTAGCAGAACTGCACGACGTGGTAGCCCTGTTCGGCGAGGGTCGCGCCGGCCGAACCGCCGGCGAGGCCGGTGCCGACCACGATCACCCGGTGCTTGCGGCGGTTGGCCGGGTTGACGAGTTTCGCGGTGAAGCGGCGGGTGTCCCAGCGGTCCTCGATCGGCCCGTCGGGAGCCTTGGTGTCGGCGACGGGCGCGCCGGTGCCGTAGCGGGTGTAGTCGTTCAACTCGGCTCCCTCAGTGGACGGTTCCGGTCATGACGCCGACCGGCACGGCGATGAAGCCGGCGGTCAGCAGCACGGCCAGACCGGTGGCGGTGGCCTTCAGGGCGCGGTCGCGGCGGCGGTTGCCCGCGCCGAGCGTCTGCGCGGCGCTCCAGAAGCCGTGCCGGACGTGCAGGCCGAGCGCGAGCATCGCCACGATGTAGATCACGTCGCCGTACCAGGTGTGGAAGGTCGCCTCCACGTTCTGGTAGGGGTGGCCGGGCTCGGCGTTGCGGTTCACCGTCAGCGTGGTCAGGTCCAGCAGGTGCCAGACGATGAACAGCGCGAGGATCACCCCGCCCCAGCGCATGGTGCGGGTGGCGTAGCTGGAGCGGGCCCTGCGGTGCGCGTAGCCGACCGGGCGGGCCCGCAGGTCGCGGCGGCTGAGCTGGAAGGCGGTCACGCCGTGCGCGACCACCGCCGCCACCAGGACGACCCGGATGATCCACAGCGCCCACTCGTAGTGCAGCGCGGGCTCACCGAGGGTGCGCAGCCAGTGCGCGTAGCCGTTGTAGTCGTCCGCGCCGAAGAAGATCTTGAGGTTGCCGAGCATGTGCGCGACCAGGTAGAGCAGCATGACCAGGCCGCTCACCGCCATGACCGCCTTCTTGCCGACGGTGGAGTCCCACGCCGTCCTCAGCGTGGGCGGCCGCCGGTCGGTCCGGGTTGCCAGTGCCATGGACACGACGGTAGGGCGCCACCCGATGAGTGGTCCAAGACATGATCCGGCTTGTTTCCATAGCTGGTGCCTATCGACGGCGTACGCTGGGGGGATGCAGTTCCAGCAACTGGCGTACTTCGTGGCGGTCGCGCAGGCGCGGCACTTCACCCGCGCCGCGCAGACCCTGCACGTCTCGCAGCCCTCGCTGTCGCAGCAGATCAGGACGCTGGAGAAGGAGCTGGGGGCGCCGCTGTTCAGCCGGGCGCGCGGGAACATCGCGCTCACCGACGCCGGGGAGGCGCTGCTGCCGCTGGCGCTGCGCATCCTCGCCGACGCGGACACCGCGCGGCACGAGGTGCTGGAGCTGGCTCAGCTTCGCAGCGGGCGGGTCCGGCTGGGGGCCACGCCGAGCCTGTGCACCGGCCTGCTGCCGGACGTGCTGCGCGCCTTCCACGACCGGCACCCCGGCATCCGGCTGCTGCTGGAGGAGGGCGGTTCCCACGACCTGGTCCGCGGGCTGGCGCGCGGTGCGCTGGACCTCGCGCTGGTGGTGCTGCCGCTGCCCAGCCCGTCGCCCGCGCTCACCACGGTGGAGCTGTTCCAGGAGGACCTGGTCGTCGTCTCGGCGCTGGACGCGGAGCCGCCGCCGGCGCCGCTGCGGGTCGCCGATCTGCGCGGGCAGCCGATGGTGATGTTCCGGCACGGCTACGACCTGCGGGACCTCACGCTCGCGGCCTGCCGCGCCGCCGGGTTCGAGCCGGGCTTCACGGTCGAGGGCGGGGAGATGGACGCGGTGCTGGGGTTCGTGCGGGCCGGGCTCGGGATCGGGGTGGTGCCCTCCACGGTGGCCGCGCGGGCGGGCGAAGGTCTGCGGGTCACGCCGCTGGCGCCCCCGGGGCTTCGGCGGACCGTGGCGCTGGCGCACCGCAGTGACGTGGCGCCGCCGCGGGCCGCGCGGGTGCTCCAGCAGGTCATCCTCACGGAGTCGGTGCCCCCGCGCCCCTGACCCTCCCCGGGTTCCCGGACCTGTCGGTTCCGGGACCACCTGTGGGCGCTGTGCTGGTCGCGGACCACCCCTCTCCGGACGGCTCGGCGTGCCCCCGCGCGGTGAGGGAGAGGCCGACCCCGCCCGTCGTGCTGGGCACTCAGCGCCGAGCGGCCGCAGAACGTGGACCGGGCTCACGCGTCAAGGGCGCTGAGAGCTTCGAACGCCTCGCGCAGATCGACCGCTTCCGGCAGTTGCCCGGCCTCGACGGAATCCACGACTTCCCGCGCTCGCCAGTGGTTGGACGGCACCAGTCGACCAGACAGAATGGCCTTCTGTGCCGCGTCGCACGCTTCATCAAGCCGGTTCCCCGCCACCAGAACCAGAGCCAGATCGATACTCGCCGACGCCACCCGTCGCGGCCATTTCGCCACATCACGACCAGGGTCCAGCCGGGAAATCACTTCTCGGGCGAAGGGCTCGGCCGCCGGATCACCGAGCCAAGCCAATGTGGTCGCCGTGTACGAGAGCGACTTTCCGGGGTCGTACTGGTAGTGATGCTCGGGAAGTTCCGGCGGCGCGAACGCGGATGACATATTCTGGACGCGCTCAATTGCCGAGTACGTTTCTCTTGCCTGCCCCAGCCGCGCACGCGCCCGCCCTTCTTGGGCGGTTGACTGGATCAGCACCGAACTTCCGGCCGGAGCGATTTCCTGCGAAATCCGAGAAAGCTCGACAGCGCGGACATAGTCGCCGTCCGTCAGCACACGCCAGGCTTCCGTTTCGTAGCACCACGCCTCTATTTCCGGGTGTTCCGCCTGGCGAGCCAGTGCCACAGCCGTTTGCAGGCGCGCCGTTGCGGCATCTTCCTGCTTCAGGTCGATGTGAACCGTCGCACCCAGCAGAGACAGCCACCCGCCGATGGCCAGCAACCGCCGATGCTCTGCCAGGGTTTTCTTCGCGTCCAGCAGGTGCAGCACATAGGAGGAATTCCGCCTCACGCGCTGCAGAATATCCTGCGGCGGGGACTTCGGATACGCCGCGGCAAGGACGTCGAAAGCAGACTCAAGACGATCAAGGGTCTCGCTTCCTACGTCGCTCGCCTGCACACGACGCGCCAACTCCCATGCGTCCGATTCATCGTCGTGGGCCTCGATTCCACGAGAAGCCCGAGGGACCGCCGCTACGGACACGGTTGGACCGGAGGACAGGACCTCCTCCAGTTCTCCGGGAGCAAGCCCCAGAAGCAGCGCCACCTTGGGACGCAGATGCGGATGCGGGCCGCCTTCTCCCCGCTCCCAGCGTTGCACAGTGGTCCGGTCCACTTCGAGTGCGTCGGCAAACCGCTCCTGGGTGTACCCGCGCGCCTTCCGTCGCTCCGCGAAGCGCTGCCGCCTGGCTGCCATACCGCACTCCGTCCCGCTCTGTCCGCCCTGGTCAGGGTACCCCGCGCAGCCAACACGCCGCGAAAGTACAGCTTTTCCGCCGTGGTGCGTCCCAGCTCCCACCCGGGAGTGTGGTCAGGCGGGAGAACCCCGGCGACCGCGCGACCGGTCCCGGGGGACCGATCCCTCGGAAGGGAGCCGCGGGCTCCAGTTCGCGGGCAGGAAGCCGGGAACCCCGCGTCGCCCCCGCGGCCGGGCCGAATGGCACCGCCACGATCACGAACAGCACCGTAGAAGGAGAAGAGGCGTTCGTATGGCCGGCAAAGCAGATGCGTGCGGCAATGCCGCGTGGAGGAACGGCGTTCCTCCGGAGTGGTTCTCGGCGCGGAGGATGTACGCGTACCAGGTGGGCGTTCTCCGCAAGCGGTCGGGGATGAGTTTGGTGCAGCTCGGGGAGAAGACGTGCTACGAACAGTCGTTCCTTCACCGGGTGGAGAAAGGCGACCGGCTGGGGCACGTGCTGGTGGCGCGCACCCTGGACAGGGCGTACGGGACCGGGGACTTGCTGGAGCGGCTGTGGTATCTGGCGAAGCACGAGTACCACGACCGTGAACTTACTGAAGGCATGGGGCCGTTCGAAGACGTGGGCCGGGCAGATGGAACATCTGGTCGACGCGGCCCTGCGCGCACGGGTGCACCGCCTCCGCGCGGCCCTGCGCGACCGCGACGACGCGCTGGAGGCGCAGTCCCGCCTCGCCTTCGTCCGCGAAAGCTTACTGGTACACCTCGACGCGCACCGGGTACGGCCCCCGGCCGTCGGTTCCAGGACCACCTGCCAGCCGTGGCCTGGTCGCGGACCCCTCTCCGGACGGCTCGGCGTGCCCTGTGCGGTGAGGAGAGGACGGCACGGTCGTCGCCGAACGCGTTACTCCCCCGGGACCCTGGAGCCCGGCTGTTCCTTGCCGAGGTCGCGAAGGTGCGCCAGGTACTCCTGAGCGGTTGGCTCGGTGCTGTAACGGCCCCGGAGCACTGCTGCCAGTTCGCGGCTGGTCATGACGAGGGAGGGAACGGACTGCCGCTCACCCTTCAGCGCTCGCTCGCCGTGGACAAGTGCCTGTTCGAGGTCACCCTCACGTGCCGCGGCGACACCGAGGGTCACCCGGGCCTCGGCGTTGCGCATCGGCGACCGCTCCGTCCCGTCGAAGTCCGTCCCGGCCCGCACCACCTCCTCTGCCAGCGTCCGCGCGAGCCTGTCCTCTCCTACCAGCCGGTAGCAGTCCATGGCGTAGAAGTCGAACTTCGCCGGGTCCACCACGAAGTGGTGGTCAAGGTTCTCGGGGTAGGGCATCCCTTCGAGAAGTCGCCGCCCCCGTTCGAGTGCCACCTCGGTCTGCCGTCGGTCCCCTATCCGGGCCCATGCCTTCGCCTCCTGGGCGGCGAGCTGCACGGCTACCCCATGGTGGCCCGCCGCCTCCGTTCCGGCCTGGCATGCGGCGATCACGCCCCGGTAGTCACCGGTGGTCAGAGCGAACCACGCGCGCATCTCGTGCCCCCAACCGGAGACCTCGGCGTTGTCCGCCTCCGAGGCCAGCGAGAGCGCCGCCCGCCGGGTGGTCTCCGCGGCACGTCGGTCGCCGGTGTCGTACTCCACACACCCGACCAACAGGGCGAGCCACCCGGACAGCGCCAGGACCTCCCGGTGCTGGGCAAGGGTCAAGCTCTTCGCATGGAGTTCGACAACGCGCCGCAACCATTGCCGTCCTTCCAGGAGAAGTTGCTCGCTGGGCACGTACGGGTATTCCGAGCAGAGACGATCCGTCGTGATCCGCAGTGCTTCCAAGGTGGCGTTGTCCACGTCCGACCGATGGAGCCGGCTGACGATCTCGAACGTCTCCATTTCACCGACCGAGGCGGCTGCGGCGCGTCCGTTCCTGCGCGTCGACTCCGGGAAAAGGGCGTAGGTGACGGTTCCGAAAACGGCCGCGATGACGGGACGGTAGAAATCTCCCGGCACCTTCCCGGATTCCCAACGCTTCCACTGCCGCACCATGCTGTCATCGCTCGGCAACTCCGAGGGGGCATGGGCCCGCAGCGCCCGAACGGCGTCGAGCTGTGACCAGTTGCGCGCTGCGCGCTCCGCTGCGATGCGCCGGGCCCATGCCGGTCTGTCGTCACTCATCAGCCCTCCTTGAGCGAGTGCCTACCGTGAGCCTGCTCCACGCATCGGGGGACACGCAAGAGGACACCGGGGGGACATCGACGCTGTCCCCATGTCCGGTTCGCTGCCCCCACCGTGTCACTTTTCCCCCGGGCCCGGACCAGGGAGGGTGATTTCAGATCACGTTCCCCGTTCTCACCGAGGGCAGCACCGTAGAAGGAGAAGAGGCGTTCGTATGGCCGGCAAAGCAGATGCGTGCGGCAATGCCGCGTGGAGGAACGGCGTTCCTCCGGAGTGGTTCTCGGCGCGGAGGATGTACGCGTACCAGGTGGGCGTTCTCCGCAACCGGTCGGGGATGAGTTTGGTGCAGCTCGGGGAGAAGACGTGCTACGAGCAGTCGTTCCTTCACCGGGTGGAGAAAGGGGACCGGTTGGGGCACGTGCTGGTGGCGCGCACCCTGGACAGGGTGTACGGGACCGGGGACCTGCTGGAACGGCTGTGGTACCTGGCGAAGCACGAGTTCCACGACCGTGAACTCACCGGGGGGATGGGCCCGTTCGAGGCGAAGGCGGCCAACATCCTGGAGTACGCCCCCGGCACCCTCCCGGATCTGCTCCAGACCGCCGCCTACACGCGGGAACTCCTGCACCTGGCCCAGCTCGGCAACGGGCAGGCGGACCAGCAGATCGCGGCCCTGCGCGACCGACAGGTGCGCTTGGTCGGCGCGCGGCTGCGGTACCGGGCGTTGATCGACGAAGCGGTGCTGCGCCGCGGGGCGCGGGACGCGAAGACGTGGACCGGGCAGGTGGAGCATCTGGTCGACGCGGCGCAGTGGCCGGGGGTCGTGGTGCACGTGGTGCCGTTCGACGCCGGTCCGCACCACGTGCGCTCCCCGCTGGAGCTGGCCTACCTCCACGACGGTGGCGCGGTGGCGTGCATGCAGGGCGGTTGGCGCGACCACCTGACCGACGACCCGGAGGACGTCGAGTCGCTGCGGGGCACACTGGACGCGCTGCGTGACCTCGCGATGACCCCGGCGGCGTCGCTGGCGCTCCTGCGCGCCCTGCTGGCCGAGCAGACCGGGGACGAGCCGCCGACGGACGGGGAAGCGTGAGTTCCGCCGGTGACGAAGCGGCTGTCGCCGCGTTACGGACCACCGGGCGGCCCCGCACCTGGCGGGTCATGGCGACCAACGGCGTCACGGTGTCCTGGTACCTGCCGCCGTGGGC
Organism: Streptomyces sp. SN-593; assembly: GCF_016756395.1. Lineage (NCBI taxonomy): Bacteria > Bacillati > Actinomycetota > Actinomycetes > Kitasatosporales > Streptomycetaceae > Actinacidiphila > Actinacidiphila reveromycinica. The sequence goes on from NZ_AP018365.1 coordinate 702,840, forward strand.
GTACGAGGACCCCAGCAGGTCCGAGGTGGACCCGCACCACCTCCCCGTCGCCCTGGTCGACGTCGAGCTGTTCCGCTACTTCGAGGACGTCGTCGACCCCCTGGTGGGCCCGGGCGACGGTCTGGACGGCGACGGGTTCGTGCTGGCGTACTTCTGCGCGGTCACGTGCCGCCCCTTCGCCGACCGCGAGGTGCCCGACGCGCCGGTGCACCCGGTCCTGACCGTCCAGGTCGGCAGCGGCGACGAGACGGTGTGCCACGACCCGGCGGAGCTGGCCGCGCTCATCGCCCGCCTGCGGACCCACACCGACTACCTCGACCAGCACGTCCACCCCGCGTTCACCGCGATCCACGACGACTGGGAAGTCCACCACCGCACCGTGGCGAAACCGCCTCCGTGAGACGGGACACGCCGGCTGACCGTGACGACGTTCCCCTCGCCTCCGCCGGGAGAGGCCCCTCCCGCCCGAAGCGCCCCGGGAAGAGCGGGACCGACCGGCCACGGCGGACCGCAAGGTCCCGTGGTTCCGCGGACGGGGCAGACTGGGGGCATGGTCGGCGCCGAAATCCATCGGGTGGACGCGTGGCGCCCGAAGGTCCCGGGCATCACGGAAGTGCTGCACGCCCACTTCACGCACCACGCCTACCCCGTGCACACGCACACCACGTGGGACCTGATGCTGCTGGACGACGGGGTGGTCGACTTCGCGCTGGACCGCACCCGCCACGGCGCGACGGACGCCAGCCGCGTGGTCCTGCTGCCCCCGGGGGTGCCGCACGACGGCCGCACCGTGAACGCGACGGGCTTCCGCAAGCGCGTGCTGTACCTGAGCACGGACGTGCTGCCCGCCCGCCTGGCCGGCAAGGCGGTCGCCGGGCCGATCCTGGGCGACGCGGCGCTGCGCGCGCGGGTGCACCGCCTGCACGCGGCCCTGCGCGACCGCGACGACGCGCTGGAGGCGCAGTCCCGCCTCGCCTTCGTCCGCGAGCGCCTGCTGGTGCACCTCGACGCGCACCGGGTGCGGCCCCCTGGCCGCGAGGGCGACCGCCTCGCCGCGCGGCTGCGCGAGCTGCTGGACGCCCGGCTCGCCGACGGCCTGACCCTCGGCGAGGCCACCTCGCTCCTGCACGCCCACCCCACCCACCTGATCCGCAGCTTCTCCCGCGCCTACGGCCTGCCCCCGCACACCTATCTCACCGGGCTGCGGATCGAGCGCGCCCGCCGACTGCTGCTGGCCGGGGAGCGGCCGGTCGAGGTGGCCGCGGCCGTCGGGTTCTACGACCAGGCCCACCTGAACCGGCACTTCAAGCGCCACCTCGGCGTGACCCCGGTCGCCTACGCCCGCCGCCGCCATAGCGCCGTCCCGGTCGGACGTCCGGCCCCGCGCTGACCGCGTCGGGAACCCGCCGGTCGGATGCCCGCACCGCCTCGCGTTCCGCGGGTGCCCCCTCCGTCGTCCCGGGCGCCCCGGGGCGCCCACGTGCACCCGTTCCGCTCAGAAGGCGGAGCGGATGAGGCCGCCGTCGACGCGGAGGGTGGCCCCGCTGACGTACTGGGCGTAGGCGCTGCACAGGTACGCCACCGCCGCCGCGATCTCGTCGGGCTCGCCGAACCGGCCCTGGTCGTTGGGGATGAGTGCGTCGACCGCGTTCGGCCGGATCTCCTCCCACGTGGCGCCCCAGCCGCGGGCGGGCCCGATCTGCGTGACGAGCTCGCGCGTCGCGTCGACCAGGATCGCGCCGGGCGAGACGACGTTCGAGGTCACACCGGTGCCCTTGAGTTCGCGGGCCAGCGAGACCGCGAGGTTGTGGCGGGCGGCCAGCGTGGCGTTGTACTGCGGGTGGCTGTCCATCGGCTGCGAGGCCAGGCCGCCCCCGACGGTGACGACCCGCCCCCAGCCGCGCTCGCGCATCGCCGGGACCAGGTGCCGGATCATCCGGACGCCGGAGACGACGTTGACGTTGTAGGTGTCGCTCCATTCGGCGGGCGTCGCCTCCGCCCAGGACACGTGCCGGTAGAAGCCGGCGTTGTTGACGAGGATGTCCACCGGGCCGCCGGCCGTCGCCGCGCGGGCGACCTCGGCGGCGCCCTCGTCGGTGGCGAGGTCGCCCAGTGCCGTGGTGGCCGTGCCGCCGGCCTCGCGGATCGCCGCCGCGACGGCCTCCGCCCGGTCCCGGTTCCGCCCGTGGACCACGACGGCCGCGCCCTCCGCCGCCAGCATCCTGGCGGTCGCCTCGCCGAGGCCGGCGCTGGAGCCGGTGACCAGCGCGCGCTTGCCGATGAGATCGAGGTTCATCTGGTGTTCCTTTCCCGGGCCGCCCCGCGCCCTTCTGACGTGGGGAAACGACCGCTTACCCGACAAGTCTACAACTGTAGACTTGTGAGTGCGGCCAGTCCGGGTCGGCGGGTCGGCGGGTCGGCGCAGGGTGCGGCCAGCCCGGGTCGGCGGGGCGTCGCAGAGGGGGCGGGCCTCAGCGGCAGGGCGGTACGGGGCCGCGCGGTACGGGGCCGGGCGGGTGGCGCGCGTCAGGACTGGCCCGCGCGGGCCCGCGTCGATCCTGCGCTGCCCCCGCGCGCACGGCGGCCGCGGCAAGGCCGTCGGGCCCCGGTCGTCGGGCCCCGGTCGTCGGCACTCCGCCGTCGGACCCAGCCGTCGAGGGCGGGCCGTCGAGGGCGGGCCGGAGGGTTCGGATCAGTCGTCGGCGGGGGTGGAGCCGGAGCCGGGAGAGGGCGCGGCTCCGGTCTCCCGGGTGACCGGTTCGAGCATGCCGGCCAGCAGTTCGGCGAGCCGGGCGTCGTCGGCCTCGGCCAGGGCGCTGGTTCCGATGACGGTGCGCAGCAACCAGGTCCCCGCCGCGAGGGCGAGCCCGAGTTGGGCCCGGACGTCCGCCTCGGGACCGCCGATCAGGCCGGCCAGCCGCGTCCCCGCGTGCCCTTCGATGCCCCGCCGGACGATGTCCGCGGCCTCGGGGTCGGACGCGCACCGCAGGGTGAGCAGGAACGGGTCGAGGCGTTCCGCGCCGGGCGCGGTGCGCTCGGCGAGCGCCCGCGCCATCGTCCGCGCCGCCCCGCTGCGTTCGGTGCCGACGACGGTCGGCGGCCCGAAGGAACGGTCCACCACCTCGGCGAACAGGCCCTGCTTCGAGCCGAAGTAGCGGTTGATCATCATCGCCGTCACCCCCGCCCGCTCGGCGATCTGCCGGACACCGGCGCGGGCGTACCCGTGCTCGGTGAACTCGACGACGGCGGCGGTGAGGATCGCTTCACGGGTCGTCGCGGCGTCGCGCCGTCGGGCGGGGGGTGCGGCACTCATGGACCCGAGCATATGCGCGGCGCCCCGCCGCCACGGATCACGCGGAGCGCACGCGGAACCCTCGTCCGACCCCATGGATCACGCGGAGCGCACGCGGAACCCTCGTCCGCCGCCATGGATCACGCGGAGTACACGCGGAACCCTCGTCCGCCTCCGCGGCTACACCTCCCGGCCGAGGAAGTTCAGCAACCTCGTCTGGGCGTCGGCACCGCGGGCCGAGGGGACCTTGGCGCCGAACGCCCTCGGCATCCGGATGTCCTCGTCCTCCGGCAGCAGGATCCCGGTCGCCACGGCCACCGCCTCGGGGTCCAGCGCCTCGTCCTGGCCGGTCGCCCGCGCCAGGTCCCATCCGTGGATCAAGGTGTCGGCACACGCCATCCGCCTCACGAACTCCTCGAACGGGAGAGAGCCGAACTCCTCCCCCAGGAGGGCACGGGCCTTCCCCGGGTCGCGCAGGGCGGCCCCGACCTCCCCGGATGCCGCGCCCCAGGCCCGGGCCAGGTCCTCGCCCCGCCCCGGCGCGGAGTAGTCCGACCCGTCCAGCCCGGCGACCGCCCGCCGGTGGTTCGAGACCACGTGGGCGGCGACGTCCCGAGCGGTCCATCCGGGGCAGGGGGACGGATCCTCCCATCGGTCCTGCGGGCAGTCGTGGATCAGTTCCCCGAAGCGGCCCGCGATCCGCCCGTAGAGCTCCGGCACCGAAGAAGCCACGTCACTCCTCATCACTGGTCAGGTCGGCGACGGCCCCACCCTGGCACACGCGACGCGCAAGGGGCACCAGCGGCCGGACCGCGACCGGACCTCGGCCGGAGCACCTCTGCCGCGCGCCGGGGGACGCGGCCGTCAGACCGTCGCGATCGCCGGGTCGCTCACCCCCGGGCGGCCGTTCTCCACGTGCCCGGCGAAGCGCCGTGCGAACGCCGCGTCGTGGTCCGACACCACCGTCACGTCGTACCAGCGGCCGGAGCGGGCGAGGTCGAGCCGGTGGGTCTCGCGGCGGCCGGCGCGCACCACGAGCATCCGCTGCTTCCCGTCGTACGCGTCGCGCACCGTGAACCGGATGTCGCTGCCGCCGGAGTTGGCCAGGGTCAGTTCCACCTGCCCGGTCCGCGCGTCGTGGCGGGCGGTCACCTCCGCGGCGGCGCGGTGCGCGGAGCCGCTGAAGGCGCGCAGGAAGCCGGCCGGTCCGTGCACGGTCAGGTCGTACGCGCCGGCGGTGGCGTCGGTGTCCCAGTGCCCGGCGATGGTGTGCCCGGCGCCGGTGGTGTACGTCCACGGACCGTCGGTGCGGTTGCCGGAGGTGACGTGGAAGCAGGCGCCCGCGCCGGTGCCGCCGCCGAACGTGAGGGTGACGCGCCCGTCGGAGGCGGTGACGGCCGCGTCGGCGCGCGGCGCGTAGGGCAGCGGCCTGGTCGGGCGGGAGCCCTTCTCCTGGCGGGGCACCGCCTGCCGCGCGGGCGGCACCGGCACGTAGGAGTCGTGCCGGTCGGAGTCCGGCGGCAGGTAGCCGTCGGTGCCGGGCAGGCGGGCCGGCCCGTCGTGCTGGAGCGAGAAGTCGAACGCCGAGGTCAGGTCGCCGCAGACCGCGCGCCGCCACGGCGAGATCTGCGGCTCGCGCACGCCGAAGCGCCGCTCGATGAACCGCACGATCGAGGTGTGGTCGAACGTCTCGGAGCAGACGTAGCCCCCGGTGCTCCACGGCGAGACCACGATCATCGGCACCCGCTGGCCGAGGCCGTACGGGCCGGGCGCGTAGGTGGAGTTGCCCGGGAAGAGTTCGAGCGAGGTGTCGACGGTCGAGCCGCCCCGGCCCGGCGCGGCGGCGTACGGCGGCACCACGTGGTCGAAGTAGCCGTCGTTCTCGTCATAGGTGATCAGCAGGGCGGTCCGGCTCCACACCGCGGGGTCGGAGGTGAGCGCGTCCAGGACCTGCGAGATGTACCAGGCGCCGTAGTTCGCGGGCCAGTTGGGGTGCTCGGAGAACGCCTCGGGCGCGGCGATCCAGGACACCTGAGGCAGCCGGCCGGCCCGCACGTCGGCGCGCAGCACGTCGAAGAAGCCGTCGCCGGCCTTCGCGTCGGTGCCGGTGCGGGCCTTGTCGTAGAGCGGGTCGCCGGGCACGGCGTTGCGGTACTGGTCGAAGTAGAGCAGCGAGTTGTCGCCGTAGTTGCCGCGGTAGGCGTCCTCGATCCAGCCCCAGCCGCCGGCCGCGTCCAGGCCGTCGCCGACGTCCTGGTAGATCTTCCAGGAGACGCCGGCCGCTTCGAGCCGCTCGGGGTAGGTGGTCCAGCTATATCCGGCCTCGGAGTTGTCCACGACCGGGCCGCCGCCCTTGCCGTCGTTCCCGGTCCAACCCGTCCACATGTAGTAGCGGTTGGGATCGGTGCCGCCGATCAGCGAGCAGTGGTAGGCGTCGCAGACGGTGAACGCGTCGGCGAGCGCGTAGTGGAACGGGATGTCGGCGCGGGTCAGATGGGCCATGGTGGCCGCGGACTTGGCCGCGATCCACTGGTCGTAGCGCCCGCCGTTGACCGCCGCGTGGCTGCCGGTCCACTCGTGGTTGAGGCCCTCGATGAACTTCATGCCCAGGTCCTGCGTGTCCGGGTGGTACGGCAGCACCTCGCCGGCGTCCGGACCCGTGCCGTCGGGCTGGTGCCACACGGACTTGCCGCTGGGCAGGGTGACGGGCCGGGGGTCGCCGAAGCCGCGCACTCCGCGCAGCGAGCCGAAGTAGTGGTCGAAGGAGCGGTTCTCCTGCATGAGGACGACGATGTGGTCCACGTCCTGGAGGGTGCCGGTGCGCCGCCCGGCCGGGATGGCGGCGGCCCGGGTGATGCTGCCGGACAGGGCGGAGAAGCCGGCGGTGGCCCCCGCGATCTGAAGGAAGCGGCGCCGGTTCAGTTCGGTCATGGCTCGCGGGACCTCTTTGGCTCGGGGCGGATGCACGGCCGGTCGGCGCAGGCGGGTGACGTACGTGACCGGTGTGCCGCCGACGTGTCGTCGACGGGTGGGCGGGGAGGAGCGGACGGCGGTACGCCGGGGGCGGTACGGGGGTGGCGCGGCGCCCGGCCGGGACGGCCCGGGCCGAGCCGTCCCAGATCACCGAGCGCCGGCGAAGGGCGGGTGTCGCCCGCGTGGCGCGCCGCCGTACGGACCGCGAACAGCCCCCGCCACGCTGCCGCGTCGCGGGTCCGGGAGGGCGCGCGGGTGGACCTGGGCACGGGATGCCCCCGCGGCCGGCCCGGCGACCGCGCCGTCACCGTGGGTTCCGTCGCCGCCCGGCAAGGCGCCGTTCAACCGGCCGTCGCCGCCGGGCGGGACCCTGCACGACGTCACCGCGCCGCTCCCGCGACCCGCGGGCACCGGGTCGGCGCGTCCCCGCACCTCCGGCACTCCCCGTACCTCCCCGTACCTCGCCGCACCTCCGCGCACCGCCGGGCCCGCACCGGGGGCGCCACCGCGATGGCCGCGCCGACGCGTCGCGCGCGCCCCCGGCCCGGCCCGGCCCGCGGCCCGGGAGCCGGGGGCCGCGGCCGTGCGCCGAAAGGGGCCCTCTGCGCGCCGCCAGGCGGGTGGCGCACGGCCCCGCCCACCGGGTGGGCTACGATCCGCCGAGTCCACCCCCTACCACGCAGGAGGCGTCACGTGGCCGACAGCGAATACCGGGTCGAGATCGACGGTGCGCGCGTGCTCACCCCACGACTGCTCCTGCGGCCGTGGGAGGACGACGACGCGGCGGGTGCCCTCTCGGTCTACGGGGCCGACGAGGTGACCCGCTGGCTGGCCCCGGCCATGAGCCGCACCCCGGACGCCGACGCGATGCGCGAGCTGCTGGGCTGCTGGCGGGCGAACTGCGAGGAGCTGGAGGCGCCGGCCGGCCGCTGGGCCGTCGCCAGGCGCGACACCGGCGAGCTGGTCGGCGGCGCGGCGCTGCTCCCGCTGCCCCCGTACGGCGTGGACCTCGAGGTCGGCTGGCAGCTCGCCCCGACCGCCTGGGGCCTGGGGTACGCCTCGGAGGCCGGGCACGCCGTCGCGCACTACGCCTTCGAGGCGGGTGTGGACGAGATCTTCGCCGTCGTCCGCCCGCGCAACGAGCGCGGCGCCGCCACCGCGCGCCGCGTCGGCATGGAGTGGGTCGGCGAGACCGAGAAGTACTACGACCTGCGGCTCCAGGTGTACCGCCTGCGCAAAGCCGAGTTCCCGCCGGCGCCCGCCCCGCGCCCGGCCGGATAGCCTCCGCGGGACCCCGTCGGGCCCCTCCCGCACGGCGCCGGGCCCGCGCGGGGCGGTCGGAAATCCGGGCGAGCCGGGCGTGCCCCGGCTGTTACGGTACGGGGGCCGGCCGCGGGACTCCGGCGCGACTTCCGGAACCTGCCTCTGAAGCAATGATTCGCAGCTCGCGCTCCCACACCCCGGCCGGCGTCCCTCGTCATGGGAAGGGGTGCGTGCGCGGTGCCGGGTGCGCCGGAGGGCCTGGTCGCCGCCGAGGACGTGCTGCTGTTCGTGAACGCGGCGGTCACCTCGACCGGCCAGCGCGAGTTCCACGGTGGTGCGGACGAGCAGCGGATGTCGCTGGAGTTCCTGCACGCCTACATGCTCGGCAACTACCGTGAGCTGTACGCGGCCGCCCTCGCGCTGGGCGTCAACGACCACAACGCCGCGCTGATCGTGCGGCACCTGCTGCGGACCGCCGCCGAGGCGGACCCCGGGCAGCGGCGCACCGAGGGCGCGTTGATCGCCCGGCGGCTCGAACTCCTCCCGCCCCAGCGGGTGTACGCCCTCTTCGCCGAGCTGCGCGCGGCCCGGGTGAACAACCGCCGCACCCGGGCGGTCGTCCGGGACTGGCTCGCGGGCCGCCCCGACCCGGCGTTCGACGCCGTGAAGTACCACGCGGGCATGAAGGGCGCCCTGCGCCATGCCCATCTGCGCCCCGCGAACGAGGAGTTGGGGCGGTTCCTGTTCGCACCGCGCGGCGGTGCGCGGTTCGGGCACCCGCTGCTGGAGGCGCGCCGCCGGGCCCGCTACGAGCAGGCGGCGCTCTTCGAACTCCCCTTCACCGTGGCGGAGGGGTTCGCGGCGCGGCACGGCATCCCGCGCGAGGTCTTCCTGGAGCGGATCGCGCCGCGCCTGACCCGGCTGGAGCGGCTGCGGACGCAGGAGTCGGCCCGCCGCTCGGGCGCCGCCGCGGTGCCGGCCGACCTGTCCCGGATGCCGCTGACCCGGCTCGCCTCCTACGTGCTGGCGCTGCCGGTGCCGGACCGGGTGGCGCGCCGGGCCGAGCTGACGGCGGCGCTGGCCGCCGCCGCGCGGCGTACCGCCGGGGCGCGCGCCGGGAGCTGGGGCCGGGTGACCGCGGTCCTCGACGACTCGTACTCCGCCACCGCCTCCGGCCAGAAGCGGCGCCGCCCGCTGGCGGTCGCGCTCGCCGCGCACTTCCTGCTGGCGGCGCTGGCCGGCTCCTACCGGGCGCTGTGGACCTCGGGCCGCACGGACGCGCTGCTGGCCCGGCCGCAGGGTCCGACGCCGCTGGGCGCGCGGCTGTTGGACGCGCTGGAGTCCGGGCCGGACCTGGTGCTGGTGGTCTCCGACGGCTTCGACAACGCGCCGCCGGGGCTGGCCGCGGAGGTGCTGCGGGTGTGGCGCACCCGGATCGACCCGGCCGGCCGCGCCGGCGTGGTGCACCTCAACCCGGTCTACGACGCGGACGGGTTCGACGTGCGCCGGCTGTCCCCCGCCGTGCCGACCGCGGGCATCCGCGACGCCGAGGACCTGCCGGCGCTGGTGGAACTGGCCGCGTTCGCCACCGGGCGTACCGGCATGGCGCGGCTGCGGGCCCATCTCGACACGCGGATCGCGGAGTTCCTGGCGCCCGGCGCACCGGCCGGCGGCCCGGCCGCGCCGACAGGCGCAGCGGCCGGCGGACCGGACGTACCCGCCGCCCGCCAGGACGTCCCCGCCGGGGGCACGACCGGCGGTACGACCGGGGGTGCGGCATGAGCGGCGGCTTCCGGCTGGACCTGGCCGGGCTGGAGCCGGGCCCGGCCCAGGTGTGGGGCGGCGTGCGGCTGGTGCCGCTGCTGCGGGCGGAGCCGGTCGAGGGGCTGCGGCTGCACGCCGAGCTGTACCGCGACGGGTACGGCGTGGTGGCGACCGGCCCGCGGACCGCGTACACCTCCTACATCCCGCACGGCTTCGTGGCCGACTGGGGCGCGGACGCCGGACGGACCGGGCAGGCCGCGGCGTACGGCACCCAGTTGCGCGGCGGGCCCGGCGGGCGCGACGAGGGGCCGGTGGCGTGCGTGCCGCTCACCGCGCACCGGCGGATGGCGCGCCGCGAGGCGAAGCACCGGCTGCGCTTCCTGCCGCTGCACCTGGCCCTGGAGGGCTATCTGAGCCTGCACTTCGGCGGCCCGTCGATCGCGTGGGAGCACTGGTCGCGGGAGGCGCTGCGGCGCGGGCTGTCGCCGCGGGCGGAGGAGGCGTACCGCGGCGCCGAGGTCGGCGGGCTCGACGACGCGCTGCGGGTGTTCGAGGTGCACCCCCGCCAGTGCGGGACGGTCGTCTACGTCGCGGACGCGACGGCCGCGGTGTTCGCCGTGCCGCATCCGGAGGACTACCGCGCCCTGCACCACACGCTGCTGCTCGACCTGTACGGCGAACTCGTCCACCAGTACGGCCTGTTCGGCGCCCCGGTGCCGGAGTTCCGGCCCGCCCTCGGCGATCCGGACTCGCTGCCGGAACTGCGCGCCGCGGTCGCCCGCGAGGAACGCGGCTGGCGGGAGTTCCACGACGGCACCATGGCCGCGGGGCTGCTGGACGCGCCGTACCGGGCCCAACGGGTGTACCGCGCGGGGCCGTTCACCCTCCAGCGGTTCCTGCCGGCCTTCCGGCCCCATCAGGAGAACCACATCGGCGAGGCGATCACGACGCGGAACGGGCGGATCGCCTACCTCAAGACGTTCCGGCTGTCCGAGGCCCAGGTGCGGCGCGGCCACCTGCTCACCCGGCTGGCCGCCAACGACTGGCAGTTCGGCGCCACCGCCGGCGAACTCAAGGTGACCGAAGCGGAGTTGGCCCGGCGCCTGACGTCCGCGGGCTTCGGCCACCTGCTGCGCCAGGACATCGCCGACGGCTTCCGCGCCGCCGCCCGCCGCCGACCCGGGTGATCCCGGCCCCGGGCCCCGGCGCGCCCGCGCGTCACCCCGGTTCGCGCGTCACCCCGGTTTGTGGGCCACCACCAGCCGGCAGCGCGGGCTGCCGTCCGCGCGCCGGCCGTACTCCTCCAGCGCGAGGGTGGACACCGTGAAGCCCGCGGCGGTCAGGTCCGCCCGCACCGGCTCCAGCGGGAAGGTGCGGTAGTACATCACGAACGACGGCCGCCACACCGCGTTGCGCACCCGCATCGCGGTGTCGAAGCCGGTCAGGGCCCAGTACCCGGGTGAGCCGACCGGGGGCGGCGCGGCGATCGGGAAGGCGAACAGCGCGCCGGGCCGCAGCGCGCGGTGCACCCCGGCGAACAGCGCGGGCCGCTCCGCCGGCAGGAAGTGCCCGAACGCGCCGAAGCTGACGGCGAGGTCGAACTCCGTGTCGAAGGGCAGCGCCCGCGCGTCGGCCCGCACCCAGCCGTGCTCCGGGTGGGCGGCGCGGGCGCGGTCCAGCATGCCCGCGCTGAGGTCCGTGCCCGTGACGCCGTTGGGGCACAGCCCGGCGAGCACCCGCACGCCCGCCCCGGTGCCGCAGCACACGTCGAGGCCGGTCCGGAAGGGGCCGTAGGGCCGTAGCGCCGCCGCGGTGGCGTCCAGGAGGCGGTCCGGGGTGCGGAAGGGCGTGTGGTCGAAGGTCGGTGCCAGCAGGTCGTACCCCTGCTCGACGGAGGACAGCGCCTGGACGGCCAACTCGCGTACGGAGGGGCCCTGGGAGGAGAACACGCGATCAAGGTTAGGGCCTGGCGCCGGGCCGCCCGCGGAGATCCGGGCGACGGCCCCCGGGGAAGGGCGGGGGGATGTGCGCGAGATCTCACCCCGGCGAAACGGAATCGACATTCCCGTTGCCTTATCCTGGCTTTAACGGAATCACAGTTCCGGTTCCGTGCACACGTCCGAGCGCTTCCGCTCGTCCTTCCGGCCGGACCCTTCGTGTCCGTGCCGTCTCCCTTTCGCATCCGTAAGGAGTTCCATGGCGTCCGAGACCCGGCGCACCCACTACCAGGTGACGTTCGCGGTGCTGGCGGCGAGTGTCAGCGCGTACGCGCTGCTCCAGTCCCTGGTCACCCCGGTCCTGCCGACGATCCAGGCGTCCCTGCACACCTCGCAGAACACGGTCACCTGGGTGCTGACCGCGTATCTGCTCTCCGCGTCCATATTCACGCCGATCATGGGCCGGATCGGCGACATGGTCGGCAAGAAGCCGGTCTTCGTGGCCACCCTGGTCGCGCTGGCCGCGGGCTCGCTGCTGGCCGCGCTGGCCACCAACGTCGGGGTGATGATCGTCGCCCGGGCGATCCAGGGCATCGGCGGCGGTGTGCTGCCGCTCGCCTTCAGCATCGTCCGCGAGGAGTTCCCGCGCGAGAAGATGAGCGGCGCGGTCGGCGCGATCGCCTCGCTCGTGGCGGTCGGCGGCGGCCTCGGCATCGTGCTGGCCGGCCCGATCGTCAACGCGCTCGACTACCACTGGCTGTTCTGGCTGCCGATGATCCTCACCATCGCGACGGCCGTGGCCACCGTGCTCTTCGTGCCGGCCAGCCGCAACCGCACCCCCGGCCGGATCAGCTGGGCGCCCGCGCTGCTGCTGTCGGCGTGGCTGGTGGCGCTGCTGGTCGCGCTCAGCCAGGCGTCGGTGTGGGGCTGGGGCTCGGGCAAGGTGATCGGCCTGATCGTCGCCGCGGTGGTGCTGGCGGTCGCGTGGGTGGAGACCGAGCGCCGGTCGGCCACGCCGCTGATCGACATGAAGATGATGAGCCGGCCCGCGGTGTGGACCAACAACACGGTGGCCCTGCTCTTCGGCGTCGGCATGTACGCGGTCTTCGCCTTCCTGCCGGAGTTCGTGCAGACCCCGAAGTCCACCGGCTACGGCTTCGGCTCGACGATCACCCAGTCCGGGCTGATCCTGCTGCCGATGTCGGTGGCGATGTTCCTGGTGGGCCTGGGCGCCAACACGCTGGCCGCCCGGATCGGCGGCAAGACGGTGGTGCTGCTCGGCTCGCTGATCAGCGCGGTGTCGATGGCGCTGCTCGCCTTCGCGCACGGCGCGACCTGGGAGCTGTGCATCGCGACCGCGGTGATGGGCGTCGGCTTCGGCCTCGCCTTCGCGGCGATGTCGAGCCTGATCGTGAGCGCGGTGCCGGCCGAGCAGACCGGCGTGGCCAGCGGCATGAACGCCAACATCCGCACCATCGGCGGCTCGGTCGGCGCGGCGCTGATGGCCAGCGTCGTGACCTCCGGTCCGGCGGCCGACGGCCTGCCCCGCGAGGCCGGCTACACCCACGGCTTCGCCATGCTCGGCGTCGCCCTGCTGGTCGGCGCGCTGGCCGCGCTGCTGATCCCGGTGACACACCGCGGCACCCGGGTGGCGGGGTCCGCCGACGAGAACGAGCCGGCGCACGCGCCGCTCGCGGCCGTACCCGGCGGTACGGTCATGAGCGACACGTCGGAGTGAGGTCCGGCACCGGCCGGCCCGGTGCCGCCCCCACCGGAGGGGCCGGCACCGGGAAGAGCCGCACCGATCGGGAGTGGACGATGGCAGCGCACGAGCCGGGGCACGGCCCCGTACCGGACAGCGCCCTGCACGAGGCCGGGTGCGGCGAGCACCCGGCGCCGCGGGACACCGCCGAGCCGGCGACCGGCCGCGGCACCGCGCACCGCCCGATGCGGCGCGACGCCGCGCGCAACCACCAGTTGGTGATCGCCGCGGCCCGGGAGGTGCTCACCGAGTACGGCACCGACGCCAGCATGGAACTCATCGCGTCCCGTGCGGGCGTCGGGGTCGGCACCCTCTACCGGCGGTTCCCGAACAAGGAGGCGCTGGTCGACGAGATCGCCGGGCAGATGCTCGGCGAGCTGGTCGGCGAGGCCCGCGGCGCCCTGACGCTCCCGGACGGCACCGGACTGGAGGTGTTCGTCCGCGTCTTCGGCCGCTGGCTGAGCGAACACCGCGGCTACGCGGACAAGTTGGTCGGCCACACCAAGGCGGCGTGCGTGGAGCAGTTGCGCGACCTGATCGACCGGCTCCTCGATCAGGCCAGGGCGGCCGGGCGGGTCGCCCCGCACATCGAACTCGGCGACGTGATGGCCCTCGTCTGGGGGCTGCGCGGCGTGGTGGAGACCAGCGGCGCGGTCACGCCGGACGCCTGGCGCCGCCACACCGACATCCACCTGGCGGGCCTTCGCGCCTCCTCCCCCGACGCCGCCCACCCCGCCGTCACCCGCGACCAGCTCACCCGCATCAACACCGGCGGCTGAGCCTCCGCCTTCCCGACCGGCCCACCCCCGGTCGGCCTCCCGGCTTCCCGACCAGCCGGCCTCCGACCGGCCCGTCCTCCCGAGCGACCCGCTCCTCCGTCCGGCCCTCTTTCCGGCCGCCCCGGGTGCTCCCGCCCCGCGGATCAGACGGGGCGGGACATGTACAGCAGGCGGGGGCGGGGGTCGTGGGAGGCGGCGGGGACGAACCCCAGGCGCTCGTAGAGGGCGATCGCGTCGCCGCGCCAGTCCCACACCGACAGCCGCAGGGTGGCCACACCGCTCGCCGCCGCCTCGGCGAGCGCGGCGCGCACCAGGGCGGAGGCCACGCCGCGCCCGCGGTGGGCCGGGTCGGTCCACAGCCGCTTGATCTCGGCCACGCCGTCGGCCGGGGCGGTCAGCACCATGCAGCCCAGGTCGGTGTCCCCGGCGACGGCCAGCAGCACCACGTCACCGGCGAACGCGGTCCGCGGATCGGCGACCTCCGCCCGGTAGCGCTCCGGGAGGTCGTCCACCCCCGCGACGGCCTCGCCCTTCTCGGCCTGCGTCCGCAGGTGGTAAGCGGCAAGCAGGCCGGCCGGCCCCCGGCGGTCGGGCCGGGCCCGGTCGGGCCAGCGGACGACGGTGGTCGGCGCGGGGCGCGGGTTCATGCCCCCAGCATCACACAGCGCAGGTCACGGGCACCGCACGCCCCCGCGTGCCGGCCCACCGGGCCCGCGGGCGGGAGAACGGGCCCGGCCGCCACCGCCGACGGGCCCGGTCGGGTGCCGGGCGCGGGGGTCAGCGGCGGGTGCCGGGCGCGGGTGTCAGCGGCGGGTGCCGCAGTCCGGGCAGAAGGCCGCGCCCGCCGGGAGCTGCGCACTGCACGAGCCGCAGGTGTCCGGCTGGGCGAGCCGGTTGCCGCAGCCGGGGCAGAAGGCCGAACCGTGGGTCTCGGCATGGCACTGCGGGCAGACCAACTGGCGCGGGGTGTTCACGGCGAACGACTGCCCGGCGTTCTGCCCGGCGGTGTACGCGCGCTCGGCGACCATGTCGTTCAGCCCGCGCTGCTGGGCGGCGACCGCCTCGGCAGCCGTGTCGGGGGCGCAGGTCAGGCAGATGCCCTGCCCCGCGTTCCAGCAGCGGTTGCAGACGTAACCGGTGCAGCGCGGGCAGCGGTTGAAGTGCCCCTGCGCGTTGCTGATCGCGCGCTGGAAGGCGGCGTCGCGGGCACTGCCGTACCCCGCGCCGGCCAGGCCGTCGGCCGCGGTGGACATTCCGCTTCCGGCCCGGCCGAGCATTCCCCAGGCCGCGTTGACCCCCTTGCCGACCCAACTCGCCATCCGGCCACCGGTGTACGCCTCGAACTGCGAACGCCAGGTGTCGTAGCAGCGGTTGCAGGAGAACTCGAACTGGAACCCCGCGCCTGTGCCCTGCTGCTCGCACAGATCGCGGTAGTTGTTGCTGAAGTAGATCTCCGCGGTCACCGGTCGCCCTCCCCGAAAAGCCTCCGGCCGGGCCCCTGCCCGCCGGTCGTCCCCTACCGGTCAGGGACGCCCCGTACGCCCTTCCGGTTCTGCGGGTCGCGTTCGACTCCGCATGCACACAGCATTTTCCCACACCCGGGCGGGCCCGCGGCGCCCCGCGCTCGACCGCGCGCCACCGCTCCGGCCCCGGCCTCCCCACCCCCCTCAGCGGTCACTCGAGTCGGCGCCCGCCGCCGCCCGTTCGACGCGGGCGGGGGCCCGGTGGCTCGCGCGGTGCGGAGGCGGCCCGGACAGCGCGCGGCCGCGGCCGCCGGACCCGGTACGGGCGCACGGCGGCCGCGGCCGCGTCGGACGGAAGGGGTCAGCCCTGGCGGGCCTTGCCGCGCGGGTCCTTGCGGTTGATCACGTAGACCTTCCCGCGGCGGCGGACGAGCTGGGCGCCCGGGCGGCCCTTCAGGGAGCGAAGCGAGTTGCGAACCTTCATGGTGGCGCCCTTCTCCTCGTAGTCTCTACGGTGCAGGGGTGACAACCGCGGCGGCCGCGCGTTCATTCCGCGCGGACGGGCGGTCCATGAGGGGACGGGCCAGGCCATGACCGAAGCAGCGCAGGACCGCACCGGGGCGACCGGCGGCGAGGACGAGCCGGACTTCTCCAGCCCGGGGTTCTCCAGTCCCGACTTCTCCAGCCCGGACTTCACAGGCCCCGGCGGCGACCGGATAGGCGACTTCACCCCGCCCGACTTCGAGGTGCCGCCCTTCGAGGGCCCGGACTACGAAGCCGAGGACGCCGACGACCTGGTGCCGGAGGAGGCCGGCTACTCCAGCCCCGGGTTCTCCAGCCCGGACTTCACCAGCCCCGGACCGATCGACGACCCCGACGAGGGGCCCGGCGCGCACTGAGCCGCCCGCGCGGCCCCCAGTCCGGCCGGACCTCAGCCGCCCGGCCGGACCGTGAGGCCGGCGAGGTGCGCGAGCATCGCGTCCAGCGCCGCTTCCAGGGGAGTGGTCTCGCGCCGGACCTGGGTGAGCAGCAGGCCGCCTTGGAGCGCGGCGAGCAGGGCGAGCGCGAGGCGGTCCGGGTCCGCGTCCGCCCGCAGGTCACCGCGGTCGCGCATCGCGTGCAGCCCGGCCCTGATGGCCGCCTCCCAGCGCCCGAAGCCGTCCGCGAGGTCGGCGCGCGCCACCTCGTCGCTCTCCGCGAGTTCGCTGGCCAGCGACCCGATCGGGCAACCGCCCTGGCAGTGCACCTCGCGCTGGATGCCGACCACGTGGTCCCGCCAGGCGCGCAGCGCCTCCAGCGAGTCCAGGCGGCCCAGCAGCGGCTGCTGGGCGTCGAGCACGGCCTGCGTCTGGTAGGCGATCACCGCGCGGACCAGCGCGTTCTTGTCGGCGAAGTAGTGGTAGATCTGCGAGGCGCTGACCCCGGCCGCGGCACGCACGTCGTCGGTGCTGGTGCCCGCCACGCCGTGCTCCAGCATCAGCCCGGCCGCGGCGGCCACGATACGCCCGCGGGTGGCGGCGCCCTTGCGGGTCAGCCGCTGCGGCGCCGTCGGGTCGGGCACGGGGGGCGAGTCGATGCTCATGCGTTCAGCGTAGGCCCTGGTGCGCGTCCGCACGGCGCCCGTCCGGCAGCGCTTCCCCGGGCGCCCGCGCCCGTCCGGCAGCCCTCCCCCGGGGCACCCGCGCCACACCGTCCCCATTTCTGGAGTTGACACTCCAATCTTCGCGTGACAAGAATGGAGCCATCGCTCCAGTTTTCGCCGGGGCGACCCCCTCACGGCGGACCCGCGCACCGGCGCGGGCGGCACACCGCCGCACACCCACGGACAAAGGGCGCATCACCATGGAGTTCGAAGGCCGCAAGGCACTGGTCACCGGCGGCACCTCCGGCATCGGCCGGGAGATCGCCCGGCAACTCGCCGCCGCGGGCGCCGAGGTCGTCATCAGCGGCCGCGACGCGGAGCGCGGCGCGGCGACGGTCGCCGCGATCGAGGCCGCCGGCGGCAAGGCGCGCTTCTTCGCCGCGGACATGGCCGACCTCGACTCGGTCGGCCTCCTCGCCGAACAGGCCGCCGACGTCGACATCCTGGTCAACAACGCCGGGATCTTCGACTTCGCCCCGACCGCCGAGCAGTCCGTCGCGTCCTACGACGCGATGTTCCAGGTCAACGTGCGGGCGCTGTACTTCCTCACCTCCGCGATCGCGCCGAGGATGGCCGAGCGCGGGGAGGGGAGCGTGGTGAACATCAGCACGATGGCCGCGACCGTCGCGCTGCCCGGCGGCTCCGTCTACAGCGCGACCAAGGCCGCCGTGAACTCGCTGACCCGCACCTGGGCCGCGGAGTTCGGTCCGTCGGGCGTGCGCGTGAACAGCGTCTCCCCCGGCCCGACCCTCACCGAGAGCGCGCCGCTGGAGATGGTCGACACCCTCGGCGCCACGACGCTGCTGAAGCGGCACGCCGACACCGCCGAGATCGCCGCCGCCGTGGTCTTCCTCGCCTCGCCGCGGGCGACGTACGTCACCGGCGCGACGCTGCCGGTGGACGGGGGCCGCGCCGTCGCGTGACCCCGGCGGGCCGCCCGCCCGCGCCCGTGCGGGCTGATCCGTACGGGAGCGGGGGACGTCGCGCCGGCGGGCTCCGCGCCCGTGCGGGACGCGCCGGGGTCGGGGTCGGGGCCAAGGTCGAGGTCGGGACCCCGGCCCTGGCGTGCCGGCACGCGGACCGGGGCCGGGGGAAACGGCCGTCGGGGTCGGTTCCTCCCGGGCCGGCTCCCTCCGGGTCAGCCCGCCGCACCCGGCCCGTCCGGGTCAGCCCGCCGCCGCACCCGGCCCGGTCGGGCCCCGCCCGCCCCGCCGCGCGGGCGGCGGTTCGGGCACCGGCGGCGCCAACTCGCGCGCGGCGGCCCCGTACACCGCCTCGGCGACCGCGGCCAGGTCCGGCGAGTCGAGCTTCCACTGCTGCCAGTACAACGGCACGTCCACCGGGCGCCGGGCGGCGAGTTCCACGAGGGTGCCCGCCGCGAGGTGCGGGCCCGCCTGCATGTCGGGGATCATGCCCCATCCCAGCCCGGCGGCGACCGCGTCGAGGAACGCCTCGGACGAGGGCATGCAGTGCCGGGCGCGCGTGGCGGCGCGCGCCCGCCGCGGGGCGAGCCCGCGCAGGAACCGGTCCTGGAGTTCGTCCTTGCGGTCGAAGACGATCGCCGGCGCGTCCGGCAGCGCCTCGCGCAGCGGCCGGCCGGCGAGCCAGCGGGCGACGAACCGCGGCGCGGCCATCGCCCGGTAGCGCATCCGGCCGAGCGCCCGGACCGAGCAGCCCTGCACGGCGTGGGGCGAGGAGGTGACGGCGGCCATCACCCGGCCCTGGCGCAGCAGCGCCGCGGTGTGGTCCTCGTCGTCGCGGTGCAGGTCGAAGAGGACGTCCCGGTCGGCGGCGGCCTCGGCCAGGGCGGGCAGGAACCAGGTCGCCAGCGAGTCGGCGTTGACCGCGATCGGCAGGGTGGCGGGGCCGAGCGCGTCGCCGAGGCCGAGTTCGGCGCCGGCGTCGAGCTCCAGGCGCGCGAGCTGCCGCCCGAAGCGGATCACCACCTCGCCGGAGGGGGTCGGCCGGACCGGCTTGGTCCGCAGCAGCAGCACCCGCCCGGTGCGCTGCTCCAGCGCCTTGACCCGCTGGCTCACCGCGGACGGGGTGACGTGCAGGGCTTCGGCGGCCGCCTCGAACGTGCCCTCGTCCACGGCGGCGAGCAGCGTCCGCACCTGGTCCAGCGGAAGTCCCGGCATCTGCCGCGCTCCTTCCTTCGAAAGCGCCGGTCCCGGCACGGGTCCCGGAGAAGGCACGTGAAGAATTCCTCATGCTACCTAAGAATCATGAGCTGGCCTGCAAGATCGTCGGGCCCCTAGCCTCGTCGCATGCACGCAGCTCTCCTCGCCGTCCTGGCGGGCCTCGGCACCGGCCTGTCCCTGCTGGTGGTCATCGGTGCCCAGAACGCGTTCGTGCTCCGCCAGGGCATCCTCCGCCAGCACGTCCCGGCGGTCGTCGTGATCTGCGCCGTCTCCGACATCGTGCTGATCTCCGCGGGCGTCGGCGGGATCGGCACGGTGGTACGGCGCTGGCCGGCCGCGCTGACGGTCAGCGCGTGGCTGGGCGCGGCCTTCCTGGTGACGTACGGCGTGCTCGCCGCCCGCCGGGCGCTGCGCCCCGAGCGGCTCACCGCGGCGGACGGTGCGGGTGCCTCCGCCCGGGCCGCCGTCCTCACCTGCCTGGCGATGACCTGGCTCAACCCGCACGTCTACCTGGACACGGTCCTGCTGGTCGGCTCGGTCGCCAACAGCTACGGCCACGCGCGCTGGCTGTTCGGGGCGGGCGCCGCCGCGGCGAGCACGATGTGGTTCACCGGGCTCGGCTTCGGCGCGCGGCTGCTGCGCCGCCCCTTCGCCCGGCCCGGCTCCTGGCAGGTGCTCGACGCGGTGATCGCCGTGGTGATGGTGTGCATGGGCGTGCTGATGGCGACCCGGGCGTAGGAACGGCCGCGCCGCCGCCCGGGCCGGCAGCCGCCACCCGCCACCACACAGACCGCGAGGGCCGCGAGGGCCGCGAGGGCCGCGAGCCGGCCATCCGCCGGGCCGGGAGCCGCCCCCGCTCAGGCCAGGAGCCGGCCGCCCCACGCGGCGCCGCGGGTGCCGCCCTGGTTGATCGGGCGGAAGCCGATCACGGCGGCGTCGTCACGGCGGTTGCCGACGCCGGACAGCATCTGGGCGCAGATCTGGGCGAGCGTCAGTCCCTCCGCGCGGGCGGCCCGGGCGATCCGGGCGAGCGTCGTCATGCCCTCGCCGAGGTCGGTGCCCGGCACCTCGATCAGGCCGTCGGTGTACAGCAGCAGGGTGTCGCCGTTCTCCAGTTCGTGGTGCCAGGTGGCGCGGGGCATCGAGGGCGCCACGCACAGCGGCAGGTCGGGACCCTCGCCGAGGAGGTAGCGCGGCTCGCCGGAGGCGGGCAGCAGCAGCGGCGGCGGGTGGCCGGCGTTGGACCACGCGACGTGCCAGCGGCCGCCGGGACGCGGCACCAGGTTGGCGTGCACCACCGTGACCAGCGGCGCGATCTTCAGCCCGTCCACCACCCGGTCGAGCTGGGACAGGCTCTCGGCCGGGCTGTTCGGGTGGTCCTGGTCGTAGGCGATCACCCGGAGCATGCTGCGCAACTGGCTCATCGAGGTGGCGGCGTCCAGGTCGTGGCCGGCGATGTCGCCGATGGTGAGGGTGACGGTCCCGTCGGGCAGCAGCAGGGCGTCGTACCAGTCGCCGCCGATCTCGGCGGTCTTGCTGGCCGGCTGGTAGTGCGCGGCCAGTTCGGCGCCGGGCACCCTCGGGGTGGGTGTCAGCAGCGCGCGCTGGAGGGTGAGCGCGGTGTGCCGGGTGCGCTGGAGCTCCACCGCCTGCCGCAGCGGCTCGCGTGCCTCGTGCAGGATCTCGCGCAGCAGCGCGAGGTCGGCCTGACCGGGCGGCGGGCCGTCGGCGCAGCTCGCCGCGCAGGCGAACGCCACCACGGACGACTCGATCACGATCGGCACGAAGGTCAGGCTGGTGGCGCGCGCGGCGCGCAGCCACCGCCTGGACATCTCCGACAGCACGCTGTCCGGCGGATCGCCGGTGGGGAAGGTCAGCAGCCTGGGGCGGCGGCTCTCGATGACCTGCTGGGCGACCGAGCCCACCAGGTACGGCTCGTTGCTCAGCGGGGGCAGGGCCGGCAGCCCGGAGCGGGCGGTGGACGCGACGCGGACGGCGGTCAGCGGGCCGCCGACCCCCGGGGCGGGCAGCATGAAGACCGCGCAGACGTCGGTCAGGTCCGGCACCACCGCGGCGGCGACGGCGGCGAACGCGTCGGGCACGTCGTCGGCGCCGGTGACCGTGGTGACCCGGGCCAGCAGCCGCTCGCGCAGCCGGTTGCGCCACTGGTCCTCCACGTCGGCGGTCGCACCGATCCACTCCACCAGTTCCCCGCCGCGCTCGATGGGCACCGCCCGGGACTGCACGTGCCGGTACTCCCCGGACGCGGTCCGCATCCGGAAGGTGCACACGAACAGCGACGGGGTGCCCTCGTACGCCTCGGTCCAGGTCTGCACCAGGCGGTGCCGGTCGTGCGGGTGCACCGCCGACAGCCACTCCTGGTCGATCACCGGCCGCCACGGGATGCCGGTGAACTCCTCGAAGCCGCCGACCAGCTCGATGATGTCGCCGTTCGGTTTCATCAGCCACACGATCTGGGTGACCGCGGACATCAGCGCCTCGTACCGCTGGAGCGCCTTCTGCCGCTGTCCGGACAGCAGCTGGGCGGCCTCGACCGCGTCCACCTGCGGGGTGGTGTCGACCGCCACGGCCAGCACCCCGGGGCCGAACCGGGAGACCACCGGCGAGCAGCTGTAGACGAAGTGGCGGCGGCCGGGCGCGCCGGGCGCGGTGCCCTCGGTGGTGCGGGACTCGGTGACCTGGCGGGCGGCCCGGTCCAGGTACACCTGGTCGAGCATCTTCAGGAAGCGGGCGGCGTTGGGCTCGGTGAACACGTCGGCGGCCCGCGCGCCCAGCTCCCGGGGGCCGAACAGGGCGCGGAACGCCTCGTTGACGTAGACGAGGCGGTGATCGGCGCCGGCGGTGAGCGCGACGGCGACGATGGCCCGGTCGAACACCTCGGGTTCGAGTTCGGGCACACCCGTTCCGCCGCCGATCCGCCTCACCCTCCGATCATCGCGCGCCCCGGCCCGCCGGGCGCGTCGAGAGGGCCGCGCGTCGGTGGCGGGGCGCGGTCCCGGCGGCGGCGGGCGGGCCGCGGGCCGCCGGCGGGCCGCCGCGCGCGCCTGCCGTTACGGTGGGTACGGGGGGCACCCACGAGCATCCGCCGACCGCCTACACGCAAGGAAGTCGCGCCCATGACCTCAGCGCCCACCATCCCGGACATCACGCTGAACAACGGCGTGCCGATCCCGCAGCTCGGCTTCGGAACGTTCCAGATCGAGCCGAAGGACACCGGGGAGTCGGTGCTCGCCGCGCTGGAGACCGGCTACCGGCACATCGACACCGCCGAGATGTACGGCAACGAGAAGGAGGTCGGGCAGGCCGTCCGGGCGTCGGGCCTGGACCGCTCCGACGTCTTCGTGACCAGCAAGCTCAACAACGGGTTCCACGCCTACGGCGACGCGCTCACCGCGTTCACCCGCAGCCTGGACGACCTCGGCATGGAGTACCTGGACCTGTTCCTCGTGCACTGGCCGATGCCCGCGGTCGGCGACTACACCGAGACCTGGCGGGCGATGGAGGAGATCTACCGCTCCGGCCGGGTCAAGGCGATCGGCGTCTCCAACTTCCAGGCCGCCCACCTCCGGCGGCTGTTCGAGGAGACCTCGGTGGTGCCCGCGGTCAACCAGATCGAGGTGCACCCCTATCTCGTGCAGGACGAGCTGCGCGCCTTCAACGCCGACCACGGCATCGCCACCGAGGCGTGGTCGCCGATCGCCAAGGGCAAGGTGCTGCACGACCCGGTGATAACCGCGATCGCCGAGCGGGTGGACCGCACGCCCGCGCAGGTGACGCTGCGCTGGGCCCTGCAACGCGGCGACATCGTCTTCCCCAAGTCGGTGACGCGCTCGCGCGTGGAGGAGAACATCCGGCTCTTCGACTTCGAGCTGACGCCGGAGGACGTCGCCGGGATCGCCGCGCTGGACCGCGGCGAGCGCACCGGACCGGACCCCGACACGTTCAACTGGGTGCCGTGACCGGGCCCCAGGCCCTGTCCGGCGGGCAGGACCTGGGCGGGGGGTGACCCGTGCCGGGGCGGCGCACCGCGGCCCCGCGCCCCGGGTCGCGGGGAGCGGGCACCGCCCCGGCCGGGGGTCAGGAGGAGGTCTCCAGGAGCCTGCGCAGGTCCTCGGCCATGCGCAGCGCCGCGGCGCGCCCGTCGCCGCCCAGCGAGCCGGCGTCCGCGGGCCGCGCGCGGTCCACGACCACCCGCAGCGCGGCCGCCGCGTGCCGGGCGAAGAGCGCCAGCAGGTCCAGCTCGCTCAGGCTCGACCGGGACTGCGGCACCGGGTCGAGGACCTCCAGCACGCCGAGCACCCGGTCGCCGTGCGTGAGCGGCGCTGCCATCAGCGAGTCGGGGACGAACTCCGTGGACTCGGCGAAGTCCCGATTGAAGGAGGAGTTGTGGGACAGGTCGTCGATGATCATGGGCTCCCCGGAGGAGACGACCCAGCCGGCGATCCCGCTCTCGGCCGGGAACCTCCGCCCCACCAGGAAGCTCTCGCCCTGGCCCGAGACGGCCTGGAAGACCAGCTCGTGGGCCTCCTCGTCGAGCAGGAACACCGAGCTGGCCTGGGCGCCGAAGATGGCCCGGGCGGTGTCGACCACCGACTGCATCAGCTCCTGGGAGAGCGGATCCGTCTCTGCGTTGCTCTGTGTCACGAAGCACCCCTGATGCCCAGTTGGACGTTTGCCGCGGAAAGGTAGAGCGCGTTCTTGAGCTGGAAGGTCGTCATCCGGCGGTGCCGGGACAGGATGCGGGCGCACAGCCCGGCGATGTAGGGCGTGGCGAAGCTGTTGCCCGTGGTCCTGATCGTCCCCCCGCCGAGCCACGCCACCTGGACGTTCTGGCCGGGGGCGAAGAACTCCACCGGGGGGCTCGGGTTGTACAGGTGCAGCTCGGGGTCGTCCTCCTGGTGGCTGCCGACGGAGATCACGGACGCGAAGCGCCAGGGGAAGCTCTCCACCGGCGTGTTGTGCGCGGAGGCGACGATCGCCGTGCCGCGGAAGTACGCCTCGTCGGCGAGGACCCGCAGCTCCTCCGCGAACTGCGGGCGCGTGGTGGACAGGCTGAGGTTGATCACGTCGAAGCCCTGCCGGATCGCCCAGCGCAGCCCGGCCAGCAGCACGTCCCCGGTGCCGCCGAACCCCTTGCCGAGCACCTGCACGCTGTACAGCTCGCACTCCGGCGCGGTCCTGCGGATGATGCCGGCGCAGGCGGTGCCGTGGCCGCACGAGTCGGTGGGCTCGGTCTCCACCACGCTGGTCCCCGACTCGTCCTTGCGGACCGTCCAGGAGCCGTCGACCCGGCCGATCAGCGGGTGGTCGTCCTCCACCCCGGAGTCGACCACGCACACCCGCACCCCGGTGCCGAGCGCGTCGGCCCAGCCCCGGTCGGGCGCGGGCGCCTCGCCGTCGGCGGCGACCAGCACGTCCTCGGGGTGCTTGCCGCGCAGACTCCAGGTGAGTCCGGGCCCTGTGCCCTGCTCGGCGGTTCTCATTCAGCAGCAGCCTCTCGCGTTCTGGCGTGGTCGCGTGTGCGGTGCGGGGGCCGGCCGCGCGGGCCGGCGGGGTCGGCCGGGCGGCGGCGGGCGGCTCATGCCGGCTCCTGCTGCCACCGGGCCGCCTGGCGCGCGCCGGGCAGGTGGCCCTTGGCCGCGAACTGCCGGGCGGCCTGGGCGGCGGCCTGCCGGGCGTCCTCGGCCCGGCCGGACCGGCGCAGCACGTCGGCGCGGTCCAGCCAGGCGACGGCGATCAGCACGGGCGAGTCGGTGCCGGAGGCGGTGTGCACCGCGCGGGCGGCCAGCGTCTCGGCCTCCTCGGCGTTGCCGCGCGCCGCGGCGATCCGGGCGAGGAGGCCGTCGAGGTCGGCGGTGTCCGAGGCGGCCTCGCCGGCGCCGGCGGTCGCGCCGCCGGGCACCTCGGTGAGGCGGGCCACCGCGTCCTCCACCCGGCCGGCGTCCAGCAGCAGCCGTGCCGACTCCCGGGCGACCACGCCGCGCAGGCCGCCGGCCTGGAGGCCGGCGGCGGCGCCGTCGGCCTCGTCGAGCAGGTGCAGCGCCCGGTCGCGGTCGTCCGCGAGCGCGGCCACCGTGGCGGCGAACAGCGGGAGCACCACGCGGCCCTCGGCGTAGCCCAGTTCGCCGGCCAGCCGCCGGGAGCGGGCCAGGCACGCGTCGGCCTCCTCCCACCGCTCCTGGAGCGCGAGCAGCACCGCCAGCGGGCAGTTCAGGGTCAGCCGTACGGTGGGGCGCTGCTCGCCGTGCTCGGCCAGGAGGGCGCGGCTGCGGGCTACCGCGGAGGACACCGGTTCGGGGCCGCGCCACAGCGAGATCCCGATCGCGCCGAGTGCCAGGGCCCGTTCCGGCTCCGCGCCGGCCCGGCGCGCGTGCGCCAGCGCCCGCGAGAGCAGGTCGTCCGCGGCGACGTGGCTGCCGTGCGACTGGCGGTCCTGCGCGATCCTGATGCACGCCCGCGCCTGCCCGAGGTCGTCGCCCGCGCCCTCGAACACTGGCAGCGCCCACTGGGCGACGGTGCCCGCGCTGCTCCCGTCGGGCGCCGCGGACACCGCGGCCAGGGCCAGGCGCGCGTGCGCGGCCTCCACCGGGCGGACCGCGTCCCGCGGGCCGGCGTCCGCGGCGTCGAGCACCTGGAGCAGCAGCGCCCGGCCCTCGTCCGTACGGCCTGTCGCCAGCAGGACGTCGCCGAGCCGCCGGGCGGCGGCCGCCCACTCCGGCTCTCCCTCGGCGGCGAGTTCGACGGCGCGCTCCAGCAGTCCCGCGGCCCACGCCAGGTCGGAGCGGGCCAGTGCCCTGGAACCGGCGTCGATCAGCAACCGTACGGCGCGCAGCCGCAGTTCCTCGGTGTGCGGGCCGAGCACGCCCAGCTCGGCGCGGTAGCGGTAGGCGCGCTCCAGGTGCGCGGCCACCGCCGCGAGGCCCTCGGCGGAGGCACCTCGCCCCGCCGACCCGGACGGCGGTGCGACCCGCGCGGCCCCCGGCGCCGGATCGGCCCGGCCCGGCGTGCCCGCGAGCGGCGCGGCACCGGCCACCGCGGCCGGGCCCGCCACCGCGTACGCGGCCATGGCGGCGGCCGTCGAAGGCCCCCCGGACAGCGCGCCGCCGGCCGCCGCGACCGGACTCCCCGGCGCACCGCCGACCACCGCCCCCGGCTCCGCCAACACCTCCGACAGCCTACTCGCCTGCCCCGTGGCGGCGCTCGGACTTCCCCCGGACGCAGAGGCGTTGACGGCTCCGGCCGGGCTCCCCGACCCGCCCCCGGACACCGCATTGCGCCCCGCCGGACCGTCCCCCGCTCCTGCCGGACCCCCGGCGGCACCCGAACCTCCCCCGGGCGCGGCCGCGTTGGCCGGACGGGTCGCGGCCGCCAGGCGTTCGGACAGCGCGAGGGCCGCGTGTTCGTGGCGCTCGGCCCGGGTCCGCTTGGCCATCGACTGGTAGGTGACCTCGTGGACGAGCCCGCTGCTGAAGCGCAACGGGTAGGTGCCCGGGCGCGGCCGGTCCGCGGGCGACAGCAGGCGGTGCCGGCCGAGCCGGGCGAGTGCCGCGCCGACCGGGCCGTTCAGCGGCGGGCGCGGCGCGGGCCCGCCGGCTTCCGGCCGCGTCCCGTCGTGCAGCGCGCCGCCGGGGGCGCCTTCGGGGTCCCCGGCGACCAGGTCCGCCACCTCGTCCGCGGTGAACTCCCGGCCGGCGACGGCCGCGATGTCGAGCGCGGCGCGCTCCGCCCGGCCGAGCGCGCCGATCCGCGCGCCGAGCAGCGCCTGGAGGGTGGTCGGCAGGTCGCCGCCGCCGTCCGGCCGGTAGCCGGAGTCCGGCTGGGTGAGCGCGGCGATGAGCTGTTCGAGGTAGAACGGGTTGCCGCCCGCGGACTCCAGCACCTGCGGCGGCACGCCCGTACGCCGGCGGGGCCGGGCGGCCCGGGGCCCGGACCGGTCCGGGGACGCCGCGCCGTCCCAGTGCGCGCCGACCTCGGTCAGCGCTTCGGCCACGGCCTCGGCCTGCGGGGTGGTCAGGCCCGGCAGGGTCAGCGCCCGCGCGCCCGGGCCGCCCCACCCGGCGTGGCGGTCGGCGAGGTCGGGTCGGGCCGCGCACACGAACAGCACCCCGGCCGAGGCGAGTTCGGCACGCAGCGCGGTGACCATGGCCAGCAGGGGGTCGCTCGCCCAGTGCAGGTCGTCCAGCACCAGCACGACCGGCCGGCGGCGCGCCAGTACGGCCAGCAGGCCGGTCAGGGCCGCGCAGGTGTCGTCGGTCGACGGGTTGGGGGTGCCGTCCTCCAGCAGTCCGGCCGAGAGCACGGCCAGCGCGGCGCCGACCTCGTCGCCTTCCGCGGCGTCCTCGGCCGCGGCCCCGGCCCCCCGCGTGTCCCCGTCCCCGTGCCCGCCCGCGCCGGCCGCCGGGCCGCCGGGTCCGTCCGGCCCGTCACCGCCCCGCGCGTCCGGGAGCAGCCTGATCTCCGGGAACTCGTCGAGGAGTTGGCGGACGGCCTCGGCGAGCGGCGCCAGGCTGCCGCGCTCCCCGTACGGCCGGCAGCGGCCCGAGCCGTACGCGAAGGCACCGCCGGACTGCTTGCGCCACTCGTGGATCAGCCGGGTCTTGCCCATGCCGGCCTCGCCGAACACGGTGACCAGGTTCGGGCCGCGGCCGTCCCTTTCCGCCGCCGCGGCCAACGCCTCGCGCAGGGCGTCCAGTTGGCGGTCCCGCCCGACGAAGGGCACGTCGAAGCGGCGGGTAACCTCGGGCTCCTCCTCGACCACCGCGAGCAACCGGTAGGCGGAGACCGCGTCCTCCTTGCCCTTGAGCAGCAGCGGCCCGACCGGCTCCGTCAGCGCGCGGGCGCCGGCGGCCCGGAGGCTCTCCGGACCGATCAGCACCTCGCCCTCGCCCGCGTTCTGCTCCAGCCGGGCCGCGACGTTGACCGTCTCGCCCGACACCAGCGCCTGGCGCGACGACACGTCCGACGCGGTGACCACCGGCCCGGTGTTGATGCCGATCCGCACCCCGATCCGGATGCCGAGCGAGGGGCCCAGCTCGGTGTCGTTGAGCCGCTGGACGGCCTCCAGCATGGCCAGGCCGGCCGCGAGGGCGCGGGCCGCGTCGTCCTCGTGGGTCACCGGCACGCCGAAGACCGCCATCACGGCGTCGCCGATGAACTTCTCGACGGTGCCGCCGAACTCCTCCAGGCACTCGCGCATCCGGTCGAAGTAGCGCAGCACCACCGTCCGCAGCGTCTCCGGGTCGAGCACCCCCGACAGCGCCGTGGAGCCCACCAGGTCGCAGAAGACCACGGTCACGACCTTGCGCTCCTCCTGCGGCACACCCGCCGGTTTGGAGGCGGCCGGGGTGCCGCAGGACGGGCAGAAGCGCGCCTCGGACGGCAGTTCGGCGTCGCACGCAGCGCAGCGCATGGTCGTGTCCCTTCCCGCTGGTCGTGGAGCGGCTCAGAAGAGCGCGCCGCCGGCGATCTCGCTGTGGGCCTGTACCTCGGGTCCGACCTCGTCCAACCGCGCCTTGATGTCGAGCATCACCGACAGTTCCTCGGCGCTCAGCCCGCGCAGCACCTCCTGCTGCTCCTCGGTGAGTTCGGCGACGCCGAACCCGTGTGCCCGGAGCACGTCCAGGGTGTCGTCGGCCGGTCGGCCGCCCTCCCCGCTCCGTCCGGTCCCGCCGTCGTCCCGGCCCTGCGCCGCCCCGTCGGTCATGAGGTGTGGGTCCTTTCCCTGGAGTGATCCTGCTGCGCTGCCCGGCCGATGTGCGCGAACAGCTCCACGAGTCCGTCCACGGTGTGCAGCGCGCTCATCACGACCGCGTTCACCAGGGGCGGGTCGAGCGGCAGCCCGTCGAGCAGTGCGAACAGCTCGGCGGTGTGCCCGGTGTCCAGTTCGGCGTGCCCGCGTACGGTGCGCAGCGCCGCCTCGGGCACTCCGGCGGCGGCGATCTCGTCGGCCAGCCAGGGCGCGGGCGCGTTGCTCTCCAGCACGGCGATGTAGCCGAGCAGCGCGACGGGGTGATGGTGCTCGATCCAGTAGTACTGGGCGCCGGCCAGCCGGGCGACGGCGGGCGACGGCTGCCGGTCGCGTACGGCCGCGGGGTCCCCGCCCAGCGCGGCGATGTCGTCGAGCAGCCAGTCGTCGTGGCCGCGTTCCTCCTCGACGTGGACGCGCAGGTACGCCGCGAGCGGGGCACCGACCGCGTCGCCGAGGTCCGCGCAGCGGGACGCCGCGCGCTGCATCAGCGGGACGGACGCGCGGATCAGGCCGTGCATGTCCTCCAGGTAGCGGCCGTAGCGCCGGGCCAGGCCCGGTGCCCGCCACATGGCCGTGGTGGCCGCCCGCACCGCCGGCGCGGTCAGCAGCAGCCGGGCGCTCAGCGCCGTACCGGCCGGGACCGCCGTGCCGGCAGTCACCGTGCCGCTCCGTGGAGCGCGACCAGGTCGGCGTAGGGAGCGCAGCCGTGCCGCCGGACCAGCGCCACGGCGCCGGCCTCGGCCTGGCCGCGGGCGGCGTACCGGTCCAGCAGGGCGCCGACGGGCCCGGCGCCGGCGGCGGTCGCCGCGGCCAGCACCTCGGGCCGCTCGGCGAGCGCGCGGCAGCCGTCGCAGTAGCCCGGACGCGGGGCCGCCTCGTCGGCGGCGCCGTAGCGGTGCCGGAGGTGGGCGGGGCCGACGGTCCTGATCATCCGCAGCACCGGCGACCGGACCGCGCGGGCGCTGATCGACTCCCAGTCGTCGGTGCCGATGTGGCCGAGGGTCAGGTGGGCGGGGGCGGGTCTGCGGTCCACGACCGCCTGGTTGCAGCAGGCGACGACGGTGCCGTCGGCCGCGACCACCGGCCACGCGGCCATCGAGCAGGGCAGCGCGCGCTCGGGGTCGGGCGAGGCGGTGTCCGCGGCGGCCCAGGAGGCCGCGCGCCCCACCCGGCGCAGCGAGTTGACCAGCATCGGGACGCGGGAGCCGAAGGTGCGCCGGATGTCGGCGGTGACATCGGCGAGGTACGGGTCGTCCGCGCCGCTGCCGACCAGGTGGAAGCTGGCGGCGACGCCGGCGTCCAGGACCCGCCGGACGAGGGCGAACACGGGGGCGCGGCCGGTCTCGCGCTCGTGGTAGGCGTCGACGCTCACCGAGAAGTGGTCCACGGCCGTGACGGCCCGCCAGATCCGCTCGGGCACGGCCGCGACCTGCCCGGGGTGCCCGGGGCGGTCCGCCCGGCCGGCGAAGAAGGCGCCGGTGAGCAGCGCGGTCCGGGTGCCCGCCGCGCGCGCCGTCGCGGCCAGTTCGGTGACCAGCTCCGGGCGCAGCAGCGGTTCGCCGCCGGTCATCATCAGCACGGACGGGTGCGCCGCGGGCGTGAAGGTGCCGACGAAGGACCGCAGCCGCGCCGCGTCCGGCTCGCCCGAGGCCATGGTCGCGGAGGTGGAGCAGTGCGCGCAGTGCAGGGGGCAGCGGCCGGTGACGGTCAGGAGCAGCCCCGCACCCGGCAGCGGGCGCTGCGTCATCAGTTCGGCGAGTTCCATCGCACGCTCCTCATCGTCCTTCCGAAGTGTCGGCGGGGGCGGTTCGAGGCGGGGTAGGAAACGGTATGGAAGCGGTAAATCCGCAGGTCGGGGCCCGGGACACCGTTGGCCCCTGGAGGTGTCGCGCGCGGCGGTGCGGAACCGGTCGCGGCCGCCCCCGCGAAGGCCCGTCCGGCGGTCCCGCGGTGCCCCTTCCCGAGGCCCGCGCGAGGCCGCTTCCGCAGGGCTCCGGCGCCGGCCTCGCCCGGGCCCGCGCGAGGCCGCTTCCGCAGGGCTCCGGCGCCGGCCCGGGCGGCGGTCCGGGCGGCGGTCCGGAGGGCGGTCCGGGCGCCGGCTCGGAGGGCGGCGCGGGCGCCGGCTCCGGCGGTGGTCCGAACGGCCGCCTCGGGGAGGGTCCGGGCGGCCGGCGCAGCCGCGGACGGTCGGCAGTGGCGCGCGGCCGGTTCGGGCGGCGCGGCCCCCTCGGGCGCTGCCGCCGGCCCAAGCGCTGCCGCCGGCCCAGGCGCTGCCGCCGGCTCAGGCAGTGCCGCCGGCTCAGGCGGTGGCCCTTGGCAGCGGCTGGACGTGTTGCAGGGCCTGTTCCCGCGCGTACACCTGGGTCAGCCGCGGGAGTTCGTAGTGCGCGGCGTGCGCGGTGACCTCGCAGTCCGGCGCGATCAGCGCGCCAGCGTCCATCAGGGACTCCAGCTTGTGCAGGGCGCGGTCCTGGTCGCAGGTGAGCGCTTCGGCGGCCTGACGCAGCGTGAAGGGCCCCTCCGGCAGCTCCGCGAGCAGGCAGAGCGTGGTCCGGTCGGCCGTCGGCAGGTCGTTCCACCCGCTGTCCAGCCGGGGCCGCACGTCGGTGTCCCCGGCGACCAGTTCGTCCAGCACCGTCCTGCCGTCGGCCAGCCGGGCGGCGTACTCGCCCAGCGGCAGGTAGCGGCGTACCGCGAGCTTCAGGCCGCTGACCCGGACGGCGAGCGGCAGCATGCCCGTGGCGGCCACGATCTGTTCGGCCGACGCCGGACAGGACCGCAGCCGGTCGTGGCCGACGATCCGGCCGAGCAGTTCGAGGCTCTCGGACCGGTCGAAGGCCGCCAGGTCCAGCCGGTTCGCCGACGCCAGGCCCGCGAGCTGGGCGCGGGACGTGACCAGGACGGCGCTGCCGCCGGTGTCCGGCACGAGGGGCCGTACGGAGCCCTCGTCGGCCGCGTCGTCCAGCACCAGCAGTACCCGCCGCGGCTCCAGCCAGGTCCGCCACGCGGCGGCCGCCTCCTCGGTGCCGGCCTCCTGGGCGCCGGCCCGGCGGACCCCGGCCCCGGGCGCCGCCCCGGGCAGGTCGGCCGTGCGGGCCGGCTCCGGAAGGTCGGCCATCCGGGCCAGCTCGGCCACCAGCGAGGCGGCCGTGCGCGGCCGGCCGTCCTCGTCGCGCATCCGCAGCAGCACGCGCCCGTCGGGGAACTCCGCGGCGAGCCGGTGCGCCGCGTGCACCGCGAGCGCGGTCTTGCCGGTGCCGACCGGGCCGGTGAGCAGTGTCAGGCGCCGCTCGCCGGCCAGCAGGCCGGTCAGGTCCCGCAGGTGCCGCTCGCGGCCGGTGAAGTCGGCGAGGTCCTGCGGGAGGACGGTACCCAGGACACCGCCGGGACGGCGCGCCGCGGCCCTCGGGCCGGCGGCGCCCAGCGGGCCGAGGGAGCTGCCGGGTTGCTGCGGGCCGCCGTCGAGGATCGACCGGTAGAGCGTCTCCAGGGCGGCGCTGGGCTGGAGTCCGTACTCCGCGGCGAGGAGCTGGCGCAGCGCCGCGTAGGCGGCGAGCGCCTCGGTCTGCCGGCCCTGGTCGAACAGCGCGGTCATCTGCACCGCCCTGAGCCGCTCCCGCTCCGGGTGCCGCTCGACCAGGTCCCCTACGGTCTCGGCGACCTCGGTGGCCCGGCCGAGGCGCAGCTCCACCTCGGCCCAGTCCTCGTAGACCTGGACGTAGCGGCTGTCGAGCCGCTCGGCCTCGGACCTGACGGCGGGGGAGAACCGCAGCTCGCGCAGCGGGAGTTCCTGCCACAGCCCGAGCGCCTCGCGCAGCATCCGGGACGCGGGGCCCAGGGCGCCCTGCGCCGTGGCCTCGCGGGCGCCCCTGGCCAGGTGCCGGAAACGCAGCACGTCCAGTTCGTCGTCGCGCACCCGCATCAGGTAGCCGCCTGCGTGGTGCGCGAGGCGCTCGCCGGCGCCGGCCCGGTCCAGCAGTTTGCGCAGCGCGGAGATGTAGACCTGGATGTTCTTGCGCGCGGTGCGCGGGGGTCGGCCGTCCCACAAGGTGTCGGTCAACAGGTCCAGCGACACGGGGGTGTTGGCACGCAGCAGCAGCATCGCCAGCAGCAGCCGCTGCTTGAGCGGACCGAGCGGGAAGGGGCCCTCGGCGGTTCCGACGGACAGGGGGCCGAGGACGGTGAGCCGCAGGCTGTCGTGCAGTGGTTCGGCCATCTCTGGTTTCACCTTTCCCACCGACGGACCCGGGAGCGGATCGTGAGCTGAGATGAATGACATCCGGCGGATGACTTATATCAAAGGATGCGGCCCGGGTGAACACGGCAACGTCCCTCCGCGCCGCGCGAGTTGCCGTCAACACCTTTTCCACCTGCGACGATACCGCCCCCATACCGCGGGTAGACCGGTTCCGAATCGACCCCGCCTAGCGTTTGGGATGTCCGAGCAACGCTTCACATCCGCTGAGACGAGGAGACGATCATGGCTGACGCCGTCGACCCCACCAACGAGGACACCACCGCCGAGACCGAGAACGAGGTGGAGGCGCACTCCGAGGCCCTCGACCTCCAGGAGATGGGCGTGAGCGGGCTCGAGGCCCCCGGCAGCACGGTCAGCCTGGCCGCCTGCGCCTGAGCTACCCGTGTGGGTGGCGTGCCGATGCGGCGCGCCACCCACTCGTCGTTTCGCACCCGCGCGGCCCGGCCGGCCGTGCCGGGCGCCCGGACCCGACAGGAGACACCATGGCCGATCCCGTGGACCCCGCTTCCTCCGCAGTGCCCGACGACGAGCAGACCGCCCCCGAAGCGGCCGACGGCGAGTCCGAGGTCGAGGCGCACGTCGCCAACCCGCTGGACCTCCAGGAGATGGGCGTGCAGACCTCCTTCGCCGACAACGTCATCGGCTCGACGAGCGCGACCAGCCTGATCTCCTGCTGCTGACGTCCGCACCGCCGCCGCACCGTCGACCCAGCACCGGAGAGGCCCCATGATCCCGTTCCTTTACGTCGTCGCGGACAAGGAGTTCTACGCACCGCTGGAGACCGCCCGCGACCGCGGCGAGGTCTACCGGCCCGCGGGGGTGCCGGACGGCTGGGCCGGGACGGAGTCCGGGATCTGGACGATGTGGCACCGGGGCCGGCAGTTGCGCGGTGTCGAGGACGGCTGGAAGGTGCACGTGTCCGCGCGGCCCGGCCGCCAGCAGCACGTCCTCGACACCGTGGCCGCCGTCTGCTTCGAACAGGACGTCGCCTTCAAGCACATGTCCTGCTCGCTCGCCTACTGGTGGATGCACCACAAGCAGGCCGCGCGGCAGCAGAGCGGCAAGTTCGTCGCCGCCTATCCCACCGACGTCGAGGCCGCCCGCGCGCTCATGGAGCGGCTGCGCACCGAACTCGACGGCGAACAGGGACCGTTCGTCCTCACCGACCGGCGCTACCGCGACTCGCGCACCGTCCACTACCGGTACGGCGCCTACCTGCCGCGCGACCGCGTCAACGCCGACGGCACCTACACCATGCTGCTGCGCCGCCCGGACGGCGTGGTGGAGGAGGACCACCGCGGCGTCTCCTTCCACCTGCCGGAGGGAGTGGTCGACCCCTTCGTCAAGCGCCGCCCCGCCGCGGCGGGCACGAAGGCCGCGGCCCCCCGCCGGAAGGCCGGCACCCCCCGCACGGAGCCGGTGACCTTCCACGGGTACACCTTCGAGGAGGCCCTCCAGTTCTCCAACGCCGGCGGCACCTACCGGGCGCGGGAACTGGCCACCGGCCGCCAGGTCTTCATCAAGGAGGCCCGCGCGCACACCGGCGTGGCCCACGGCGAGCGCACCGCACCCGACCAGTTGCGGTCCGAGCACCACACGCTGACCGCCCTGCACGCCGCGGCCCCCGGCCTCGCCCCGCAGCCGCTGGAGCTCTTCCACGAGTGGGAACACGACTACCTCGTCACCGAGTTCATCGAGGGCGAGACCCTCCAGCGCTGGATGGTCGCCCACCAGCCGATGCTCGGCACCGGCCGGCTGCCCCACGAGTTCGACGACTACTACGCCCGCTGCGAGAAGCTGCTCGAACGGGTGGAGAGCGCGCTGGAGCGGCTGCACGCCGCCGGCTACCTCTTCGTGGACGTCAGCCCCGGCAACGTGATGGTCGGCGAGGACGACAGCGTCCGACTGGTGGACTTCGAGGCCGCCCAGCGCGCGGACGCCGACGAGATCCTGGTGATGGGCACCCCGGGCTACTCCCCGCCGCCCGAACTCGTGGGCGACGACCGGCGGATCCACGACGACTTCGGGCTGGCCGGCCTGGCCCTGCTGCTCCTCGGCCCCTTCCACCAGTCGGCGCGGCGCAACCCCGACGCGCTCGCGCACCTGCGCGGCGAACTGCTGGAGCGGGCGCCGCTGCCGGAGCCGCTGTGGCAGAAGGCGGTGCGGTTCCACCCGCCGCGCGCCGCGGCGGACGGCGCGCTCCCCCTACCCTCGCCCGAGGAGGTGGCCGCCGACCCGCTGCGGCACCTCGCCGACCTGCGCGACCGCACCGCGGACGCGCTGGTCGCGATGGCCGAACCGGACCATCCCGACCGGGTGTTCCCCACCATCGCCGACGGCTACCGCACCAACACCCAGTGCCTGGCCTACGGTTCCGCCGGTGTCCTGCACGCCCTGACCCGCGCCGGGCGCGCCCTGCCGGACGGCGCGCTGGAGCGCCTGCGCACCGACGCCTTCGACCGGATCGACCGCCTGGGCCCCGGACTGATGGCCGGCACCGCCGGCATCGCCTGGGTGCTGGCCGACCACGGGCTGCTGGACGAGGCGCGGGACCTGCTCGCCGCCGCGGACCGCCACCCGCTGATCACCTCGGGCGCCTCCGCGACGCTCTTCGGCGGCAGCTCCGGCCTCGCCCTCGCCCACCTGGCGGTGTACGGCCACACCCGCGACGCCGCGCACGTCGAGCGCGCGGCCGAACTCGCGGCGGCGCTGCCGTCCGACGCCGGCCTCGCACCGCTGCTCGGCGCCGACGACGCCACCGGCCTCATGCACGGCCGGACCGGCATCGCGCTGATGCTCCAGCAGCTCGCCGCCGTCACCGGGTCGGACGACGGACTGGAGCGCGGCGTCCGGCTGCTGCACGCCGAACTCGACCGCGCCACCGACCCCGACGCGCCCGGCCTGGCCTTCCCGATCTCCGCCACCGACAGCCGCAGCCTGCCGTACCTGTACTCCGGGTCCGCGTCGATGGCGCACGCGGTCGTCCGCTACACGCGGACCGTCGACGACGAGCGGCTCGCGCAGGCGCTGCCGCGGCTGCTGGCGTCCACCCGCACCACCTACACCGCGATGTCCGGGCTCTTCCAGGGCCTGGCCGGACTGGGGTTCGCCCTCGCCGAGCAGGCCCGGCTGACCGGCGAGAGGTCCGCCCGGGCCGACGCGGTCCGCGGCGCGCGGGGGCTGTTCAAGTTCGCGGTGCCCCACCCGACCGGGGTGCGCTTCCTCGGGGACCAGCTCATGCGCTTCAGCGCGGACCTGTGGAGCGGCTCGGCGGGGATACTGCTCTTCCTGACGCAGTTGCTGGACCCCGCGCCCGACCCGCTGTTCACCGTGGACGCGCTCAGCGGCGCGCACGCCCGTACCCCAGCGGCCAGGTGAGGTGCCGATGAGCGTGGAGAAGACCGACGGAACGAACGGGTCGCCCACGGGCGACGCGCCCGCCGCCGACCCGCCGGACGGCGCCTCGGCGGGCTGGGCCGCCACCCGCGACGTCAACCTCTACTGGTGCGGGCAGACCGCCTCCGCGTTCGGCTCGGTCTTCACCACGATCGCGCTGCCGGTGGTGGCGGTGGTGCACCTCAACGCCTCGGCCGGGGCCATCGGCCTGATCAGCGCCGCCGCGACCGCGCCGATCCTGCTGCTCGGCTTCCCGGCGGGCGCGCTCGCCGACCGCCTCGCCCACCCGCGCCGCGCGCTGATCCTGCTCGACCTGATCTGCGCGGCGGCCGTCGGTGTCGTCGCCCTCGGGCTGGCCGCCGGCGCCGTCTCGCTGCTCTGGCTGGGCCTGCTGTGCGCCATCATGGGCGCCACGTCCACGCTCTCCATGTCGGTGTACTTCCTGCACCTGCGCCAACTCGTCGGCCCGGACGGGATCGGCGGCGCCCGCGCCCGGCTCCAGGCCGGGCAGTACGGCGCCGCGCTCGTCGGCCGCCTGCTCGCCGGACCCGCGATCGCGCTGCTCGGCGCGGCCGCCGCGCTCTCCGTCGACGTGGCCAGCTACCTGCTCAGCGCCGCGGCCCTGGTCACCATGCGCTCGACCGACCTGGTCCCGCGCGGGCCCGCGCCCTCGGTGCTCACCTCGCTGCGCGGCGCGATGGCGGGGCTGCGGCTGTTCACCGGCGACGGCTTCCACCGCGCGCTGGGCGTGTTCATCGTGGTGCCGGCCGCGGCCCTGGCCGGTGTCACCGCGCTGACCGGACCGTTCCTGCTGCGGGTCATCCACCTGCCGACCGCCGCCTACGGCTCGCTCTTCGCGCTGTCGGGGCTGATGGGGCTGTCGGGCTCCGCCGTCGCCGGGCGGGTGCTGGCACCGGGCCGGGACGCCCGGCGGGTGCTGCTGGGCGGCTTCACCGCCGCCATGATCTGCAGCCTGCTGCTGCCGCTGTCCGGCGGTCCGCTGCCGCTGGCCGCGTTCTGCGCGGCGATGGGCATCGGTCTGCCGATCTTCTTCGGCGCGATCGCCAACGTGGCCGTCAGCTCCGTCCTGGTCGCCTCGATGTCCGAGGAGACGCTCGGCCGCGCGATGGCCGCGCTCCAGGTGTGCGTCGCCACGGCCGGCCTGGTCGGCGCGCTGGGCAGCGGTGTGCTCGGCGACTGGCTCGGGGTGCGCGGAGCGCTGTGGGCGATGGGCCTGCTCGCGCTGGGCGGCATCGTGCTGAGCCTGCCGCCCGCCCTGCGGGCCGCGCGGGTGGCCGCCGACGTGCCCGAACCGGAGCCGGCCCCGGTCTGACCACCGGTTCCCCCGACATGGCCGGAATTCGACTTGCCCGGCCGGTTCGGCGTTCCGCCGGCGCGGCCGGGCGCGCGGCCCGAACGGACAGCGACGTCCGTGTCACGCACGGAAGTCGGCCCCGGCGGCGGACACACCGGCACCCCCGCCTTTGTCCCGTCACACAGTTCACATCGGCCACAGGGCCGACGGCCATTCCGGGATCGGGGGAGCACCGGCTACGATGAGGCCGGGGGAAGAACAGCTCGGCCTGGCCGGTACTACTCGGGGGGAGGCGGACGATGGACAAGCGTGTTTCCGCCGTGTCGTCCGCCGCCGGACGCCGGGCCGGCACCGCCGCCGCGTCCCCGGCCGGAAGCGGTTCCGCCGCCGACGAGCAGTCCCCCGCGGCCCCGCCGCCCGCGCCGACCTCCACGCTCGCCGGCAAGATCGACGCCCTCTTCCGTGTCGTCCGCCGCCCCAACCGGGAGCCGTACAGCCACGAGGAGGTCGCCCGCGCCTGCCGGGAGGCCACGGGCGAGAGCTTCTCCGCGACGTACCTGTGGCAGTTGCGCACCGGCCGGCGCGACAACCCCACCAAGCGCCACCTCGAAGCCCTCGCCCAGTTCTTCGACGTCCCCGTCGGGTACTTCTTCGACGACGAGCAGGGCGCGGCCATCGCCAAGGAGCTCGAACTGCTCGGCGCGCTGCGGGACGCGGGCGTGCGCAGCATGGCGCTGCGCGCGGTCAACCTCTCCCCCGAGGACGCGGCCACGATCAGCGACATGATCGACGTCCTCGCCCGCCGGGAGCGCGGCTCCGCGGGGCGCGGGCTCTAGGGCCGGTCCGGCGGAACCCGCCGGGCTCAGGCGCCCGGCACCGCACCTCCCTGCGTTGCCGAACCACCCACGGACGACCCGGTACGAGGACGTCTCTCCGCCTTGCGACGCAACGGCACCGGACACCGCGCGCCCGACCGGCACGATCCGCCGGACAGGCCCCGGGACCTGTCCGGCGGAAACCCGCGGCCGGGTGGCGCGCGGTCGCGGCCGCCCCGTGGGCCGCGCCGGATCAGCCGACCTGGGCGCCCTTGCCCAGCGCGATCACGCCCGCCTCGGAGACGGTGTACAGCGCGCGGTCCCGCTCGGGGTTGACGCCGATGGTGGCGCCGGGCGGCACGTCCACGTTCTTGTCGAGCACCGCCCCGCGGACGATCGCGCCGCGCCCGACCCGCACGTTGTGGTGCAGCACCGAGCCCTGGACGACGGCGCCGGTGTCCACGACGACGCCCGGCGAGAGCACCGAGCGCGTGACCTGGCCGCGCACCACGCAGCCGGGGCTGATCACGGACTCCCCCACGATGCCGCCGGCGGCGATCTTCGCGGGCGGCAGCGAACCGGGGTTGGTGTGGATCGGCCAGTCGCGGTTGTAGAGGCTGAAGGCGGGCCGGTCGGAGACCAGGTCCATGTGCGCGTCGTAGTAGGCGTCGAGGGTGCCCACGTCCCGCCAGTAGCCATGGTCGCGGGCGGTCTCGCCGGGCACGTGGTTGGCGTCGAAGTCGTAGACGTGCGCGGCGCCCTGCGCGGTCAGCCGGGGCAGGATGCTGCCGCCCATGTCGTGCACCGACTGCGGGTCCTCGGCGTCCTCGTGCAGCGCCTCCAGCAGCGCCTTGGTGGTGAAGACGTAGTTGCCCATCGAGGCGAAGACCCGCCCGGGGTCGCCGGGCAGCCCCGGCGGGTCGGCCGGCTTCTCCAGGAACCGTTCGACCGCCACCCCGTCGGCGCC
Organism: Streptomyces sp. SN-593; assembly: GCF_016756395.1. Taxonomy (NCBI): domain Bacteria; kingdom Bacillati; phylum Actinomycetota; class Actinomycetes; order Kitasatosporales; family Streptomycetaceae; genus Actinacidiphila; species Actinacidiphila reveromycinica. Next base: position 742,376 of record NZ_AP018365.1, read on the forward strand.
GGGGGTGATCACGCCGAAGCCGGAGGCGTCGGCCCTGGGCACCTTGATGCCGGCCACCGTGACGCCCGCACCGTGCTCCGCGTGCTGCTCCAGCATCTGCCGCGGGTCCATCCGGTAGACGTGGTCGGCGCCGAACACCGCGACGTAGTCCGGCTGCTCGTCGTGGATGAGGTTGAGCGACTGGAGGATCGCGTCCGCGCTGCCGAGGTACCAGCGCGGGCCGAGCCGCTGCTGGGCGGGCACCGGCGTCACGTAGTTGCCCAGCATGTTCGACATCCGCCAGGTCGTCGACACGTGCCGGTCCAGAGAGTGCGACTTGTACTGGGTGAGCACGCAGATCCGCAGGATGCCGCCGTTGACCAGGTTGGACAGCACGAAGTCGACCAGGCGGTACGACCCGCCGAAGGTCACCGCGGGTTTCGCCCGGTCCGCGGTGAGCGGCATCAGCCGCTTCCCCGCCCCGCCGGCCAGCACTATGCCAAGGACCGAAGGTCCACCACCGCGCATCGGCGCCCCTTTGTTCGTCGTCGTCGGTCGCGGAGGGCCGGCCGGACGGCCGCCTCCGTTCCCGTGAGCCGTGTGCCCGCGTGCCGCGGACCGATCCGCGGCCGCCGGCCGTTCTCCCGCGCCGTCCGCCCGCAACAGGCCCCAGGGCCTGTCCGGCGGACCCTGCCGGGCTCACGGCGCCCGGCACCGCACCTCCCTGCGTTGTCGAATCATCCATGTACGACCCGGTACGAGGATGGTTCTCCGCCTTGCGATGCACGGCACCGGACCCCGCGAGCTCGACCGGCACGATCCGCCGGACCGGCCCTAGGCGGTGCCGGCCTTCGCGACCGCCTCGTACAGGTCCGCGGTCCTGCGGGCGACGGCGTCCCAGCCGAACTCGCGCACCGCGCGCAGCCGCCCCGCCTCCCCCATGCGCGCCGCGCCCGCCGGGTCGCCGAGCACCCGGTCCAGGGCCCGGGTCAGACCGGCCTCGAACTCCTCGGCGTGGCCCTCCCGGTAGGGCACCAGCAGCCCGGTCTCGCCGTCCTCGACGACCTCGGGTATGCCGCCGACCGCCGAGGCGACCACCGCCGTACCGCAGGCCATGGCCTCCAGGTTGACGATCCCCAGCGGCTCGTACACCGACGGGCAGACGAACACCGCCGCGTGGGTGAGCAGTTGCACCACCGCGGGGCGCGGCAGCATCGCCGGTATCCAGTGCACCCCGTCGCGCACCGAGCTGAGCTCGTCGAAGAGCGACCGGAACTCCCGGTCCAGCGCGGGGGTGTCGGGCGCGCCGGCGCACAGCACGAGTTGCGCGGCGGGATCGATCGCGCGGGCGGCGCGCAGCAGGTGCGGCACGCCCTTCTGCCGGGTGATCCGGCCGACGAACAGCACGTAGGGCCGGGCCGGGTCGATGCCGAGGCGGGCCAGGGCGTCGGTGCGCGGGTCGGCCCGGTAGGTGGTGGTGTCGATGCCGTTGCGCACCACGTGCACCCGGTCGGGGTCGAGGCCCGGGTAGCAGGACAGGATGTCGCCGCGCATGCCGTCGGAGACCGCGACCACGGCGTCGGCCGACTCCATCGCGGTGCGCTCGGCCCAACTCGACAGGGCGTAGCCGCCGCCGAGCTGCTCGGCCTTCCACGGGCGCAGCGGTTCCAACGAGTGGGCGGTGAGCACGTGCGGGATGCCGTGCAGGAGCTTGCCGAAGTGGCCGGCGAGGTTGGCGTACCAGGTGTGGGAGTGCACCAGGTCCCGGTCGCCGAGCGCGGCGGACATCTGGAGGTCCACGGCGAAGGTGCGCAGCGCGTCGTTGGCGCCGTCGAGGCCGGCCGGGGCGCGGTGGCGGAAGACGCCCGCGGTGTTCCCCTCGCCCCAGCAGTGCACGTCGAGGTCGACCAGCGGGCGCAGCTCGCGGGCGAGGAACTCGACGTGCACACCGGCCCCGCCGTAGACGTCCGGGGGGTACTCCCGGGTCAGCAGTGCGACCTTCATCCGGACCTCCACCCGTCGGCAACCGTGCTCCTTGCCTTCCCCGGTTCCGGGCGGAGCTATCACGGTGAACGGCTCGGGTTCCGCGGTGCCCCCGCCCCCGGTCGGACCCGGTCGGGCGGCCGCACCCGACCGGCGGGCGCCGGCGGGGACGCCCGCCCGCGCGCCGGCGCGCGGACGCGGCGGGGGCGCGGTGCGGTTGACCCGTATTCGGCCAAGGTCGCCGCGTTGCCCCCGGTTGCCCCCGGTTGCCACCCGTTTGCCGTCCATGACCCCCCGCAGTCGCCGGGGTGGGCTTTTACTGACGAATGGGGCACCGGTGCACGTGTGGGTCGCGTGGGACCGGCTCACAGGCAAGCACAACCCCGTGGTGCACGCGGCAATACGGCCGATCCCGCCCCGGCGGGCCCGGAGCGGAATGACGCTTTATGGACGGCTGCGGCCCCCTGGCCCCGGGCACACGTATGGGAGAGACGACACGTGATGACCACCCCCCACCCCCCCGCACCTCTGCCGCTGCGCGCAGGAGAGCGGTTGGCACTGGCGCTGGCGAGAGAAGAGATGATGCAGGACTACCACCGGTGGGAGACCGACCCGGCGACGGTCGTCGGGTTCGGCGCCCGCTGGCCGGTGTCCTGGGAGGTGTTCCGGGCCCGGTTCCTGAGCAGTCACACCTCGCGGCACTACCAGCTCTTCGAAGTGGTCACCACGGAGGGCGCGGTGCCGGTCGGCACCACCTCCCTCAACGTCGACCAGGCGGTCAACACCGCCGAACTCACCCTGGTGATCGCCCCGGAGCACCGCGGCCGGGGCTACGCGGCCGAAGCCACCGCACTCACGCTGGACTGGGCGTTCTCCATCGCGTCGCTGAGCGCGGTGTGGTTGGAGGTGCTGGCCCCGCACACCGCCGCGGTCAACGCCTACCTCAAGGCCGGTTTCCGCACCGCCGGCCGGCTGCGCAGCGCGGCGCTGTGGCAGGGCCGGCGGGTGGACAAGCTGTTCCTGGACTGCGTGCCCGACGACCTGGCAGAAAAGAGGTGATCCGAGAATGTCCTGCCCCGACGTGAACTGCCGCAAGGGCGGCTGCACCACCGACCCCGGTCAAGGCCGGCCGGCCCCCGAGCGCGGTCCGAAGGCATGACCCCGCTCGTCACCTGCCGTACCCCCGCCCGGCGGGGGTACGGCCCCGGGCCCCACGGGCCGGTCCGGGCAAGTACGGTATGCGGGACCGTGTGGTGACCAGCCGCGGAGGGGAACGCACCGATGGCCCAGTTCGACATGCCGATAGAGCAGCTCAGGACGTACCGCAGCGAGTCGGTCGAGCCACCGGACTTCGACCGCTTCTGGGCCGACACCCTGGCGCAGGCCCGCGGCCACGACCTGGCCGCGCGGTTCGAGCCGGTCGCGACGGCGCTGCGGACCGTGGACACCTTCGACGTGGAGTTCTCCGGCTTCGACGGGCACCGGATCAAGGGCTGGTTCACGGTGCCGGCCGGTGCCCGTGAACCTCTGCCGGTGGTGGTGGAGTTCATCGGGTACGGCGGCGGGCGCGGCCTGCCGCACGAGCGCCTGACCTGGGCCTCCGCGGGGTACGCGCACTTCCTGATGGACACCCGCGGGCAGGGCGGCTCCTGGTCGACCGGCGACACCCCCGACCCGGTGGGCTCGGGTTCGGCGACCCCCGGCTTCCTGACCCGCGGCATCACCGACCGCGACGAGTTCTACTACCGCCGGGTGATCACCGACGGCGTGCGCGCGGTGGAGGCGGCCCGTACCCACCCGCTGGCCGACGCCTCCCGCACGGTGGTGACCGGCGTCAGCCAGGGCGGCGGGCTGAGCATCGCGGTCGGCGGCCTGGTGCCCGACCTCGTCGCGGTCGCGCCCGACGTGCCGTTCCTGTGCGACCTGCCGCGGGCAGTCCGGATCACCGACGCGTTCCCCTACCGCGAGGTCGCGTCCTACCTGTCCACCCACCGCCCCGAGCGCGAGCGGGCCTTCGGCACCCTCGCCTACTTCGACAACGTGCACTTCGCCGCCCGCGGCCGGGCGCCCGCGCTGTTCTCCACCGCCCTGCTGGACGCGACCTGCCCGCCCTCCACGGTCTTCGCCGCGTTCAACGGCTACGGCCACGAGGACCGCACCATCGAGGTCTACGACTTCAACGGCCACGAGGGCGGCGGCGCCCACCACGAGGCCCTGCGCCTGGAGTGGCTGCCGAAGTACCTCTGATCCGCGCCCTCCCCCGGCCCTGCCGCGCGTTCCGCCGTCCGTCCGTCCCCTCCCGTGCCGAACCGCACGGGCGCGCGGACGTGTTGGCGGGGACCGTTTCGAACCTCCGCGAAAAAAAGAGGAATACGTCGGCGGTCGGGGGGCAGGAGGCGGTTGACCGTCCTACAAGTGCGAGGCGATGACGTGACCGCGAATGCGCAGCAGTCGAGTAGCACAAGCGGGACCGCGACCTGCCTGCGGCAGGCGGGTTCGGCCCACCAGGAGGCGCCCGGCGGGCTCCCCTGGATCGAAGACGCGACCGCGGTTGCCCCGCAGGACGCGCGCGTGCTCTCGAAACTCTTCTTCGACCGACTCCAGGAACTGGAGGAGGGGACCCACGCCTACAGCTACGCCCGGAACACCCTGATCGAGATGAACCTGGCGCTGGTGCACTTCGCGGCCGGCCGCTACCGGAACCGCCCGGGCACCGACCGGGAGGAGATCATCCAGGTCGGCACGATCGGGCTGATCAAGGCGATCGACCGGTTCGACCTGTCCCGGGAGACGGAGTTCACCACCTTCGCGATCCCGTACATCGTCGGCGAGATGAAGCGGTTCTTCCGCGACACCTCGTGGGCGGTGCACGTGCCGCGGCGGCTCCAGGAGCTGCGGGTCGAGCTGAGCAAGGCGAAGGAGCACCTGGCGCTGCTGCTCGACCGCGACCCCACGGTGCCGGAGCTGGCCGCCCACCTGGAACTGACCGAGAACGAGGTGCTGGAGGGCCTGGTCGCGGCGAACGGCTACACCGCCGGATCGCTCGACATCCCCTGGTCCGACAGCGACGCGGGTCCCGACAGCGACGGCCGCACCCTCGCCGACACCATCGGCGACTGCGACCCGACGATGGAGCTGATCGAGAACCTGGGCAGCCTGGCGCCGCTGGTCGCCGAACTCTCCGACCGCGACCGCGACCTGCTGCGGATGCGCTTCGTGGAGGAGATGACCCAGTCCCAGATCGGCGAGGTGCTGGGATACTCCCAGATGCACGTCTCCCGGTTGCTGAGCCGGATCGTGAAGAAGCTGCGCGCGGGCATGCTGGTGCAGTAGGAGGACGTTCTTCCGGCCGGGGGCCGGGTGCGGGCCGCGAGCCCGTACCCGGCCCCCGTCGTTTGCCCGCACCCCACGCCCGCACCCACCACGCCCGCGCCCGCGCCCGCGCAGCGTGCCGCACCTCCCCCGCACCCGCGCCCTCGCCCCACGCGCGCATGCCGCGCCCCGGCCCGGTGAGCGCCGGGCCGGGGCGGGGGGGTTCACGCCGGATCGGGGCGGGTCACGCCGGACCGCTCGACGCCCGCGGCGTGCCGGTCGGCGACGCCGCCGTCGCCGGGCCGGCCGAGGAGAGCGGCGTCGCGATGTCCTCCAGGGACTTCTGCTCGGCGTTGACCGCGAAGACCGCCGCCACCAGCCCGCCCGCGCACATCAGGGCCGCGCCGATGCAGAACGCCAGCACGGTGTCGCCCACCTTCCCCGAGGAGGTGAGGTCGGAGAAGACCAGCGGGCCGGTGATGCCGCCGGCCGCCGTACCGACCGCGTAGAAGAAGGCGATCGCCATCGCGCGGGTCTCCATCGGGAAGATCTCCGACACCGTCAGGTAGGCGCTGCTGGCCCCGGCCGAGGCGAAGAAGAGCACCACGCACCAGCAGACGGTCAGCGTGGTGGCGTCCAGCGAGCCGCGGTGGAACAGCCACGCGGTGAGGAAGAGCAGGACGCCGGACAGCAGGTACGTCCCGCTGATCATGATCCGCCGGCCGACGAGGTCGAAGAGCGGGCTGAGCAGCACCGCGCCGCACAGGTTGCCGGCGGCGATCACCGCGAAGTAGTAGCCGGTGTGGCCGGAGTCGACGCCGTAGAAGGTGATGAGGATCGTGCCGAACCCGAAGGTGATGGCGTTGTAGAGGAACGCCTGCCCGATGAACAGGGACAGGCCGAGCGTGGCGCGCCTGGGGTACTTCAGGAAGACGGTCTTCGCGATCAGTCCGAAGCCGATGCTCCGGCGCTGGTGGATGGCCATCTCGCGGTCGGCGCGCGGCAGCCGGGTCCCCTTCTCCGCCTCGACCTGCCGCTCGACGTCGGAGACGAGCTGGTCGGCCTCGTCGCCGTAGCCGTGGATGAACTGCCAGCGCGGGCTCTCCGGCACGTGCCGGCGCACCAGCAGGATGACCAGGCCGAGCACCACGCCGAGCGCGAAGGTCAGCCGCCAGCCGACGTCCTTGGCGAAGACGCCGGTGTTCAGCGCCACGATGGACAGCAGCGAACCGCCGATCGCGCCGAGCCAGTAGCTGCCGTTGATGCTCAGGTCCACCCGGCCGCGGTACTTCGACGGGATCAGCTCGTCGATCGCGGAGTTGATCGCCGCGTACTCCCCGCCGATGCCGAAGCCGGTCAGGAAGCGGAAGGTGAAGAACCACCACGGCGCGAAGGACAGCGCGGTCATCGCGGTGGCGCCCAGGTACACCGCGAGGGTCACCATGAACAGCTTCCTGCGGCCGAACCGGTCCGTCAGCCACCCGAAGAAGAGCGCGCCGACACACGCGCCGGTCACGTAGAGGGCGGCCGCGAGCCCGGTGATCTGCGAGGACGTGATGGACAGCCCGGAGCCGGGCTCGGACAGCCGCCCGGCGATGTTGCCGACGATGGTGACTTCCAGGCCGTCGAGGATCCAGACCGTGCCCAGGCCGACCACGATCATCCAGTGCCAGCGCGACCACGGCAGCCGGTCGAGTCTGGCCGGCACATCGGTGGTGATCGTGCGGCCGTCGACCGGGGACGGGTCCGGGGCGGACGTCGCCATGGAGCTCACCTCCTTGCCGGCCAGTCTCACACCGGCCGGCTCCACTCGCGTGTGCGGCGCTTCCGGCGGGTCGCCGCGGCCACCGTGCCCTGAGCCGTGCCGCGCACCGGGTGACCCGCGCCGCGGGGCTCCTGCGGCCCCGCCGTACCGGCTGCCCCGCTTCACCGGCTCCACCCCGGTGCCCCGCACGCCCGCGGAACCAGATCCTCCGTTCTCACCCGGGTGGCCGTTTCCAGAGAGGCCGGTGGGGAACAAGTGACGCCGCTGGGGGATCATGAACCCGCAGGACCGTTCCGTCGACCGACCCCATGAGGTGAGGTTCCGCAGTGCGCAAGCACCCGCAGCATTCTTCCGCCGACAGACCGCCGTACTCCGCACGCATGCGCCGCGGGGCGCTCGTGGCGGGCCTGCTCGTGGCCGTCGCCGGCTGCGGAAACGGCCAGCCGTCGCCCGGCTCGACCACCTCCGACGCGACGTCCGCGTCGTCGTCGGCCGGCAGCGGCAGCCCCACGACGTCGGGCAGCACGTCCGCGAGCCCGTCGCGCACCACCACGGCGGCGCCGCCGCCCACCACCTCGCAGCAGCCGACGACCACGTCGGCGGCGAGCTGCGTGGACCGGGCGTACAACGCGATGACGAGCGCCCAGCGGGTCGGCCAGCTCTTCATGACCGCGGTCTCCAGCACCGGCATGACGACAGCCCAGGCGCAGGCGATCACGGCCGGCAGGACGGGCTCGGTCTTCCTCCAGGGCCGCACCACGCAGGGCACCGCCGCCGTGAAGGCGGTCACCGCCAAGGTGCGCGCCCTGGCCTCCCCCGTGCGGGGCGTGTCGCTGGGGATGTTCGTCTCCACCGACCAGGAGGGCGGCCAGGTCCAGGTGCTCAACGGGCCCGGCTTCAGCACCATCCCCAGCGCGGTGACGCAGGGCACGCGGTCCGCCGCGACCCTCCAGTCCGACGCCGCCACGTGGGGCCGCCAACTGGCCTCCGCCGGGGTCAACATGAACCTCGCGCCCGTCGCGGACACCGTCCCGGCGGACCAGGTGGCGGTGAACGCGCCGATCGGCAAGCTGGACCGGGAGTACGGCACCGACCCCTCGACGGTCGCCTCGCACAGCACCGCGTTCCTGCGCGGCATGCGCCAGGCCGGCGTGGTGCCGTCCATCAAGCACTTCCCGGGCCTGGGCCGTTCCAGCGGCAACACCGACTTCACCGCGGGCGTCACCGACTCGGTGACCACGACCGACGACGCGTACCTCCAGCCCTTCCGGGCCGGCATCCAGGCGGGCACGCCGTTCGTGATGGTCTCCTCGGCGATCTATACCCGGATCGACCCTGACCACCAGGCCGCCTTCTCCTCGGCCGTGATCCGCACGCTGCTGCGCGGCAAGCTCGGCTTCAAGGGCGCGGTCATCTCCGACGACCTGGGGAACGCCGCCGCCGTCGCCGACCACACCCCGGCGCAGCGCGCGGTGGACTTCATCACGGCCGGCGGCGACGTGGTGCTGACCGTCCGGCCCAGCGACATCGCCCCGATGACCTCGGCGGTGCTCAGCCGGATGTCGGCCAGTTCCTCGTTCCGCGCCGACGTGGCGGCGAGCGTACGCCGGGTACTGACCGCCAAGCACAACGCGGGCGTGCTGACCTGCGGCTGACGTCCGCGCCGGCGGGCCCCGGCGCCGGCGTCGGCCGGCCGGGGCCATTCGTGGTCCATCCGGGTGGACGGGCCGTTTTCCTGGACCGGTTCGGCGGTCCCGCGTGCCATGAAGGAGGGGCACACGGGACCGCCGCGCTTCCGGAAAGAGGGCCGCCATGTACCCAGCGCACGCCAGGCACCGCGTCACGACCGGCATCGCCGGTCTGCTGATCGCGGGCTGCGGCCTGCTCGCCGCGACGTCCGCGTACGCGGTGGCTCCCCGGCCCGCGCGGCCGGCCGGCACCGGCACGGGCGCGAGTGCCCCCGCGCCCGACCACCGGGGCCGGCAGGCGCCGCCTTCCGCCGACCGGCGGCCCCGGGCCGACACCGACCAGCAGGCGCCCTCCTCCGCCGGGGACCAGCAGACGTTCGCGGCGGCCGAGCCGCAGGGCCGGGTGGTGTCGCGCCTTCCGCTGACCGTCCGTGAGAAGGCGACGTCCGCCTCGGGCTCCCTCGGATCGCTCCGGTCCGGCGCCGTGGTCGCGCTGCACTGCAAGGCCGTGGGCCAGAGCGTCGACGGAAACACGCTGTGGTACCTGCTGGGCGACGGCCGCCCCGGCTACGTCGCCGCGCGCCACGTGCAGAACCTCTCGGCGGTGCCGTCCTGCACGTGACGCCGCCGGACGGCGCCGAGCCGGGCGGCCGGCGGCCCGCCGATGACGCGCGGATGAACTGCGGGCGAATTGTGGGCTCCTGGCCTTTCCGCAGGTGGGAGGGCCTGCCACCGCATGTTTAGCATGTCGGCGTCACGTCCTGCTGCACCGATTTCCCGGAGGTCCGGTGTGCCCGCCGAACCCGCACCCGAACCCGAACCCGTCCCGGCGGCCGGCGCCGAGGCCGACGCCAACGCTGACGCCGACGCCCACCGCGAGTCCGCGCCCGAGGGCGGTGCGCCGGCGGGCGAGACGGCTGCCGTGCCGCCCGACGGCGTAACGCCGGCGGCCGGACCGGCCGGACCGGAGCGGCGGCCCGCCGACCGGCAGGGCCCCGGCCCGGACGCGGCGGCCGGGGACGACGCGCCCGCCCGCGCCGCCGAGGACACCGACACCGCTGAGGACGACACCGACGCCCACACCGAGACCGCATCCGGCCCCGAACCCGGCGCGGGTGCGCGCGCCGACACCGGGACCGGCACCGGCACCGATGCCCGCACGGACTCGGACGGAGACACCGACACCCGCACCGGCGGGGACGCCGACACCGGTACGGCCGCCTGTGCCACTGCCGACACCGGCGCCCTCACCGAGACCGCGTCCAGCCCCGAACCCGGCGCAGGTGCGCGCGCCGACACCGACACCGACACCGACACCGACACCAGCACTAATGCCCGTACGGCCCCGAACGGCGACACCCGCACCCGCACCGACTGGGACGCCGACACCGGTACGGCCGCCCGTGCCGCTGCCGACACCGGGGCCCTCACCGGCCCGGAGAACGACACGGACGGCGACACCCGCACCCGCACCGGCGGGGACGCCGACACCGGCGTCGCCGCCATGCTCTCCGGCGCGGACACCCCCGCCGAGCCCCGCCGGCGCGCCGCGCGCGGCTGGACCGTGGCCGGCGCAGCCGTCGCCGTCGCCGCCGCGGTCACCGCGGGCGTCCTGGCCGCCGGGGGCGGCCGCGGCGCCACGCACCCGGCGACCGCGACGGCCCCGGACGGCCTCCGGCACACCGCCGTCGACGTCTCGACGAGCACCTGCGGCCGGGGCTGGGGCGCCGCGCAGCGGCCCCGCGCCGGAACGCAGGCGTTCGACCTGCACAACTCCGCCGCGAACGCCACCGAGGTCTACCTCAAGGACCCCGCGACCGGAAGGCTGTACGCGGAGATCGAGGGGCTGGCCCCGGGCGCGACCCGGTCGATGGTCGTGGACCTCGGCAGCGGGCGGTACGCGTTCGAGTGCCAGCAGGAGGACACCGACGCGGTCACCGGCCCCACCGTGACGGTCCCGGGCAAGGTCCCGCAGGGACCGTCCTCCCTCCCGGTCACGGTGCACGACCTGATCCCGCCGACCCTGGACTACCAGAGGTGGATCAAGGCCCGGATGGCCGAACTCTCCACCGACACCGCTGCGTTGACGTCCGACATCGACCACGGTGACCTGGCCGCCGCCCGCCGCGACTGGCTCACCGGCCACCTCGTCTACGAGCGGATGGGCGCGGCCTACGACACGTTCGGCGACGCGGACGGCGTGATCAACGGCACCACGGCGATCGGCCAGAACCCGTCCGCCGACCCGGACTTCACCGGTTTCCACCGGATCGAGTACGGGCTGTGGCACGGGGCGTCCGCGGCGTCCCTGCGCGGGCAGGCGGCGACGCTCGACAAGGCCGTGAAGGCACTCACGTCGCAGTGGGCCACGCAGCAGATGGATCCGGCGAACATGGGCCTGCGCGCGCACGAGATCATCGAGAACGCCGAGCAGTTCGAGCTGACCGCCCGCACCGACTACGGCAGCGGCACCAACCTGGCCACCGCGTCGGCGAACATCGACGGCACCCGGGAGATCCTGGCGGAGCTGCGCCCGCTGCTGGCCGCCCGTGACTCCGGACTCGCGCAGCTCGACGCCTCGCTCGACCGCGCCCAGACCTACCTCGCGTCCCTCGACCACGACGGCAGGTGGACGCCGGTGGCCGGACTGACCCGCGCCCAGCGCGAGCAGGTCGACGCCGACTTCGGCGACCTGCTGGAACGACTCGCCCCGGTGGCGGCGATCTTCGACGTACGGAGGACGGTATGACGACCGACACCCACGGCCCGGCCGGCGGCGAGCTGCGGCGGCGCGGTTTCCTGCGCGGCGCGGCGGTCGGCGTCGGGGCCGTCGGCGCGGTGGCGGGCGGCGCGGCCGCGCTGGCCGGATCGAGCGCGGCGGCCGCGACGCCGGCGCCGGCCGCCGGGCAGGCGGCGCCGTTCCACGGCCCGCACCAGGCCGGCATCACCCAGGCCGTCCAGGCGTCCAGCGTGTTCCTGTCCTTCGACGTCACCGCGGCCGACCGGCGCGAGCTGGTCGAGTTGCTGCACACCGTCACCGAGCGGGCCCGGTTCCTGACCTCCGGCGGGACCCCGGCGGCGCTGGGCATCACCGACTCGCCCTCGGACAGCGGCACGCTCGGCCCGCGGGTGCCCGGCGACGGGCTGACGGTCACCACCGGGGTCGGCGCGTCGCTCTTCGACGACCGGTTCGGGCTGGCGGACCGCAAGCCGCTGCGGCTGACCACGATGCCGGCGTTCGAGGACGACGACCTGCAACCGGACTGGTGCCACGGCGACCTGAGCCTCCAGCTCAGCGCCCCGCACCCGGACACCGTGCTGCACGCACTGCGCGACATCGCCCGGCACACCCGCGGCGGCATGCAGGTGCGCTGGCGGATGGACGGCTTCACCAGCCCGCCCCGCCCCAGCGGCACCCCCCGCAACCACCTCGGCTTCAAGGACGGCACCGCCAACCCGGACATCACCGACCCGGCCGTCGCGAAGCGGCTGCTGTGGACCGGCGGGGGCGGCGAGCCGGCCTGGACGTCCGGAGGGTCGTACCAGGTGGTGCGGCTGATCCGGATGCTGGTGGAGTTCTGGGACCGGGTCTCCATCACCGAGCAGGAGCGGATGTTCGGCCGGGCCCGGGACACCGGCGCGCCGCTGGACGGCGCGGGCGAGTTCGACACGCCGAAGTACGCGCAGGACCCGATGGGCGACGTGATCCCGCTGGACAGCCACATCAGGGTGGCCAACCCGCGCACCGCGAAGACCGACGACTCCCGCATCCTGCGCCGCGGCTACAACTACGACCGGGGCATGGACAACGACGGCAACCTCGACATGGGGCTGATCTTCGTCTGCTACCAGCAGGACCTGGAGCGGCAGTTCGCCGCGGTGCAGAAGCGGCTGGCGGGCGAACCGCTGGTGGACTACATCACACCGTTCGGCGGCGGCTACTTCTTCGCGCTGCCGGGCGTGCGGGACCGCGGCGACTGGCTCGGCAGCACCCTGCTGGCCTGAACCGGTGCCGGGGCCGCCGGTCCCGGACCCGCACACCGAACCGCCCCCCGCTGTTCACCGGGGAGCCACCACCGGGCCGTTGTCATGTCGCGGCCCAGCTCGACGATCGCGTTCGACGCCGTGCGCGATTCGACACATGGCACGCGTAGGCACCACACAGCGGAGGCTGAGGCAACATGAGCACCACAGGCAGAACGAGCAGGTCACGAGGGGGTTCGCGGGGGCGGGCCGCGCGCTGGGGGGCGTGCGCCGGAGCGGCGGCGCTCGTACTGCTGGGCGGCACGGCACCTGCCCGGGCCGACTCCGCCGGCCAGGGCGGCGGCAGCGGGAGCAGCAGCACGACCACGCCGATCAAGCACCTGGTGGTCCTCTTCGACGAGAACGTGTCGTTCGACCACTACTTCGCGACCTACCCGAAGGCCGCCAACACCGACGGCACCACCTTCACCGCGGCGAAGAACACCCCGAAGAACATCGACACCGCCGCGCACGCGGGCCTGGTCGCCAAGAACCCCAACCAGTACGCGCCGCAGCGGCTGAGCCCGGACGAGGCCGTCACCTGCGACCAGAACCACTCCTACGGCCCGGAGCAGTACGCCGCGAACGGCGGCAAGGCCGACCAGTACGTCCAGAACACCGACTCCGGCAAGTGCTCGGGCGGCCTGTACTACCAGCCCGGCCTGGTGATGGACTACTACGACGGCAACACCGTCACGGGGCTGTGGAACTACGCCCAGCACTACTCGCTCGGCGACAACTCCTACAGCTCCAACTACGGCCCCTCCACGCCCGGCGCGCTCAACCTGGTCTCCGGCCAGACGCACGGCGTCGTCTCGGTCGACCCGGCCTCCGGCACCGAGCACCCGAAGCAGACCGCCACGCCCGACTCGTACACCGTGGTCTCCCCCGACGCCCAGGGTGTCGGCACCGTCGCCAACGACCCCGACCCGGCCTACGACGACTGCTCGGACAACAGCCACACCAGCACCAACGCGCTCGCCAAGATGACCGGCAAGAACGTCGGTGACCTGCTGAACTCCAAGAACGTCACGTGGGGCTGGTTCCAGGGCGGCTTCCGCCCGTCCACGGCGTGGGACGGCAAGCAGGGCGACTACGCCAGTTGCCAGGGCGACACGCACGCCAACGTCGCCGGCACCTCCTCGGTCGACTACAGCGCGCACCACTCGCCGTTCCAGTACTACGCGTCGACGTCCAACCCGCACCACCTGCCCCCGAAGAACACGGCGGAGATCGGCCACGACGGCCAGGCGAACCACAACTACGACCTGACCGACTTCGACTCGGCGCTCAAGGCCGGTGACCTGCCCGCCGTCAGCTTCCTCAAGGCGGCCGAGTACCAGGACGGCCACGCCGCCTACTCCGACCCGACCGACGAGCAGAACTTCCTGATCAAGGAGATCAACGCGATCCAGTCCTCCGCGGACTGGAAGGACACCGCGATCGTGGTGGCCTACGACGACTCCGACGGCTGGTACGACCACGCGTACGCGGTGCCGAGCAACGGCTCCAAGGACACCACGGTCGGCTCCAACAACAAGGCCGCCGACAGCCCGGCCTGCCAGGCCGCCCCGGCCGCCGCGCAGGGCTACGACGACCGCTGCGGCCCCGGCACCCGGCAGCCGCTGCTGGTCATCTCGCCCTACAGCAAGGTGAACTCGGTCGACCACACGCAGACCGAGCAGGCGTCGATCACGAAGTTCATCGAGGACAACTGGAAGACCGGCCGGATCGGCGACGGCTCCTTCGACTCCCGCGCGAACACCCTCACCAACGCCTTCGACTTCAAGCACCCGAACAACGAGCAGGTGCTGCTGAACACCAACGGGTCGGTGAAGTCGGTCAAGCCGATCAGCTCCACCCACCCGACCTCCCCGGGCAAGCCCACCCAGCCCGGCCACGGCGGCACCGGCGGCTCCGGCGGCACCTCGGGCACCACCGGCGGCGGCAACGCCCCGTCCACGCAGCTCGCGGCGACCGGCAGCCCGTCCCCGGCGCTGCCGCTCGGCATCACCGCGGGCGTCCTGGTGGTCGGCGGCGGCGCGCTGTACTACGCCCGCCGGCACCGCGCCTCGCGCTCGGCGGCCTGACGCCGGCCCGCTCCGCGGGGTCTGACAGGGGCCGTCCCGGAAGTCTCCGGGGCGGCCCCTCGCCGTACCCGCCGCGCGTCGGACCTTGAAGCAACTCCGCAGCGGGCGCGGCGCGTTGTGTTCACGAACCGAAGACACATCCCCGATCCGCGGTCCGCACGCGGCGCCCGCGCGTATTCCGGTACCGGCTCCGCGCACAACTCTTGACATGGGTGAAACACAGGGAGAAACATTCCGGTGTGCGGTGGGAGAGCGCTCTCATCGGTCAACCGGTCGGCGCCCGCCCGCAGTTCGGCACCTTCACCCCCACCCTGGAATCAGGAGAGTCGCCCATGCTTCCTCCCCCCACCGGCGCGGTGGCGCTGAGACCCGCGGCTGCCGCGGACCGGCGCAGACGGCGCAACATCGTGGCCGCGGTGGTCACCGCGCTGCTCGCGTCGCTGCTGCTGTTCGTGCCGATGCGGTCCGCGCACGCGGCCGGCACCCTGCTCTCGCAGGGAAAGACCGCGACCGCCTCCTCCACCGAGAACAGCGGCACGCCCGCCTCCGCGGCGGTCGACGGCAACACCGGAACCCGCTGGTCCAGCGCCTTCTCCGACCCGCAGTGGCTCGAGGTCGACCTCGGCGCCACCGCGACGGTCAGCTCGGTCACCCTCAACTGGGAGACGGCGTACGCCACCGCCTTCAAGATCCAGCTCTCCTCGGACGGCTCGACCTGGACCGACGCGTACTCCACCACGACCGGGACCGGCGGCACGCAGACGGTTTCCGTAAACGGTTCCGGGCGCTATGTCCGGATGTACGGGACCGCGCGCTCCACCGGGTACGGCTACTCGCTCTGGGAGTTCCAGGTCTACGGCACCGCCGGCTCCGGCGGCTCCGGCGGCACCACGGGCGGCGGCGGCACCGGCCCGATCACGGGCGGCGGCGACCTCGGCCCCAACGTGAAGGTCTTCGACCCCTCGACGCCGAACATCCAGAGCCAGCTCGACGCGATCTTCGCCCAGCAGGAGAGCAACCAGTTCGGTGACGCCCGCTACCAGGTGTTCTTCAAGCCGGGCACGTACAACAACATCAACGACCAGATCGGCTTCTACACGTCGGTCTCCGGCCTGGGCAAGAACCCCGACGACGTCCAGATCAACGGCGACATGACCGTGGACGCCGGCTGGTTCAACGGCAACGCCACGCAGAACTTCTGGCGCAGCGTGGAGAACATGGCCATCAAGCCGGTCAGCGGCACCGACCGCTGGGCGGTCGCGCAGGCGGCGCCGTTCCGCCGGATCCACGTCGAGGGCGGCCTCAACCTCGCGCCCAACGGCTACGGTTGGGCCAGCGGCGGCTACATCGCCGACAGCAAGATCGACGGCACCGTCGGCCCGTACTCGCAGCAGCAGTGGTACACCCGGGACAGCTCGATCGGCGGCTGGACCAACGGCGTGTGGAACATGGTCTTCTCCGGTGTCCAGGGCGCGCCCGCGCAGGGCTTCCCGAACCCGGTCTACACCACGCTCGGCACCACCCCGGAGTCGCGGGACAAGCCGTACATGTACATCGACGGCAGCGGCAACTACCAGGTGTTCGTGCCGAACATGCGCACCAACGCCAGCGGCGTGGACTGGCCGAACACGCCCGGCACCTCGATCCCGCTGACCCAGTTCTACGTCGCCAAGCCCGGCGTCTCCGCCGAGACCATCAACGCGGCGCTCGCGCAGGGCCTGAACCTGGTGCTCACCCCGGGCATCTACCACGTCGACCAGCCGATCAACGTCACCCGCGCCAACACCGTGGTGCTCGGCCTGGGTTACGCCACGGTCATCCCGGACAACGGGGTGGACGCGATGAAGGTCGCCGACGTGGACGGCGTGAAGCTGGCCGGCTTCCTGATCGACGCCGGCACCGGCAAGTCGGCCCAGCTCCTCCAGGTCGGCGCGCCCGGTTCCTCGGCGAGCCACGCGAGCAACCCGACCACGATCCAGGACGTGTTCGCGCGGATCGGCGGCGCCGGCCCCGGCCAGGCGACCACCGCCTTCGAGATCAACAGCAACGACGTGGTGATCGACCACACCTGGCTGTGGCGGGCCGACCACGGCGCGGGCGTCGGCTGGACCACCAACCCCGCCGACGAGGGGTTGAAGGTCAACGGCAACAACGTGCTGGCGACCGGCCTGTTCGTGGAGCACTTCGAGAAGTACGACGTCGAGTGGGCGGGCCAGAACGGCAGGACGATCTTCTTCCAGAACGAGATCGCCTACGATCCGCCCAACCAGGCCGCCATCCAGAACGGCACCACCCGCGGTTACGCCGCCTACAAGGTCGACAACAACGTCACCAGCCACGAGGGCTGGGGGCTCGGCAGCTACTGCAACTTCACCGCGGACCCGTCGATCGTGCAGGACCACGGCTTCGAGGCGCCGAACACGCCCGGGGTCAAGTTCCACGACCTGCTGGTGATCTCGCTCGGCGGCATGGGCCAGTACGCCCACGTCATCAACAACACCGGCTCGGCGACGTCGGGCACCTCCACCGTCCCCTCCACCGTGACCAGCTACCCGTAGTCCCGTCACGGAGCACACCTCGGGAAGCCGTCGCCCCCACCGGGGCGGCGGCTTTCCGCGCGACCGCCTCCGTCGCCGCGTGCTCTGCTACCGTGCCCGCAGATCAGCGGAGATCAACGGTCGAGGGGGACTGGTTGGGCACCGGCAGGCGGTCGACGGCGGAGCACGAGCGGCAGGCGGACATCCTCCGCTACTGGCGGGCCGTGGAGTACTTCAGCCCACCGACGGTCGAGCCGGTCAACCCGCGTGCCGACATGTTCGCGGTCCGCCCGCACCGGCCCCTGCCCTGGGAACCGGGCTCCGAGGTCAGCCGGGCGCCGTCCCGCCCGAACACCGTGTGGCAGCACACCGTGTACGCCGGGACCTTCGCGGTGGAGAAGGTGCGCGACCTCCTGCTGGAGACGTTCCGCGCCCCGGACGCCGAGCTGGACCTCGACGGCCGGATCAGCGGCGACAGCGCCGTCCTGTGCTTCACCGTCACCGCGGAGGGGCTGCTGATCAAGGACAGCCCCACCGTGTCCGCCTGCGCCTGGGCGGTGGGCCGGACCCTGGACCCCGGGCCCCAGGACGAGCACTGGCTGGACGGGTTCGAGTCGCACAGCGCGGCGCTGTTACAGCGCCTGCTGGACCTCGGCGACGGGAAGGTCGAGGTCGAGCGCCGGACGGTTTCGACCGGCCCGGGCGCCGCCTCCACCGAACTCGGCGCCGTCGCCGGGCTGTTCTCCCGGCTCGCGGTGACCGCGGCGCGGAGCGGCCTGAGCTCCGCGGCCGCCGCGGCCGGCGCCGGGCTCGGGCCGGTGGGAGGTCTGGCCACCGAGCTGATCGAGCAGGCCGGCGGCGAGCTGATCGACGCCGCGGCCGACCGGCTGGCCGACCTGGTGGCGGGCGCCGAGCGGCCCTCCGGCGGGCGGCGGCCGGACGGCATGGCGGACGGTACGCCGGACCAGGACGGCTCCGGGGACACGGCCGGGCCCGACGGGGCGGAGCCGGAGGCGGCGGACACCGAGGGCACGGATGCCGGCGGCGCCGAGCCGCAGGAGCCGCCGGCCGAACTGGGCACGAAGGTGCTCGACGTGCACGACCTGGCGGCCGTCACCCGCTGGGTGGCCGAGCAGTTGGGGGTCGCCGCGGTGCTGCGGCCCGACGCGATCCGGGTCAAGAGCTACCGGGTCTCGGCCAAGCACGCGGACGAGACGGTGGGCGACACCCTCCTCAACAGCTTCTACGCGGACGACCTCCAGCGGGTCGCCGAGGCCGTGGCGGCGGGCGGGGCCGGTGAGGCGCTGCTCGGCTACCTGCGTGCGGACGCGGACCTGGACGCCGATGCCCGCCACGACGTGCGCCGTGCGCCCGAGACCGTCCTGGAGCAGGTCCGGCCCTCGCGGATGCCGCTCGGGCGATGGCCCGCGGACAGCGACAAACCCCTGGTCCTCAGCCAGCAGTTCGCGGTCAACCGCATCATGGACACGCTCGGAGCGGACGGCGGCACCGGGGTCTACGCCGTCAACGGCCCGCCGGGCACCGGGAAGACGACCATGCTGCGCGACCTGATCGCCGCCGTCGTGGTCCGGCGCGCCGAGCGGCTGGCGGAGTTACCCGGCCCCGAACTCGCCTTCTCCCGAACTCCGTTCACCTGGCGCGTGGAGGACAACGCGGGCAAGACCTACCCGCGCAGCATCCATCCGCTGGTTCCGGGCCTCACCGGCTTCGAGATGGTGATCGCCTCGTCGAACAACGGCGCGGTGGAGAACGTCACGCTGGAGGTTCCCGGCGCGCGGGCCGTCGGCGACGAGTGGAAGGCGGAGGCGGACTACCTCTCCGGCCCCGCCGGCATCGCGCTCGGCGAGCCGGCCTGGGGGGCGATCGCCGCCCGTCTGGGACGGCGCAGCAACCGCTCCGACTTCGTGCAGCGGTTCTGGTGGGGAAACACCCCGCAGGTCCCGGGCCCGCGGCGGGCGCCGAGCGCGCCCGCTCCCCCGCGGCCTCCCGGCCTGCAGAAGATGCTCCAGCAGCAGATCGCCCACGTCCCCGGCTCCTCCAGGAGGCCGCAGGCCGCGGGGGACGCCCCCGGCCAGGAGGCGCCGCTGGGGCGGGAGACGTGGAGCGACGCGGTGCGGCGCTTCTCCACCGCCCGGCGCCGGGTGCGCGAACTGGCCGCGCGGCGGCAGGAGATCGCCGACCTCGCCGCGCGGCTGGCCGCACCGGACGCGGTCCTGGCGGGCCTGCTGGCCCACATGTCCGACGCCCAGGACGCCCTGGCCCTGCTCCAGCGGGAAAGGCGCCACGGCGAGGCCGCCCTCGACGAGCGCCGCCGCGAGCACACCGCCCGCACGGACGCGCTGGACGAGGCCCGGCGCCTGCTGGAGGAGGCCGACGCCAGGACGGCGCTCGGCGCGCAGGACGTCAGGTCGGCGGAGGCGCTCGTGCACGGCCACAACGCCCAGCGGCCCGGTCTGCTCCGGCGGATCTTCTCGCCCGAGACCGGGCGGCGCTGGGAGGCCGAGCGCGACCTGCTCACGGCCCGACTCGCCACCGCCGACACCCGGCTGACCACGCTGGAGGCGTCCCGTGCGACCCGGCGCGCCGACTCACGGGCGGCACGCGGCGCGCGGGACGAGGCGCTGACCGCCGTCCGCGGCGCGCAGTCCCGGCTGGCCGCCTGCGAGCAGGCCGTCGCGCGGCAGGTCGCCGCGGTCGCCGAGGCCGGGGAGCAGGCGGACCGCAGGCGGCGCGAGCGGGAGGCCGAGGGGCAGCGGCTGGCCGAGGCACGCCGGCGGTGGGGCGCCTCGGTGCCGGGCGACGAGTGGCGGGCCGACGCCGACGACCGGGAGGCGATGGAGGCGCGGGAGCTGTCCGCTCCGTGGATGGACGCCGAGTTCGCCGCGGCGCGTTCCGCGCTCTTCCTGGCCGCCCTGGACCTGCACCGCGCGCTGCTGGCCGCCGCCCCCGACCGGCTGCGCCGGAACCTCCAGGCCACCATGGACGTGGTCGGCGGCCAGGCGCCCTCCGACCTGCCGGCGCAGGTGGTGCTCGCCGCGTGGCAGATGCTCTTCCTCGTCGTGCCGGTGATCTCCACGACCTTCGCGTCGATGGGGCGGATGTTCGGCAGGCTGGGCGGCGAGGCGCTGGGCTGGCTGCTCGTCGACGAGGCGGGCCAGGCCGCGCCGCAGGAGGTGGTCGGCGCCCTGTGGCGGACACGCCGCGCGGTGGTCGTCGGCGACCCGCTCCAGCTCGAACCGGTGGTCACCCTGCCGTGGACCGGTCAGCGGCGGCTCGCCACCCGCTTCTCGGTGGACCGCCGGTGGGCGCCGTCCGCGGCCTCGGTGCAGACCCTCGCCGACCGGCTCAACCCGTACGGCACCTGGCTGGCCGACTCCGAGGGCGGGCAGGTCTGGCTCGGCTCGCCGCTGCGCGTGCACCGCCGCTGCGACCGCCTGATGTTCGACGTCAGCAACACCATCGCGTACGACGGGATGATGGTCTACGGGGTCTCGCGCGACCAGGACGACTTCCCCCTGGTGACGCGGAGCGTCTGGGTGGACGTGCCCGCGCTGCCGGGCGAGGAGAAGTGGAACCCCGAGGAGGGGGGCGCCCTGGAGTGGTTCCTCGACCTGGTCAGGGACCGCGTCACGGACGCGATGCAGCGGGAACCGTACGACGGGAGCCTGCTCCCGGGCCCCGGCTCCGACCCCGGCCCCGGTGCGCCCGCGGACGCCCGGGCCCGGGAGCTGAGGCGCCGGATCGACGAGTCGCTCTTCGTCATCAGCCCCTTCCGCGACGTCGTGGGCGGTATCGGCCGGGTCGCGGACGGCCGCCTCTCCCGTCGGCGCTACGGGACGGTGCACACCACGCAGGGCAAGGAGGCGGACATCGTGGTCCTGGTGCTCGGCACCGGCGCGGGCCAGGTGGGTTCGCGCGACTGGGCCGCCAGGACGCCGAACCTGCTGAACGTCGCGGTCACCCGGGCCCGCCGCAGGCTGGTCGTGATCGGGGACCACGCCCTCTGGTCGCGGCACCGCTACTTCCGGGACCTCGCCGGGCACGACCGGCTGCACCGGTGGACACCCGAGCGCTGAGCCGGGGTCCGAGCGGAGGCCGGCCGCGGATGCGGCCTCCGGCCCGGGCCACGACTACGGCTGCGGCTGCTGCCACGACTGCGACTACGGCTTGCGGGCCTCGATGAGGAAGCGGGTGGAGTGGGCGACGAACGGGCCGCGGGTGGTGATGAGGCGGTGGAGGTCGTACAGGCGGGCGCGGTAGCGCTCGACGGTGAAGTCCGGGACCATCCAGATCACCTTGCGGAGGAAGTAGACCACCGCGCCGATGTCGTGGAACTCCATCCGCAGCCGTTCCAGGCGCAGGTCCAGCACCTCCAGGCCGGCCGCCTCGGCGCCCGCCCGGGCCGTCTCGGGGTCACGCGCGCCGCCGGCGCCGGAAGGCTGCGGGCCGAGGAAGAACTCGTAGACCTCGGCGGCGCTGGCCGGACCGACCTGTTGGGAGAGGTAGGTGCCGCCGGGGCGGAGCACGCGGGCGATCTCCCGCCACCACACGGTGACCGGGTGGCGGCTGGTGACCAGGTCGAACGCCGCGTCCGCGAAGGGCAGCGGGGGCTCGTCCGGGTCGGCGACCACGACCACGCCGCGCGGGTGGAGCAGGACGGTGGCCTTCGCGGCGTTCGGCGGCCACGACTCGGTGGCGGCCGTCACCGGCGGGAGGACGGGGGCGCCGGCCAGCACCTCGCCGCCTCCGGTCTGCACGTCCAGCGCGGCCGACGCCCGGCCCAGGCCGTGTCTGACACATCCCGCCTGGTTGACGGGGCCTGGCACGCACGCTCGCCGCGTTGTCGGTCGTCGGCGCAGCCCGCTGCGCTCTCCTCCCTCCGCCTTGCGATCGCACGCACCAGGCCCCGTCAACCCCCGCCCTTCGGGCGGGACGACGCTCTGTGTCAGACACGGCCCAGCCGCTCGGACATCAGCCGCTGGTAGCCCCACGAGGGCCGCTGCTCGCTCGCCCGGCCGTCCAGCCAGGAGAAGTCCCATCCGTCCACGCGGACGGCGTCGGCCTCGGCCAGCAACTCGTCGAAGGTCCGGTCCATCCGCTCAGCCTCGCGGGACACCGCGGCCGGCGGCAAACGGTTTTACGGCTCCGGGGGCGCCGGGGCCGCGTGGCGTGCGGCGGCCGCCGCGGGCCGCGGGTGACCGCACCGGTGGGGCGCCCCGAGCGCCCCGACGGGCGCGGCCGTCGTCCGGGAGGGAGCCCGGCTCACGCCGTGGCGGGCGGGTTCAGCGTCAGGTAGCAGCGGATCGCGGTGCCCGCCGCGCTGGTGTGGGTGCGCACCAGGTCGGCGATCTGATGGACCATCAGCAGCCCGCGCCCGCCGGGGCGTCCGGGCGGGGGCGTGCGGCTGCCCGCCAGCGGGTCGGCCAGCCGGCCGGCGTCGCGGACCTCGAACGCGACGTGGCCGTTCTCCGCCCACACCCGCACCACGCCCGAACCGCCGCCGTGCAGCACGCTGTTGGTGGTCAGCTCGGCGACGGCGAGAGCCAGGTCGTCCAGCCGCCGCCCGGTCAGCCCCAGCTCGTCGGCCGCGCGCACCGCGAACTGCCGGGCCGCGCGCAGCCCGTCGTCGTCGAACGGGAAGGACGCCGCGAACCGGGGCTCGGCGAGCGGCACGTTGTAGGACGCCACGGCCCGCTCGGGCGCGTAGTGCGCGCTGGCCCGGCGCCGGCCGCCCTCGATCAGCACCGGGTGCGTCACACAGGCGTCGCCCAGTGCCTGCGGCGGGAGCCGGGTGGCGTCGTACAGGCACAGGATCGTGGCCCGGCGACCGTCGAACGCGGAGTTGACCAGGGCTTCGTGCTGGACGCAGGCCGGGTACTCCAGCGGGGTGCGGCCGGGCCAGACGGGCTCGGCCACGATCCGGACCGGGCCGTCCGGCTGCGCGTCGGCGAACGCGGCGAGCACGCCCGAGATGATCCGGCCGGGGTTGCGGCCGGCGCGGGCCATGTCGGTGAAGTGCACGCCGTCGGCGGCCGGGCCGAGCGCGTTGTGCAACTGGGCCAGCCGTTCGCCGGGGACCGCGACGGCGACCCGCTCGCCGGCGGCCAGGCCGTCGCGGACGAAGGCGAGGGTGCTGTCGAGGCACTCGGTGTCGTCGCGGTAGAAGTAGGCGGGGTGCGAGAAGGCACCGCCGACGGGCTCCACGTCCTCCGACCCCCTTTCGGACACCTCTGCCGGTGTCGCCAGTATGCGCCTGGTGGAAATGGCCTCGTCAGGGGGTCTCCCCCCGTCGGGCGTCCCGTACACGGACCGGCTCGACGCGGGCGCCGGTCCGTCCCGCGCGGGCACTGTACCGCCACGCGCGGTCGCGGGTCCTCCGTACTCAGCCGTGGTTGATCGCCTCGAAGGCCGCGGACAGCGTCTCGCTCTCGTCGGCCGGCAGCGCCCGCTCCAGCGCCGGCACGAGGTCGCGGCGCTCGTGGAAGAGGTACTGGTACATCTGGGTGAGGGCGCCGTCGATGGTCAGGCGGCGGGTCTCCTCCGGGTGCCGGCCGGTGAGCGCGCGGTCGAGGATGTCCTGGATCAGCTCGCCCTCCTGCCGGTCGCGCGCCACCACCCGGGCCCCCTCGCCGTGCCGTTCCAGCACCTTGCGCACGGTGGCCTCCTTGGCGGCGCAGTGCCGCGCGAAGGTGTCGGCGAGCGGCCGCACCTCATCCGGGGTGTCGCCGCCGCGCATCCGCAGGTCCTCGACCATCGCGAGCAGCATCCCGCCGGAGGTGACCAGGCTGGCCGCGAGCCCGGTGGGCACCGGGTGCCCGTCATGGCCCGCCGCGGCTCCGCGCGGGTGCCTGCGGCCCCAGCTCCACCGGCCGCGGCCGCCGCCCGGCTCCGCCGCCGTGCCCGCCCCCGGCTCCGGAACCGCGCTCGCGCCCGCGCCGGGACGGTCGGGCGTCTCCTCGCGCTCGCTCGCTTCGCTCATGACGGGCTCCTTGTCTCCGCTCGCGGGTGCCGTACGGCGTCCGGCGGACCCCGGCGGCCGTCCGCGCCGTGCGTCGTGACGGTCCTCCACGTCCTACGGTGCAACGCTCCGGCCGTCCGCGCCCCTCACCGTCCGCCGCCGGGGCGGGTCCGGCGGTCCGCCGGGGCCGGCCGGAGCGAATGCGGACCCGGCCGGGATCACCGTCCGGCGTCGTCCTCGTCGTCGTCCGGCAGCTCCTCGTCGGGAAGGTCGGCATCGGCCACCAGGTGGACCGCGGCCTCCTCCGCCGAGGCGGCACCGCCGTCGATGCCGACGTCCTCGCCGGCCACGCCGTCACGTCGCGCGTGCGCCCCCTCGTCCGGACCGACCAGTCGGCCCGAGCGGGACCCGCCCGCCTCCGGGTCGAGCAGTTCGCCGTCGGTGTCCGGGGCGTCGCCGAGGCCGTCGCCTTCCGGCGGCTCCCGTTCCGGGCGCTCCCGGGCGAGCCGCTCCTCCAGGGACTCGCCGGCCCGCTGCTCCTGCCCGGTGGTACCGCTGCCCTCCACGGCCAGCGGCCGTTCGGGCGGCGAGTACCCCTCGTCCAGGACCTCGTCCACGCCCCGGTCGTCCAGCGTGTCCGCCGGCTCCAGCGGGCCCGTGTCCTCGCGGATCTCGCGGTCCCCGCCGGCCTCCGGCTGGTACACGTCGTCACCGCGCCCCAGGTCGTCTGTTCCGCCCTGCTGCTCAGTCATGTGCGTGCGCTCATCTCGTCGGGGACCTCGTCGCCAACGGGGCGCCTACCCCTCCGCACCACCGAGAAACGGACATTACGGGGGTGCCCTGACCCCCGGGGCGGTGTGTCCTGTCGGTTCCGGGACCACCTGGCGGTGGGGGCTTGTCGCGCCGTTCCCCGCGCCCCTGGGGATGCGCGGGTCCCCCCGGGTCCCCCTCCCCCGAGGGTGGTGCGTCCTGCCGGTTCCAGGACCACCTGTCAGTGGGGGGCTGGTCGCGCCGTTCCCCGCGCCCCTGGATTCGTGCGGGTGCTTCGCGGATGGGGGCGCGCCCTGGTGGGCAGCGCCGAGCATCACGAAAAGCCGGTTCCCCGTCACGGGAAGACCTGCCTGAACGCGGGAACCCCACACCCGGCACCCGCCACAACTGACGGAGTACCCGCAGACACCCAGGGGCGCGGGGAACGGCGCGACCAACCCCCACCCCCAGGTGATCCCAGAACCCACAGAACACACCACCCCCCAGAGGGCCAGCGCACCCCAGGAACACCCGCAGGCACCCAGGGGCGCGGGGAACGGCGCGACCAAACCCCACCGCCAGGTGGTCCCGGAACCGGCAGGACGCGGCACCCCGGAGGGTCAGCGCACCCCGGAAGGGCGGAACTGGACACTGATCCGCCCGCCCACCGTGGAACGGGTCTTGGGGATCGCGTGGTCCCACGTCCGCTGGCAGGACCCGCCCATGACGATGAGGTCCCCGTGCCCCAGGGGACACCGCACCTTCGCCGGACCGCCGCCGCGCGGGCGCAACAGCAACGGTCTGGGCTCGCCGAGCGAGAGGATCGCGACGAGCGTGTCCCGTTCGCTCCCGCGCCCGGTCCGGTCGCCGTGCCAGGCGACGCTGTCCCGCCCGTCGCGGTAGTAGCAGAGCCCCGCCGTGGCGAACGGCTCCCCCAGCTCCGCCGCGTAGTACGCGCCGAGCGCGTCCCGCGCCCGCTCCAGCACGGGGTCGGGCAGCGCCTCCCCCGCGCCGTAGTGCGCCAGCAGCCGCGGCACCGCGACCACGTCGTCGTACATGACGCGCCGCTCGGCCCGCCAGGGCACCTCCGCGGCGAGGCGCGCGAACAGGTCGTCCGCCCCGGCGAGCCAGCCCGGGAGCGTGTCGATCCAGGCGCCCGCGCCCAGCCGGGTCCGCCGGGCCGCGGAGAGGTCGCCGACCCCGGGCTCGCCGCCACCGAACAAGGACGCCTGCTGCGGGTACATACCAGCAGCGTAACCGATATTCGTACGGGCATTCGATTATGCGGCGAGGGTGCTCCCGCGGGTGCCGACGGGCGCGGGAAGCGCCGCAGGAGCGCGCCGCGCCGGGGCGGCGCACGATGGAGGCATGCTCTTCGCCGACGTCGCCCGGGTCTCCCGGGAGATCGCGCGGACGTCCGCGCGCACCCGCAAGACGGAGCTGCTGGCCGGGTTCTTCCGCGCGGCACTGCCGGAGGACGCCCCGATCGCCATCGCCTACCTGGCCGGCCGCCTCCCGCAGGGCCGCCTCGGCATCGGCTGGGCCGCGCTGCGCGACCGGGCGGACCCGGCCGCCGAGCCGACGCTGACGGTGCGGGCGGTCGACGCGGCCCTGACCGACATCGGACAGGTGTCGGGACAGGGCGCCCAGGCGGGGCGCCGGGCCCTGCTCCAGGACCTGTTCGGCCTGGCCACGGCCCCGGAGCAGGAGTACCTGCTCGGCCTGCTCACCGGCGAGGTCCGGCAGGGCGCGCTCGACGCGGCGGCCGTCGAGGGGCTGGCGGCGGCGACGGGCGCGCGGTCGGCGGACGTACGGCGGGCGGTGATGCTCGCCGGGGCGCTGGAACCGGTGGCACGGGCCCTGCTGGACCGCGGCCCCCAGGCCCTGGCCACCTTCGCGCTGGAGGTGGGGCGGCCGCTGCTGCCCATGCTGGCCGGCTCGGCGAAGGGCGTCGAGGACGCGCTGGTGCGGCTCGGGCCCTGCGCGGTGGAGGAGAAGCTCGACGGCATCCGGGTCCAGGTGCACCGCGACGGCGGCAGGGTGCGGGTCTTCACCCGCACCCTGGAGGAGGTCACGGTGCGGCTCCCGGAGGTCGTGGCGGCCGCCGCGGCCCTGCCCGCGGAGCGCTTCGTGCTGGACGGCGAGGTACTGGCGCTGGACCCGGACGGGCGGCCCCGGCCGTTCCAGGAGACCGCGGGCCGGGTGGGCTCCCGGGTGGACGTGGCGACGGCCGCGGCGGCGCTTCCGGTGCACCCGGTCTTCTTCGACCTGCTCTCCGTCGACGGCCGTGACCTGCTCGACCTGCCGTACGCGGAGCGGCACGCGTCGCTCGCCGCGCTCGTCCCGGCTGAGCGCCGGGTGCGCGACCTGCTCGTCTCCGACCCGGGCGACGAGCGGCAGGTGCGCGCCGCCGAGGAGTTCCTGGCGGCCACGCTGGCCCGCGGGCACGAGGGCGTCGTCGTCAAGGGCGCGGCCAGCCCGTACGCGGCGGGGCGGCGGGGCGCGACGTGGCTGAAGGTCAAGCCGGTGCACACCCTGGACCTGGTGGTGCTCGCCGCCGAGTGGGGGCACGGCCGGCGCACGGGCAGGCTGTCCAACCTGCATCTGGGCGCCCGGGGCGACGACGGCTCGTTCGTGATGCTCGGCAAGACCTTCAAGGGCCTCACGGACGCGCTGCTGGACTGGCAGACCGAGCACCTGCTGGCCCGCGCGGTCGGCGACGACGGCCACGTGGTCACCGTGCGCCCCGAGCTGGTGGTGGAGATCGCCTACGACGGGGTGCAGACCTCGCCGCGCTACCCGGCGGGCCTGACCCTGCGCTTCGCCCGGGTGCTGCGCTACCGCGACGACAAGACCCCGGACCAGGCGGACACCGTCGCCGCCGTCCGCGCCGCCCGCTCCGGGGACGCGCCCTGAGACCGGCCCCGGTTGCGGCGGTGCGGTCCGGGTACCCGAAGGCGACAGCTTGACGACGGCCCACGACAGCGGCAGCCGGTCCGAGCACCGGACGAGAGGTGAACCCCCATGGCCCGCACCACCCGGCGCGACAAGGTCCGCGCACTCCTCGACACCTACGGCCGCACGTACGCCGACGAGGCGGGCATCCGCCTCGCCGACACCCCGCAGCCGCTCTACCGCCTGCTGGTCCTGGCCGGCCTGCTCAGCGCCCGCATCCGCGCCGGCGTCGCCGTGGCGGCGTCGAAGGAGTTGTCGGCGGCCGGCCTGCGCAGCCCGCGCGCGATGGCGGCGGCCACCTGGCAGCAGCGCGTGGACGCCCTCGGCCGCGGCGGCTACCGGCGCTACGACGAGCGGACCGCCACCCAGCTCGGCGACGGCGCGGAGCTGGCCGGCTCGCGGTACGGCGGCGACCTGCGCGGGATGCGGGCCCGAGCCGACGGCGACGTCGCGGAACTGCGCCGCGAGCTGCGGGAGTTCCCGGGAATGGGCCCTGCGGGCGCGGACATCTTCCTGCGCGAGGCACAGGCCGTCTGGCCCGAGGTCGCGCCCTACCTGGACGCGAAGACCCTCCAGGGCGCCCGGCTGCTCGGCCTGCCCGAGGCCCCCGCCCGGCTGACCGAGCTCGCCGACGGCGCCGATCCCTCGGTGCTCGCCGCCGCCCTGGCCCGCGTGGCGCTGGACAAGGACGCGGTGCGGACCGTCGAGGAGGCGGCCGCGGCGCGCTGACACCGCCGGCCACCGCCGGCTCCGCCACGGTACGGGGGCCGCGGTACGGGGGCGCCGCCGCCGTACGGGGAGGGGCGGGCGGGGCGGCTACTGGTTGTCGAGCCGCAGCTTGGCCTCCTGCTCCTGGTCGCCCGCGGCGGTGCCGACGACCCGGACCGCGAAAGCCTCCGCGAGGCCCTCCCGGAGCCGGTCGACGGCGCGGTAGCCGCCCTGGGCGGTGACGGTGACGGGCGCGCTCAGCCGGCCGGGATCGGCCAGGCCCAGCGTGCGCGACACGTCGAACGTGGCCGTCCACACCGTGGGGTGCCCGCCTTCCGTCTCCTCGGGCCGGTCGTCCTCGGCCCGGTCGGACGGGAAGCTGGCCTGGAGCGCGGCGAGGACGGCGCGGGCGTCCTCCTGGTCGCAGCCGTCCAGGACGACGGCGACCTGCGCGGACGGGTCGAGCGGCTGGTCTTGCGCGGTACTCACGGTGATGTCCTCTCGGGTGGACCGGCGGGCGGGCGGTCCGCGGACACGGCGGGCCATGATCAGCGCATTTCCGCTGGGCGGCGGACAAAACCCCGTACTGGGCCGTACGGGCGCGGGCCTTCCGGGTGATCGGGGCCCGGGCCGCTGCGGCACAATCGGGGGATGCCGCGACGCGCCGCCCGTACCCCTCCCACGTCCCGAGCCGGCCGCACCTCGCCCGCCTCCCGGACCGCCCGCACCACTGCCGCACTGCCGCCGGACGCCGCCTGCCCCTGTGGGCTGCCCGCCCGCTACGGCGACTGCTGCGGGCCCCTGCACGCGGGCACGGCGGCCGCGCCCACCGCCGAGCGGCTGATGCGGTCGCGCTACGCCGCGTTCGCCGTGGGTGACGCGGCGTACCTGCTGCGCACCTGGGCCGCGGCCGTCCGGCCGCCCGAGCTGGACCTCGACCCGGCCGTCCGCTGGACCGGCCTGGACATCCTCGGCACCACAGGGGGCAGCGCCTTCCACGCCGAGGGCACCGTGGAGTTCCGCGCCCGCTACCGGCTGGACGGCCGGGACGGCGAGCAGCGGGAGAACAGCCGCTTCGTCCGCGAGGGCGGGCTGTGGGTCTACGTCGAGGCGCTGACGTGACCGAGCGCGCGTCCGGGCTCGATCCGGTGCGGCGCGCGGCGGTGGCCGGCCATGTGCTGGAGGTGCTGGCCCGGGCCTGCCCCGGCAGCCGGGCGGAGCTGCGCGGGTCGCTCGCGGTGGGCACGGCCGACCCGTACAGCGACATCGACGCCCTCTGGACGGTGCCGGACGACCGGTTCGGCGCGTGCGTGGACCGGGTCGGCGCGGTACTCGCCGAGGTGCGCCCGCTGATGGCGCTGCGCGGCGACCCCGACAGCGCCGACACCCCTGGTCGGCGGCTGCTTTTCGCGGCCTTCGAGGGGCTGCCGCCGTACTGGCGGCTGGACCTGGGCGTCGTCGCGGAGCCCGGCGCGGAGCCCACCGCGCCGCGCGTGCGGCACCCCTGGCGGCCGGCCGCCAGCGCGATCGCGGGCGGCGTCGGCGCGGTCAAGGCCCTGCACCGCGGCGACCCCGCGACCGCCCACGCCCTGCTGACGAGGGCCTACCCCCGCGTCGGCCTGCACGCGCGCCCCACCGGGACCTTCGCCGCCGACCTCGCCACCCTGGCGGACGCGGCCCTCGCCCTCGATCCCGGGCTCGCCCGCGAGGCCGCCGCCCTGACCGCGCTCCCGCTGCCCTGACCCGGCACGGCCGCCGGTGGCCCGCGCCGCGCCGGTCACCCAGGGCCTGTCCGGCGGCTCCCGCCTGGCTCACGGCGCCCGGCACGACCCGCCGGACAGACCCTAGGCGATCGGGTCCCGGGCGTCGTAGTGGACGAAGGAGCGCTGGAAGAGGCCGACCAGCGTGATCGCGGTGATGCAGGCGAGTCCGCCGCCGACCACGGCCGCGGTCGGGGAGAACAGGTCGGACGCGGAGCCCGCCAGGAAGTCGCCCAGGCGGGGGCCGCCGACCACGACGACCAGGAAGACGCCCTGGAGCCGGCCGCGCATGTCGTCCGGCGCGGCGGACTGGAGCATCGTGTTGCGGAAGACCATGGACACGGTGTCGGCG
The DNA here is from genome assembly GCF_016756395.1 of Streptomyces sp. SN-593. NCBI lineage: Bacteria > Bacillati > Actinomycetota > Actinomycetes > Kitasatosporales > Streptomycetaceae > Actinacidiphila > Actinacidiphila reveromycinica. The sequence goes on from NZ_AP018365.1 coordinate 773,257, forward strand.
CAGCCCGCGAGCGCGAGGAAGAACATGCCGAGCGGGAGGTCGCGGGTCAGCCCGAAGACGGCGACCGCCGCACCCCAGGAGCCGACGGCGACGAGCACCGCGAACCCCTGGCGGTTGACCCGGCCGAGCCATCCGGAGAAGACGCTGCCGACCAGCGCCCCGATCGCGGGCGCCGCGGCGAGCAGCCCGACCGTGCGGGTGTCCCCGCCGAACCAGAGCCCGGCGACCGCGGGGAACAGCACCCGGGGCTGCGCGAGCACCATGGCGGCGAGGTCGGAGACGAAGGTCGTCCGCAGGTTGGGCCGGGCAGCGAGGTAGCGCAGCCCCTCCACGACGGACGGCCTGCGCCGCGCGGCGCCCGCACCCGGCTCGCCCGGCAGCATCGCCGGCAGCCGCCACATCGCGTACAGGGAGGCGGTGAAGGCGGCCACGTCGATCAGGTAGGCGGCCTGGTAGCCCCAGAAGCCGACGAAGACGCCGCCGAGCATCGGCCCGGCCATCTGCCCGACCCCGCTGGACAGGGAGGCGAGCGCGTTGGCGGCGGGCAGCCGCGCGGGCGGCAGCAGCCTGGGGATCATGGACGAGCGGGCGGGCGAGTTCATCGCGAAGCACACCGCCTGGAGGGCGACGATCGTGTAGAGCGGCCACACCCGGTGCACGTGGGCGATCGCGACCACGGCGAGCGCGGCCGACAGCAGCAGGGCGCCGCTCGCGGAGGCCAGCCCGAGCCGGCGCCGGTCGACCGCGTCGGCGACCGCGCCGCCGTAGAGCCCGAAGACGATCAGCGGCACCAGGGAGCACAGACCGACCAGGCCGACGTAGAAGCTCGACCCGGTGATCGCGTAGACCTGGAGCGCCACCGCCATCGCGGTCATCTGCTGGCCTATGTAGGACACGGCGTTGCCGAACCACAGGCGCCGGAAGTCGGGGTGCTCCCGCAGCGGGGAGACGTCCGCGAGCAGGCGGGAGCGGCGGGGTGCGGGAACCGCGGGCGGCGCCGTACCGGCCTGCGCGGTGTCGACCGCGGTGGTGCCGGGCCCCGGGCCCGGGCCGGCGGAACCGGCGGCGTCGCTGCGGTCTTCTTCACTGTTGAGCACGCGAAACGGTAGCAACCGGCCGAGCCGGGCGGACCGGCGGGGCCCACCGGGCGCGACAGCGGGCGCAAGGGTGACAGATTCCACCCGATTGGCGGATGCGTTTCGGAACCAGGTGGTGGCAGAGCGTGCGGCGGCATACGCTGACCGGGACGAACAGGCCGCCGGGGAAGTACCTGGCTCCGCGGCCCGTCCCGGAACCCGCCGCCGACTCGGCCGCGCGTCCGGCACCGGCATCAGGCGCCACCGCGTCCGCACCGCCCGACAGAGAAGGACTTCCCGCCGGGCGCCGTGACACGCGGAGAAGACCGGCCGCGTTCGGCGCTTCCGGACCACGCGACGCTAAGGAGTGCGCGGTGTCAACAGACGAGATCACCCGCTTGAAGACCGAGGACGGCCCGACCGGGCGCGACGGGGACGGAACGTCCCTGCTCGCACAGGAGCGCCCGTTGGACGCCTGGTCCCGGTGCGCGCCGATCCGGCTCGCCGGATACGAGGACGACCCCACCGAGACCCACATCCTGCGCAGCATCGACTGACGGCCCCCGCGGGCCGCGGCGCACGCGCCGCCCCGCCCGGGCGACAGCCCCGGCGCGCACAGGGCCCGCCCCCGGACGACCTCCGGGGGCGGGCCCGTCGTGCGGGCGGCGTGCGTGTCCGACGAACCGTCAGCACCCGCTCTCCCCAGGCACAACGCGCTTCCCGGCCGGCCCGGGGGTATCCGGTCCACGCCATCGGTGTGACACGGGTCATGCACGGATCGACGTAAATCCGGTGTGAATTTCGCATGTTCGGGCCAGGACCGGGCAAACGGCGGTCGTGTGTGCCGATTTCTCCGACACCCGAGGAGCAAACCTATGCTGATGGCCCACCCGACCGTCCTGCGCAACCTGGTGGAACGTTACGAGGCGCTCCGCGCCGCCGTCGACCGGGGGAACGTGGACGGTTCGGAGCGTGCGGAGGGCGTCGACCCCCTGACACGGCAGCAGTTGCAGGACACGATGTACACGCTGTGCGTCTCGACCGGCACCCGGGAGATCGGGGCCGCACTCGCGGCAGCACACCGGCACCTGGACACGATCGCGGTCGAGACGTTCGAGACGGCCCCGGTGGCCGACGCCAGCGCGGCCTGAGCACCGCCCGCCGCGCACCGGTCCGGACGACCGCCGACCGCTGACGGCCCGGATCACCCCCACGCAGCACCTCGCCTCCTTCACCACCCGAAGCACCTGAAGCACCTCATCACCTGAACGACGTCTGAAGCACCGACCGGACGACGGAGTACCGGACGGCGACCCCGCGGGTGCGGGTCGCGTTCGTACGCGCGACCCGCCGCCCGCGCCCGACATTCCTCGCCATCCCCCCGCATCCCCGCTCGGAGCCTCCGCGCGCCCGCGCCCGGCCCTCGTACGGCCTACAGGGCGGTCGACGCCCGTTCCCGGGTCCCGCAGCGCCTCCGCGGACACCGGCACCCTCACGGGGCGCACCGTCGGCGATGCGCCCCTCCCCCGCACGGCACCCGGCGTCCCGCCGCACCGCGCTTCCGCGTGCCGCGCCGTTGACCAGGCACTTCACGGTCCGACCCGGGCGGTACGCCCTTAGCGGCCGCACTCGCGGTACGCCAGTGCACGGTCACCCGTTGGGGTGAAACAACGGGCGGACGTGACTCGATTGGCCGTGTCGCGCGTTGTCATCGGTGCGGGCGTAGGGCTCGCCATGTTTTCCCGGAAGGCAGTGAGCGAATGAACAGGGTCGCCCGAAAGGGACTGGTCACGGCGATGGTCGCGGGCGGTGTGCTCGCCTCCGCCGGGGCCGCGCAGGCCGACTCCGCCGCCGGCGGCGTGAGCGCGGGCTCGCCGGGCGTCCTGTCCGGGAACTCGGTGCAGGTGCCGGTGCACGTCCCGGTGAACGTGTGCGGGAACACGGTCGACGTGGTCGGCCTGCTCAATCCGGCGATGGGCAACACCTGCGCGAACACCTCCTCGGCCGCGCCGACGACGGCCGGGGCCGCCACGGCGCCGCGGGGCGCCGGCCCGTCCGCGACCGCCGCCGGCACGGGTCGGCACGCGGGGAAGGCGGCCGACGAGTCCGGCGACCCCGGCTCCCGCTCCTCCGGCGGCGCCCACGCGGCGGACCGCACCGCCGGCTCCCCGGGCGTGCTGTCCGGCAACTCCCTCCAGTTGCCCGTCGACGTCCCGATCAACATCTCCGGCAACTCGGTGAACGTCGTGGGGATCGGCAACCCCGCCTCCGGCAACACCGCGGTCAACAGCAGCCCGCCGGTGCGCACCACCACGCCCCCGCCGCCGGCCCACCAGCCGGTCCCCGCGCCGCCGAACGAGATGGTGGACACCGCCGACGCCTCGGCCCTGCCGTCCCTCGCGCACACCGGCGCCGACGGCCTGGGCTGGACCGCGGGCGCGAGTGCCGCGCTGCTGCTCGGCGGCGCGCTCCTCTACCGCAGGGCGCGCCCCTCGGCCCGGACCGCCGCCGCGGCGGGGCCGGTCGGCGCCGGCACGCGCTGAGCCCCGGCACGCGCCGGCCGACGGTCGCCGGCCGGCGGTCCCCCCTCCTCGGGCCGCCGGCCGGTCAACTCCTCACCCGCGCCCGCGAGCTGGGACGCTCCCACCTGGACCGTTCCCGGCGCGGCTCCTCACGTCCAGCCTCTAGGGTGTGTGCGCACCCGCACGCCCGCTTCAGCGCCGAAGCCGGCCCGTGCCCGTCTCGCACACCTCTGCCGCGTCACCGCGAAGCCGTGATTCCGAGGAGCCCCGCAATGGCGTTGCCGCAAGGCGCGCTCAGCCACCGCTACCGTGGCGAGCACCCCCTCCGTACCCTCCTCTACCTCTTCCACCCCGACCGGCGCCGCGTCGCCGTCGCCGTCGCCGCCTTCCTCGCCAAGCACGCCCCCGTCTGGCTGCTGCCACTGGTCACCGCCAACATCGTGGACGTCGTGGTCCGCCACGAGCCGATCTCCGTCCTGTGGTGGAACTCCGCGGTGCTGCTGGTGATCCTCGTGCTCAACCTGCCGTTGCACCTGACCTACGTGCACCACATGCAGGGCTCGATCCGGCGCACCGGCACCCGGCTGCGCAGCGCACTGTGCCACCGGATGCAGCAGTTGTCGATCGGGTACCACTCCCGGGTCAGCGCCGGGGTGCTCCAGGCCAAGGTGATCAGGGACGTCGAGACCATCGAGACCGCGGCCCAGCAGACCGCGGACAACGGTCTCGCCTCGATCGCCACCCTCTCCGGCGGGCTGGTGGTCATCGGCGTCCAGGCACCCGCCTTCCTGCCGGTCTACCTGGTCGTGGTGCCCGCCTCCGCGGTGCTGGTGGTCAAGCTGCGCCGCCGGCTGAAGGACCGCAACGAACTGTTCCGGCAGCAGGTCGAGCAACTGTCCTCACGGGTCGGCGAGATGACCACGCTCATCCCGATCACCCGGGCGCACGGCCTGGAGGGCACCGCACTGCACCGGATGGACCGCACCCTGGGCGAGGTGCTGCACGCCGGGCTGCGCCTGGACCGGCTCAACGGCTGGTTCGGCTCGATCGCCTGGATCCTGCTGAACGCGATCGGCGTCGCCTGCCTGGCCGGCTCCGCGCTGGTGGCGTACTACGGCTGGCTGGACGTCACCCCGGGCACCGTGGTGATGCTCGCCGCGTACTTCTCCAGCCTCACCGCGTCGGTGACCACGCTGCTGACCCTCGCCCCGCAGATCGGCAAGGGCCTGGAGTCGGTGCGCTCGATCGGCGAGGTGCTCCAGGCCCCCGACCTGGAGCAGAACGACGGAAAGGCCGAGGTCACCGGCGTGGTGGGCCGGTTCGTGTTCCAGGACGTGCAGCTGACCTATCCCGAGGGCGACCGCCCGTCCCTGGACGGGTTCGACCTCGACGTGCGGCCGGGCGAGACGATCGCGCTGGTCGGCGGTTCGGGCGCCGGCAAGTCCACGGTGCTCAACCTGGTGATCGGCTTCCTGCGGCCCACCCGCGGCCGCATCCTGCTGGACGGCGTCGACATGGAGTCACTCGACCTGCGCGACTACCGCAGCCACCTGTCGGTGGTGCCGCAGGAGTCGATCCTCTTCGAGGGCAGCGTGCGGGACAACGTCACCTACGGCATGACCGGCGTCCCCGACGACCGGGTGCGCGCCGCGCTGCGGGACGCCAACGCGATGGAGTTCGTCGAGCGGATGCCGGCCGGCCTGGACACGGTGGTCGGTGAGCGCGGCGCCCGGCTGTCCGGCGGGCAGAAGCAGCGGCTCGCCATCGCGCGGGCGCTCATCCGCGACCCGCGGGTGCTGGTGCTCGACGAGGCGACCTCCGCGCTGGACTCCCGCTCGGAGGCGCTGGTGCAGCAGGCGCTCGGCCGCCTGGTCAAGGGCCGTACGGTCTTCGTCGTCGCGCACCGGCTGTCCACGATCCGCAACGCCGACCGGATCGTGGTGATGGACGAGGGCCGGATCGTGGAGGTCGGCTCGCACGCCGAACTGCTGCGCCGCGGCGGTGCGTACGCGGGGCTCCAGGCCGCTCAGCTCGCCTGAGGCACGGTGGGGCGGGCCGGGCCCGGGCCCGGTCCGCCCCACCGCCGCGCCGGCGGGCCGTCAGCCGCCGAGCACGCCGGAGACCATCGCCTTGGCCTCCTCCTGCACCCGGGCCAGGTGCTCGGGGCCCTGGAAGGACTCGGCGTAGACCTTGTAGACGTCCTCGGTGCCGGACGGGCGCGCGGCGAACCAGGCGCTGTCCGTGCTGACCTTGATGCCGCCGAGCGGGGCGCCGTTGCCGGGCGCCTCGGTGAGCACGGCGGTGACCGGCTCGCCGGCGAGTTCGCGGGCGGGCACCTGGTCGGGCGACAGCTTGGCCAGCAGCGCCTTCTGCTCCCGGTCGGCGGGCGCGTCGATCCGGGCGTAGGCGGGCGTGCCGAACCGGCCGGTCAGGTCGGCGTAGTGCGCGGAGGGGCTGCGGCCGGTGACGGCGGTGATCTCGGCGGCGAGCAGCGCCAGCAGGATGCCGTCCTTGTCCGTGGTCCAGACGCCGCCGTCGCGGCGCAGGAAGGACGCGCCGGCGGACTCCTCCCCGCCGAAGGCGAGGGTGCCGCCGAGCAGTCCGTCCACGAACCACTTGAAGCCGACCGGCACCTCGGTGAGGGTGCGGCCGAGTCCGGCCACCACCTTGTCGATCATCGAGGAGGAGACCAGGGTCTTGCCGACGGCCAGGTCGCGGCCCCACTGCTCGCGGTGCCCGGCTAGGTAGTCGATCGCCACCGCCAGGTAGTGGTTGGGGTTCATCAGGCCGCCGTCGGGGGTGACGATGCCGTGCCGGTCGGCGTCCGCGTCGTTGCCGGTGGCGACGGCGTACTCGTCCTTGCGGGCGATCAGCGACGCCATGGCGTACGGCGAGGAGCAGTCCATGCGGATCCTGCCGTCCCAGTCCAGCGTCATGAACCGCCAGGTCGGGTCGGCGTACGGGTTGACCACGGTCAGGTCGAGGCCGTGGCGTTCGGCGATCGCGCCCCAGTAGCCGACGGACGCGCCGCCCAGCGGGTCGGCCCCGATCCGCACCCCGGCGCGGCGCACCGCGTCCAGGTCGAGCACGTTCGGCAGGTCGTCGACGTAGCCGCCGAGGAAGTCGTGCCGGCCGGTGGTGTCGGCGGCCAGCGCCCGCGCGTAGGGGATGCGGCGCACCTCCCGCAGCCCGTCGGCGATGAGCGCGTTGGCGCGGTCCTGGATCCACCCGGTGGCGTCGGAGCCGGCGGGGCCGCCGGCGGGCGGGTTGTACTTGAACCCGCCGTCACGCGGCGGGTTGTGCGACGGGGTCACCACGACGCCGTCGGCGAGGCCGGTGGTGCGCCCCCGGTTGTGGGTGAGGATCGCGTGCGAGACGGCCGGGGTCGGGGTGTAGCCGTCGGCGGCGTCGACCAGGACGCGCACGCCGTTGGCGGCGAACACCTCCAGCGCGGTGACGCGGGCGGGTTCGGAGAGCGCGTGCGTGTCGGCGCCGAGGAACAGCGGTCCGTCGGTGCCCTGCGCGGCGCGGTACTCGCAGATGGCCTGGCTGGTGGCGGCGATGTGGTCCTCGTTGAACGCGGTGTCCAGCGCCGAACCGCGGTGGCCGGAGGTGCCGAACGCCACCCGCTGCCCGGGCTCGCCCGGGTCGGGGTGCAGGGCGTAGTACGCGGTGACCAGCCGGGGTACGTCGACCAGGTCCTCCGGACGGGCGGGGGTTCCGGCACGCTCGTGCGGCATCCTGCACTCCTTCTCGCTGCTGGCTGTCGTGGGGGGTGGCCTGACCTGCCCGTCCATTCTCGCCCGCCGGGCCCGCCGGGCCGACACGGCCCCGCCGCGGGTCCCGCATCCGCCCGCCGGGCCTACGATGGTGACGCTCCGGCGGGTGCCGGACGGGAGGCGGAGGCGATGGCCACGGCTGGGCTGCCTGCGGCGGACGGGGTACGGCTGGCGTCCCGCACCGGACGGTGGGTGCTGGCCTGTTCGGTCCTCGGCTCGGGCATGGCGATGCTGGACGGCACGATCGTCAACATCGCGCTGCCGCGGCTGGGCGAGGACCTGGGCGCGTCGCTGGCGGCCTTGCAGTGGACGGTCAACGGCTACCTGCTGACGCTGGCCGGGCTGATCCTGCTCGGCGGGGGGCTCGGCGACCGGTACGGGCGCCGGCGGGTGTTCACCGTCGGGGTGGTGTGGTTCGCGCTGGCCTCGGCGCTGTGCGGGATCGCGCAGGACAGCGGGATGCTGATCGCCTCCCGGGCCCTTCAGGGGGTGGGCGGCGCGCTGCTGACGCCGGGCTCGCTGGCGCTGGTGCAGTCCACCTTCCGGCCGGAGGACCGGGCGAAGGCGGTCGGCGCGTGGTCGGGCCTGGGCGGCGTGGCGGGCGCGGTCGGGCCGTTCCTGGGCGGCTGGCTGGTGGACGGTCCGGGCTGGCGCTGGATCTTCTTCATCAACGTGCCGCTGGGCGCCGTGGTCGTGGCGATCGCCGCGCGCCACGTCCCGGAGAGCCGGGACCGGAACGCGACGGGGTCGTTCGACGTCACGGGGGCGGCGCTGGCCGCGCTGTGCCTGGCCGGGATCACCTACGCCCTGATCGCCGCGTCGGGCAGCCCCTCGCTCCTCGGCGTGGGGCTGCCGGTGCTGGCGGGGGTGCTGTGCGGGGTGGCGTTCCTGCGCACCGAGCGGGTCCGGGCGCACCCGATGCTGCCGCTGGGCGTGTTCTCCTCCCGGCTGTTCACCGCGATGAACGTGGTGACGCTCTGTCTGTACGCGGCGATCGGCGGGGTGTTCTTCCTGCTGCCGGTGCAGTTGCAGGTCGCCGCGGGGTACAGCGCGCTGCGCGCGGGCCTGGCGACGCTGCCGGTGACGGTGCTGATGCTGCTGCTGTCGGCGCCGGCCGGGGAGCTCGCGCAGCGGATCGGGCCGCGGCTGCCGCTGACGGTGGGGCCGCTGCTCGCTGCCGCGGGCATGCTGCTGCTGACCCGGATCTCGCCGGGGACGTCCTCCTACCCGCTGGACGTACTGCCCGCGGTGGTGGTGCAGGGCCTGGGGATGAGCCTGTTCGTGGCGCCGCTGACCGCCACCGTGCTCGCCTCGGTGGACGTGGACCACGCGGGAGTGGCCAGCGGCGTCAACAACGCGGCGGCCCGGGTCGCCCAACTCCTCGTCGTGGCCGCCCTGCCGCTGGCCGTCGGGCTCTCCGACGACGCGTACCGGTCGGCGCGGGCGGTGGACGCCGCGTTCGGGAAGGCGATGGTCATCTGTGCGGGCCTGTGCGCGGCCGGCGCCGGCCTCGCCGCGTTCCTGGTCCCCTCCCGCACGGTGCTCTCCGAGGGCGCCGAGGAGACCGCGGAGCCGCAGTGCGCGGCCAACTGCGGCTTCTCCGCGCCTCCCCTGGAGCCCGGCAGTTCACGGGTGACCTGACCCCTCCGCCGTGGTGTGTCCTGGCGGTCGGGGGAACCCCGTCACGGACGGGCCGGTCGGGCCCTTCCCCGCGCCCTGAGCGGGCGCGGGTTGCACCGTGGCGGTCCCCGGCGGACCGCGAGGGCCGCCGACGGCGCTCAGCCGGGCTCGCCGTCGGGCGGCGGGGCTCCCTCGGTGAGGAGTTCCTCCAGGACCGGGAGCGCCCGGTCCAGGGCTTCCCGCTGCTCGGCCGTCAGGCGGGCCATGCGGCGGGCCAGCAGCTCCGCGCGTTCGCGCCGGATGCGGTCGATCAGCGCCCGTCCCTCCTCGTGGATGCTGACCAGCCAGGAGCGCCCGTCGCTGGGATCGGGTTCCTTGCCGATCAGCCCCGCCTCGGCCAGCGGCCGCACCGTGCGGGTGAGGGTCGGCGCCGCGATCTGCTCCAGCGCGGCCAGCTCGCCGAGCCGGATCGGCCCGTACTGCCTGATCCGGGCGAGTGCGGACAGTTGCGCGTAGGTCAGGTTCAGGTCGTCCGCGGACGCCTGCGCGAGCTGGCGGTACAGGCGGGCGACGATCATCGCGACGGCCGCCGGTGAGGCGCCCCCGCGCCCGTCGTGCTCGGTCATGGCGGGGACGCCTCCTCGGGTCGTACGGCTGTCAGTCCTGGGTCTCGGGCACCTTGCGGGAGCGGATCAGGGACGCACCCGCCGCCACCAAGGACATCACGATCGCCAGGGCGAACACCACGACCAGTCCGTCGTGGAAGGGACCGGAGATCAGGTGCGGGAAGAACTCCCGCCCGGTGAGCGTGTGCGCGTGCTGCGGGGACAGCCGGCCCAGCAGGTCGGGGCCGAGCAGTTCCTGGATCGGGTTGTAGCCCAGGAACGCGGAGAACAGGATGCCGACCGGGGGCAGGGTCGCCACCTGGTGGGCGTTCGCGGCGGGCACGCCCTGCGCGGTGAGTCCGGAGCTGAGGGTGTGCGGCAGGGACCCGGCCAGGCCGGCCACCATGAGCGAGAAGAACACGCCGATGGACAGCACCATGCCGGCGTTCTGGAAGGTGGCCCGCATGCCGGAGGCGGCGCCCCGGGACTCCGCGGGCACGCTCGCCATGATGATCGAGGTGTTGGGCGCGGCGAACAGGCCGCCGCCGAGGCCGTTGAGGAAGACCACGACCGCGAACACCCAGTAGTGGAAGTTCGTCGGGATGAGCAGCAGCCCGGCGAAGGAGGCGGCCATCACCACGAAGCCCGCGGCGGCGAACAGCCGCGCGCCGTAGCGGTCGGACAGCGCGCCCGCGACGGGCCCGGCGGCCAGGAAGCCGACGGTGAGCGGCAGCAGGTAGATGCCCGCCCACAGCGGGGTGTCGGCGTAGTTGTAGCCGTGCAGCGGCAGCCAGATGCCCTGGAGCCAGATGATCAGCATGAACTGCAGGCCGCCGCGGGCGATGGACCCGAGCAGGGTGGCGGCGTTGCCGCCGGCGAAGGCCGCGTTGCGGAAGAGCGCGAGCGGGAACATCGGCTCGGCCACGCGGGACTCGATCAGGCAGAACACGACGAGCAGCGCGGCGCCGCCGATCAGTCCGGCGAGCACCCAGGGGTTCGTCCAGCCCATGGTGTGGCCGCCGTAGGGCTGGATGCCGTAGGTGATGCCGGCGAGCAGGGCGGTCAGGCCGACGGCGAAGGTGATGTTGCCCCACCAGTCCATCTTCGCGGGGCGGCGGACGCCGGTGTCGTGCAGGGAGCGGTAGGCCCACACGGTGCCGATCAGGCCGATCGGGACGTTCACCCAGAAGATGGAGCGCCAGTTCCACTCGGCGAGCAGGCCGCCGAGCACCAGGCCGATGAAGGAGCCGGCGATGCCGGCCACCATGTTCACGCCCAGCGCCATGCCGCGCTGCTTGGCCGGGAAGGCGTCGGTGATGATCGCCGCGGAGTTGGCCATCAGCATGGAGCCGCCGACCGCCTGCGCGACGCGCCAGCCGATCAGCCACAGGGCGCCACCGCCGCCGTGCATCGGGTCGACGGAGAGGATCACCGAGGTGATCGTGAAGATCAGGAAACCCGCGTTGTAGATCTTGACCCGGCCGAGGATGTCGCCGAGCCGTCCGAGGGTGACCACCAGGACCGCGGTGACCAGCATGTAGCCCATCAGCATCCACAGCAGGTAGCTGACGTTGCCGGGCTGGAGCGGGTCGAGGCGGATGCCGTTGAAGATCGCCGGCAGCGAGATGAGCACGATCGAGGAGTTGATCGTGGCGATGAGCATGCCGAGCGTCGTGTTGGACAGGGCCACCCACTTGTAGTGCGGGTGGTCGGCGGCGATGCGCGGTGGGCGCCGCCCTATTCGTGTCGTCGAGTCTTCTTCGGTCGCCATGCGGCGGTCACACCCCACCCGGAGAGAGCAGTTAGTTAACTTAGGCTAAGTAACTCTAGCATTCGAAGGTGGCCCGCCAGGAGGGCGGTCGCGCGGCGGCGACGGGGTGCGGGGGGCGCGCCCGCGGAAGGGGCGCGCCCCGTTCGGCCCGGTCAGCGGCGGCGCAGCAGGACGCCCCGGATGTACGCGGCCTGCCCGGCGTGCTGGAGGTCGTCGCCGATCACGCTGATCAGCCGGACCCCCAGGGTGACCGGCGGGTCCCAGCGGTCGTCGACGACCCGGTCGAGGTCGCCGTCGGCCAGGCCGCCGAGGTAGTCGAGGGTGGCCGCGTGCACCGCGTCGTAGTAGCCGGTGAGCAGCGCCCGGTCCTCGACCCGGACCTGGCCGACCTGCTGCGCGCTGTGCCCGTAGCCGATCGCGCCGGCCGGGAAGGGCAGGTCGAAGCGGCGGTCCCAGCCGTCGGCGGTCCACACCTGCTCGCGGCCGGCCACGTCGGCCACGTGGTCGTCCTGGACCCGGGTGAGGTGCCAGACCAGCCAGCCGATCGGGTTCGCCTCCTCGTCCAGGCGGGCGGCCAGTTCGTCGGCGGTCAGGCCCTCCACGGCGGAGTGCACGACCTCCTGGATGCGGCCGTAGGCGTCGGCGAGGACTTCAGCGGTGTTCATCGGGGCTCCAGCGGCTCGTCGGGGTGGGTTCCATCGAAGGGCAATTCCCGCAGCGCTCGCATTCTTCCCGCCCGCCCCGCCGCCCGGACGGGACCGCCACGCGGGCGTGCCCGCGTTCGGTGTTCGAACGCGGGCACGCCCAGGGGGTGTTCGGTGGTGGCGGCCCGCCCCTCGCGGGCCGGGCCGTTCCTCCTTCCGTACGCAGGGCCGCGCGGCGGCTACGGGGTGACGTTGATGGTGAAGGTGGTCGTGGTGTTCTCGATGTTCACCGCGTTGTCGCTCTCGGTCAGCCCGTTGATCGTCACCGATCCGACCGGCGGGCCCTGGCCCGCTTCCGGCTGCGGGTTCGCGTACAGGCCGAAACCGGACCTCGCGTCGTAGGTGTCACCGCTCTTGTGCGCACCGGTCACCGACAGGTCGGTGATGGTGGTGTCCTTGATCGGGTTGAGCGAGGTGCTGCCGTTCCACTTGGTCTGGAACATCACACCGGAGTAGGTCGGGTCGCTGATGTCGATGTCGCTGAGCCGCAGGCCCTGCATCGTGAACTCCGCCGAGTAGATCCACAGGGCCGGGAAGACCTGGGCGCCCCAGAAGTGGCCGCCGTCCCTGGCCAGCGTGATGTTGGAGAAGTTCGTGGTCGGTGAGGACTCGAAGCCCAGGGCGGGGATGCCGCCGAAGGCCAGCGAACCGATCGTGATGCCCGGGTAGGTGAGGCTGTCGGCGATGTAGAGGTTGCTGAAGGTGTTGCCGCCACCGCCGTAGACCGCCAGGCCCGCGGCGCGCCACACGGTCTGCACGCTCAGGTTGGAGAAGGTGTTGCCGGTCTCCTGCTCGTTGTGGTTGTCGATGGCCGGGAACAGGGCGAAGCTGTCGTCGCCGGTGGACCGGGCCTCGTCGTTGCTGATGGTGTTGCCGGTGGAGCCGTTGGTCAGGTTGACGCCGTCGGCGAAGGTGTCGCGGATCCGCAGGTTCGTGAAGTGCGAGTCGTCGACGTTGGTGGCCCACACCCCGCAGATCGTGTGCTCGATCCACAGGTTGTCGATCGTCAGGTCGGAGACGCCGGTGAGGTCGAAGACCTTGCCGGGGCCGTCGATCCGGCTGGTGTAGTTGCCGAAGAAGCCGAACCCGGTGAAGGTCGAGCCGTCCGCGGTGCTCTGCACCGCGAAGCCGCCGTCGGTGTTCTCCTGGGTCTGCGGCGTGGTGAACTGCGTGAACCACGGGCCCGCGCCGATCACCTTGATCGCCCGGCCGTAGACGGTGAACTTGTTGGCGGTCTGGTAGGTGCCGGCCGGCAGGTAGACGCCGAGCTTGGTGGTGTCCTGCCGCGCGGTGTCCAGCGCGTTCTGCACGTCCTGCTGGGTGAAGCCGGCCGGCACGACGTACTTCGTCGGGTCCGGGTTCGGCGTCGCGGTGGCCTGCTCCAGGTCGATGTAGTCGATGTTGTAGTAGGCAGCGGTGTTCGCCGCGTCCTTCTGGAGCCTGATGGTGTGACCGGCCGGCACGGTGGTGCCGAGCATCACGTTCGCCTCGTCGTAGATGTGCCGCGGCCCGCCGGAGCCGGCCGAGTTGGTGGGACTCGTCTCGTCGCCGTAGAGCCACTCGTACTTCGAGGTCAGGCTGATCGTCTTCAGCAGGGTCCCGTCCACGTAGACGTCCAGCGTGGTGGAGTCGGTGCCGTCGGGGATGTTGAAGCGGGTGACCAGGGTGTTGGTGGAGGCCCGGGTGGTCCACTGCACGTACTGGCCGTTGGCCCCCAGGTGCACGGCCTCGCGGCCGGACGCCTCGCCCGCCGGGTCGCCGATGGTGCGGTTCGGGCCGAGGACCGTCGCCCCGCCGCCGACCGTGCCGTCCTCCGCCTCGTAGGCGTCGTAGGGCATGTTCGCGCCGCGGCCGACGAAGAACGCCTGGCTGTCGGTGTTGTTGGCCTGCTTGATCGCCACCTCGTTGGTGTCGACGGCGACCACGGTCTTCACCGTGTACCTGCCGTTGACGGCGGTCCAACTGCCCACGCTGACCGGGCTGGTGGTGGCGCCCACCGCGATGGCGCCGCTGTAGGAGCCGGTGAGGGTCTTCACCACGCTGCCGCTGGCCGTGTCGACGACCGAGACGGTCACCGCGTGCGCGCCCGAGGCCGAGGCGACGGTGCCCTGGTTCTTGATCGCGACCGTGAAGCCGACGCTCTGGCCCGCGGACGGGTTGCCCGGGGACCAGGCCACCACCGGCACGAGGTCGGAGCTGTTCACCGGCTTGACCACGAGCGGGGCGGCGGCGGTGTAGCTGTTGTTGGTCTCGTTCTGCTCGACCACCGCGTTGCTCTCGTCGACCTTCGCGGTGAGCTGGTAGCTGCCGGCGTCCTTGGCGCCCACGGCCGCCGTCACGGTGCTGCTGCCGCCGGCCGCCAGGGCTCCGACGTTCGCGGTACCGACCTTGGTGGTGCCCAGGTAGAAGTTGACGGAGCTCGCCGGGGAGGCGTTGGTGCCGATGTTCTTCACCGTGGCGCTGAGCGTGATCGGGTCGGTCTCCACCGGCGCGGCCGGGGACGCGGTCAGCGCGCTGACCGTCAGGTCCGGGTTGGGCCCGGGGACCCCGATCACCTGGACCTCGGCCGCCTGGCCGCCGCCCGCGCCGGAGTTGTTGCTGAAGGTCAGCCGGACGTCGGCGACCCGCGCGCTGACCGGGATCGCCACGCTGTTGCCGGTGGCCGGGTCGAAGCTGTACTGCTTGGCCGCCGAGATCTGCGTGAAGCCGGTCGCGGACTGCTCGCGGCCGTCGATCTGGATGGTCTGGGTGCGCGGCCCCCAGGCGCTGGACGGGTTGAGCTTCACCACGACCTGGCTGGTGTCCACGTTCGCACCGAGCTGGATCGTCAGCGAGCTGGTGCCGGTGCCCTCCCAGTAGGTGCTGGTGTCGTCGTCGTTCGCGTTCGCGGCGACGAAGTTCTGCACCGTGGAGGACGCGGTGATCGGCTTGCCGACGGCCTGGTTGGTGCCGCCGGTCGGCGGCGACGTGCCGTTGCGGGTCACCGTGTTGCTGTTCGCCGACTCGTTGCCGGCCGCGTCCACGGCCCGCACGTAGTAGGTGACGGTGGCCGTGTCGGGCTGGCTGTCGGTGTAGGAGAGGGTGTTGCCCGCGGTGGTGGCGATCTTGGTGCCGCCGCGGAACACCTCGTAGCCGGTGACGGCGACGTTGTCGCTCGCGGCGCTCCAGGTCAGCTTGATCTGGCCGGAGGCCGGCTGCGTGTAGGCCAGCGCGGTCGGGGCCGACGGCGGCTGGGTGTCGCCCGAGGTACCGGTGCGCGTCACGCTGTTGCTGGCCGCGGACTGGTTGCCGGCCGCGTCGTGCGCCTTGACGGTGTACGTCACGGTGGCGGTGTCGGGCTGGCTGTCGGTGTACGTCAGGACGGTGCCGGCGACCGAGCTGCGCAGGGTGCCGCCCGCGTAGATGTCGTAGCCGGTGACACCGACGTTGTCGGTGGCCGCGTTCCAGGTCAGCTTGACCTGGCCGGAGGCCGGCTGCGTGTAGGCCAGGCCGGTCGGCGCCGAGGGCGCCTGGGTGTCACCGGTGGTCGGGCCGTAGACCTCGAACTCGGAGATCTGGCCCGCCGGCCAGCCGGTGTTGCCGGTGATGTTCAGCCGGACGTAGCGGGTCGTGGTCGAGTTGAAGGAGATCGTGACGGTGTTGCCGCTGGCCGGGTCGAACGTGTAGCCGGTCGAGGCCACGATGTCGGAGAAGGTGCTGCCGTCGGTGCTGCCCTGCACCGCGAGCGTCTCGGTGCGGCTGGCCCACGAGGTGGCCGGCGGCAGCTTCAGCACGACCTTGTTCACCGGGACCGCGCTGCCCAGGTCCACCCGCAGCCACTGCGGGAAGGCGTTGTTGGCGCTCTCCCAGTAGGTGTTCGCGTCCCCGTCGACGGCGTTGCCGGACGGGTAGACGTCGTTGTGGGCGGACTCGGCGGTCGGCCGGCCCGCGGCGAGGTTGTCGGTGGAGGCGGCCGCCGCCTGCGCGGTCAGCTCCGAGAGCTGCGCCGTCTTCCCGGCGGTGTTCGCCGACACCTCGGCACGTATGTAGCGGGCCTTCTGCGCGGGGAAGGACACCTTGACGGTGTTGCCCTTGCCCGGGTCGAACGTGTACTTCGCGGAGCCGACCAGCGTCTCGAAGGTGACGCCGTCCTCGCTGCCCTGGAGGGACATGGTCTCGCTGCGCCGGCTCCAGGAGGCGGGCACCTTGAGCTGGATCCCGTCGACGGCCTTGTCCTTGCCGAGGTCGACCTGGGCCCACTGCGGGAGGGTCTTGCCCGAACTCTCCCAGTAGGTGTTCTGGTTGCCGTCGTCGAGGTGGGTGGCGGAGTTGCCGCCGCCGGTACTGCTCGCCGCGGCGGTCCCGCCCGGCGCCGCGTCCGATCCTCCCGAGGCGGCGGCGGGGATGGCCTGGACGCCGAGCAGGAGCAGCCCGGCCGTGGTCACCCCCGCCACCAGCCGTGGAATGGAGCGCTTGGGTCTCATGGCATCCCTTACGTGTCGTAGTCCGGACGAAGGAGACTCACTGACTGCACGATCCGGAACATGCGAACTGAACCATCAAAGTTGCAGAGCCATCACGCAGATCCATCGTTGATCTGCTCATAATTTGCGCAGGTGTTGGCAGAGTGTTACAGACGCGCTACGGCGCCGTCCATCCTTGTGACAGCAACGATTCGTGCGCGGGCAGCACGGGCCGCCGCCGCGCGCCCGCGGGGCGGCGGCAGGGGCCGGGCGTGGAAGACGGGAGCGGGCGCGGAGCGGAGCGGGCGCGCGCAGGCGGGGCGGGCCCGCGGCGCCTCCCCCGGCTCAGTCGTCCGAGCTGAACTGCCGGCGGAAGGCGGCGCGGACCGGAGCCGAAGCACGCATCACCGCGTCCTTGCCGATGAGCCTGCGTCGGAGCATCGCGAGCCGCGGATGCCGCTCGCTCATCTCGGTGGACTGCCGGTCCAGTTCCTCCACCAGCCGCTCGGACCGCTTCTCCACGGCGAGCTCGTCCAGGATGCGGTCCACCTCCGCGAGCAGCGCGCCGTGAAGCTGCCACTGGCGCGGATGCGACTGGACACCGGACAGCAGCAGGTCCGCCACGGTGTCGCGGACCCGCGCGGCGTCGGTGAGCGCCTGCGCGAGCCGGTCCTCCGCGGTCTGCGCGCTCTCCGTGACCTGGGTGGTGATCAGGACCGCGAAGCTCTCGATCGCACCGGCCACGTGGTCGAAGAGCTCCTCCAGCTGCCGGCCGATCTCCTCGGTGAACAGCCGCTCGTCGGTACGCGCCTTCGCCAGGTCGGTGAGCGTGCGCGAGAGCACCCGCAGCACCACCGCGCAGATCTCCAGGGTGTCCAGGCCGGTGCGCAGCACCACCCGGGACAGCAGGCCCTCGCGCACCCGGGGGTTGAAGCGCAGACTGTCCTCGGCCTGCCGCAGCGACGCGTCCACCTCGCTGATGTCGTGGTCGACCCGGCGCGCCTCATGCAGCCGGGCGGCCGCGCGTTCGACCGGCAGGTGCCCGGCGACCTGGCCGCCGATGTCGCGGAAGAGCCGCCCCATCCGGCGGGCCATCGCCTCGATCGAACCGCCCGCGGACTGCACCCACACCGGCGGCGCGAACAGCAGGTTGAACAGCAGGCCGACGGCGGCGCCGATCAACGTCTCGTAGATCCGGTCCCAGGCGGTGGTGGCGACCTTGGTGACGCCGAGCACCAGCATCGCGGAGATCGCCACCTCCGCCTCGAACTCGCCGACCCGGACCACCCGGCCGACCAGCAGCGCGGTGAGGATGATCAGGCCGAGGCTCCACCAGCTCAGCCCGACCAGCGAGCTGAAGCCGATCGCGATGACCACGCCCACCACGACCGCGTTCACCCGTCTGATGCCGGTCATGAAGGTGGAGTAGAGGGTGACCTGCACCACCAGCAGCGCGGTGAGCGGCGCGGTCAGCGGGACCGGCTGCGGCAGCAGCCACACCGCCACGACGTAGGAGATGACCGCCGCGGCCGTGGAGCGGCCGATCTGCGCCGCCACCGGCTCCGCGGTCCAGCGGACCAGCTTGACCATCGGTTCGGGTACCTCGGGCATCCCGTGCACCTTCCCGCTTTCGGCGATCTTGCTACCTGCCGCGCCAGCCTAAGGGCTGTCCCGTCATCCCCGGCGGATCAGCGTGCGGTGTCAGATGCGGTGGATCGCGGGGCGGAGCGTCGTCCTCGTACCGGGTCGTCCGCGGACGCGGCGGCGGCCGCTTCCCCGGATCCCGTGCACCTCCTTGACGGGCCGTCAACCACGCCGTAATCATCACTGGCATCAGAGAGCGCTCTCCGACGCGCCCTCCACCCGCGCCCATCCATCTCCAGGAGACGGTCGTGACCGGCAACCCCCCACCTCTGCACGCACGCACCACCCCCCTGAGCAGACGCTTCTCCCGCTCCCTCGTCCTCGCCTGCGTCGCGGCGCTCGTCGCCGCGTTCGCCCTGGTGATCAACCAGACCCCGGCACGCGCGGCGGGCACCCTGCTGTCGCAGGGCAAGCCGGCCAGCGCCTCGTCCACCGAGAACGCCGGCACCCCCGCCTCCGCCGCGGTGGACGGCGACAACGGCACCCGCTGGTCAAGCGCCGCCGCCGACCCGCAGTGGCTCCAGGTCGACCTCGGCGCCACCGCGACCCTCGACTCGGTCACCCTCCGGTGGGAGACCGCGTACGCGACGGCGTACCAGATCCAGACCTCCGCGGACGGCACCACCTGGACCAGCGCCTACGCGACCACCACCGGCAAGGGCGGCACCGAGACGGTCGCCGTAAACGGTTCCGGGCGCTATGTCCGGCTCTCCACCACCCGGCGCGCCACCCAGTACGGCGTGTCCCTGTGGGAGTTCCAGGTGTACGGCACCGCCGGCTCCCCGAACGGCGCCTGCTCCACCACGAACGCGGCGCTCCACAAGACCGCCACCGCCTCCTCCACGGAGAACGCCGGCACCCCCGCCTCCGCCGCGGTGGACGGCGACAACGGCACCCGCTGGTCCAGCGCGGCCGCCGACCCGCAGTGGCTCCAGGTCGACCTCGGGTCCTCCCAGCCGATCTGCGGCGTCCAGTTGACCTGGGAGACCGCCTACGCGAAGGCGTACCAGATCCAGGTCTCGACCGACGGCACCACCTGGACCAGCGCCTACGCGACCACCACCGGCGCGGGCGCCACCGAGCTGGTCACGCTGTCCGGCACCGGCCGCTACGTGCGGATGTACGGCACCACGCGCGCCACCCAGTACGGCTACTCGCTCTGGGAGTTCCAGGTCTTCACCGGCGGCAGCGGGAACGGCGGCGGCACGGGCGGCGACGGGGGCACCACGCCCCCGCCCGGTGACTCCACGCTGCTGTCGTACGGCAAGCCCGCCACCGCCTCGTCGTACCAGGACGACGCGAACTGCGGGGGGTGCACCCCGGCGAAGGCGTTCGACCACGACCCGGCCACCCGGTGGGCGACCAGCGACGTGACCGGCTGGGTCGATCCCGGCTGGATCCAGGTGGACCTGGGCGCGACCGCGCACATCACGCAGGTGGTCCTCCAGTGGGACCCGGCCTACGCGACCTCGTACCAGATCCAGACCTCGGCGAACGGCACGACCTGGACGAGCGTCTACTCGACCACCTCCGGCAAGGGCTTCAAGGAGACCCTCTCCGTCGACGGCACCGGGCGCTACGTGCGGATGTACGGCACCGCGCGCAGCAACGGCTACGGCTACTCGCTCTACGACTTCGACGTGTACGGCACGGGCGGCGCCCCGACGGCCCCTCCGGCCGCGCCGCCGAACCCGGGCAACCCCGAGAAGACCGTCTTCGACGACGAGTTCAACGGTCCGGCGGGCAGCGAGCCGGACTCCTCGAAGTGGAGCCAGGACCCCGGCAACGGGCAGAACGGCGAGCTGGAGACGTACACCGACGGCGGCAACACGAAGATGGACGGCAACGGCGACCTGGTGATCGAGGCCGACAAGACGTCCACCGGCTACACCTCGGGCCGGATCAACACCGCCGGGCACTTCGACTTCACCTACGGGCACGTCGAGGCCCGGATCAAGGTCAGCGGCACGCAGGGCCTGTGGCCGGCCTTCTGGCTGCTGGGCTCGAACTTCACCACCGGCACGCCGTGGCCGCAGTGCGGCGAGATCGACATCATGGAGCACGTCGGCAAGGTGCCGGACGCGGTCTACTCCACGCTGCACGCGCCCGCCTACAACGGCGGCAACGGCGACGGTTCGCCGTACACCGTCGCCGGCAGCGACTTCTCCTCGGCCTTCCACACCTACGCGCTGGACTGGGACTCCGGCCACATGACGTTCTCGGTGGACGGCAACGCCTTCTTCACCGTGGACAAGGCCAACCTGGAGCAGACCAGGGGGCCGTGGATCTACGACCACCCGTTCTACATCATCCTCAACAACGCGGTGGGCGGTGACTGGCCCGGCGCCCCCGACGCCACCTCCGTCTTCCCGCAGAAGATGCTGGTCGACTACGTGCGTGTGGCGCAGTAACGGCCGCCCGGCGGTGGGAGGGACGGCCGTTCGGCGCTCCGGCGACGGCCGTCTCTCCTTCCCCGTTTCCCGCCGAACATGATCGCCTGACCCCCTTGTTTCTGGCTTTGGTCCAGGCCAATAGTGGAGGCCCACATTCCTACCGACGGGTTCGCGGGTGGTGCGGTCGCATCACCCGCGCCCCCCATCCCGCAGGAGGAGTACGTGCTCTCTCGGCGTTCATTCGTCAAAGGGATCGGCACCACCGGCCTGGTCGCGGCGGCCGGTTCGGCGGCGGGCTTCGCCGTTCTCGCGCCCCGGGCGTCCGCCGCCGGCGTCTCGCTGCCGGTCTCGCTCGCGAACAGGTCCGGCAGCGACACCGTCTACGCGTACATCAGCGGCGCCGACGACTCCGGCTGGCCCGGATTCGTCGGCGCCGACGGCGCCTTCAACCGCCTGCCCAGCCCGTCGTCGGTGCTCACCCCCACACCCGACTACGCGATCCCGCTGGGCGGTTCGGGCTCGGCGGCGACCACCGTCACGCTCCAGGACTACGTGATCGGCGGCCGGGTCTGGTTCTCGATCGACGACCGCATCCAGTTCTTCGTCAACCCGCCGGGCGCCGACGGCGGCGTCCCCGGCCTGGTCCAGCCGGGGTTCACCAGCTCCGACCCCAACTGGCAGACCCAGTGGACGTTCGCCGAGTTCACCTTCAACAGCGCCAACCTCTACGCCAACATCAGCTACGTGGACATGGTGGCGCTGCCGATCGCGATGGCGAGCAGCGGCGCGAGCGGCGACCAGTCGGTGAGCCCGCTGCCGGACGGGGCGCTCGCCTCGATCGCGTCCGGGCTCCAGGACCAGCACGCCGCCGACGGCGCCCCCTGGGACCAACTGGTGGCCACCGGCTCCGGCGGCGCCCCGCTGCGGGTGCTCGCGCCGTCCCACGCGCCGACCGACTTCGGCGGCTACTGGGACTCCTACCTGGACTCGGTCTGGAGCCACTACGCCTCCACCCCGCTGACGATCAACGCCCAGGGCAGCTCCGGCACGTACACCGGCACCGTCTCCGGCGACGCGTTCGTCTTCGAGGGACTCGACGACGACGGCGTGGCGTTCACCCGGCCCAGTGCCGTGGACATCTTCGGCTGCGCGAGCGGGCCGCTGTACAACTCCGGGTCGGACGCGCGCGGCGCCGTCGCCGCGCGGCTGGCCGCCGCCCTCAACCGCAGCTCCCTGCTGGTGTCCGGCGGTGACAACCAGCCCGACGGCGTGACGCCGTCCGGCTACTACCAGGACCCGGTGACGAACCACTACGCGCGGCTGGTCCACCAGTACGCCTCGATCGGCTACGCCTTCCCCTACGACGACGTCGGCCCCACGGGCGCGGCGCCGGTCGACGGCCACCTCCAGGACGCGGCGCCCACGTCGTGGAGCCTGACCCTGGGGAACGCGGGCTCCTAGAGTCCGCCCCGGCGGATCTCGTCGGTCGGGCTCGCGGCGGCTCACCGCCGTGCGTCGCACGGCGGTGAGCCGTCTCCGTACCGGGTCGTCCGTGGACGGTTCGACCCCGCGGAGGCGCGGCGCCGGGCGCCGCGAGCGCGGCAAGACCCGCCGACCTGGCCTCGATCGCCCGTCAGGGCCCCGCTCCGCGGTCGGGGCCCTGACGCGTGGGGGCGGTGCCCTGTCCCGGGGCGCCGAGCGGGGCTCGCCCCCGCCGGGGACCCGCCCGGCCCCTTCCACCGCGCAGGCCCGCGCGGCCCCGCACGGCGTGCCCAGGGCTTGGGTTCCAGTGGTCGTTCCGGGGCCGCCCGAGGCCGATCCATCGGCCGGTCGCGCCGGGCGGGCCGTCCCCGGGGGACCCGGGCGAGGTCCGGGCCGAGCCCGGGCGGGGTCCAGTGTGAGACCCGGGCAGGGCCCGGGGCGGCGTACACGCCGGGTCCGAGCAAGGGTCAGGGCAGCGTACGCGCCGGGGTCCGAGCAGGTCCGGATCGGCCTACGGGCCGGGGTTCAGCCTGATGGCCCAGGTGGCGGGCGACGCCCCGGGGTGGCGCGTCCGGTCTCCGGGGGACGCCGACCGGGGCCGCCCGTGAGCGCGCCGGACGGCGCCGGGGCGGCGGCGTCCGGACCGTATACGGGTGCTCGTCTTGCGCTCCGGGCGCCGAGCCCCTCGTGCGCGGGGTGAGAACCGGGCGGTCGCCACGTAACGTGACCTTCAGGGCGAAAAGGTCGCGCGCCGGACAGCGGGCACGGCGGTCCTGAGGGAGCTGAGGCAGGTGTGGCGATGAGCGGTCCCGGACACGGCGGCGACGCCGCGCCGGCCGGTGCCACCGACGCGCTGCGGCTGGCGGTCCTGGACGCCGCCGAGGGCCTGGGCGAGGCGGACGTCCTGCGGCTGGCGGTGCAGCAGTGCGTCGCGGCGCTGGGCGGCCTCGGCGGGCTGGCGCACCTGGCCGGGCCGGCCCACGGCACCCTGCGGCTGGCCGCGGCGGGTGGCGTGCCGGACCCCGTGGCCCGCGCCTGGGAGCAGCCCGACGACCCCCGCCTGGCGCCCGTACGCGCGATGGACCGCCGGCAGGTGCAGTGGTCTCCGCGCTGGCCCGACGCCCCGGAGGGTCCCGCACCGGGCCATCCCGGCACCGCGCCGGCCGGGCCCGCGGGACTCCCGTCCGGGGCGGGCGGCGTGCCGGCCGGGCTGCGGGCGTGCGGCGTGCTGGCGGCGCCGATCCTGGTGGACGGCGCGGCGGTGGGCGTGCTGTCGGTGCTGCTGGAGCGGGAGCCGGGGCGGGACCGGAAGCGCTTCCTGGCGGACGTGGCGGCGCTGGTGGGCGTGCGGCTGCCGGTGGCCCGCCGCTGGCGCAGCGGCACCGCTCCGTGGTGGCAGGAGCCGCAGGGACCGGCCGGGCAGGTGCGGCGGGAGATCAGCGTCGGCACCTGGAGCTGGGACCTGGACACCGGGCTGGTCGACGTCGACGAGGTCTCCGAGGGCCTGGTGGAGCTGGCCGGCCTGGACATGGACACCTGGGACCACCGGATCGAGTCGTGGATGGAGCGCATCCACCCCGACGACCGGCCCGCCGTGCAGGAGGCGATCGAGGAGTCCCTGGCCGACGGCCGCCCCTACGCCGTCGAGCACCGCGTCCTGGACGACTCCGGCCGGGTCAACTGGCTGGAGCTGCGGGCCGCCTGCGAGCGCGACGAGAGCGGCCGGCCGACGCGGATGGTCGGCACCGTCTGGAACGTCACGGCCCGCCGCAGCCAGCTCGAATGGCTCGCCGGCCTGCTGGAGCTGAATCCCGACCCGATCTACGTGATCGCCGCGGACAACCGGGTCCAGTGGGCCAACCTGGCCGCCCGCGAACTCGGCGGCGACGGCACCCGGGAGCCCACCGGCCGCACCCCGTGGGACGCCGAGCCGCTGCTGCGCGACCGCGGCCTGCCCGAACTCCTGGACCGGGCCCGCGCGGCGCCCGGCTCCGCGAACACCCTGGAGATCGACGTCGACCGCCCGTCCCCGCGCGGCTCGGCCTCCTACGTGGTCAGGGCGGTGGAGATCGGGGGGTTCATGTCGATCCAGATGTCCGACACCACCGAACGGCGCCGGGCGGAGCACGCGGCGGCGGAGCGAGGCCGCCAGGTCGCGGACCTCAACGCCGCGCTGGTCCGCGCGCTCAACACCCAGGACGTGGTCGCGGCGGTGGTGCAGCACGTCCTGCCGCTGGTGCACGCCGACGGCCTGGTCGTCCACGACCTGACCGGCCCCACGCCCCGGCTGATCGGCGACACCGGCTTCTCCCCCGCGCTGGTCGAGGAGCTGCACGCCCTGCAACTGCGGCGGGCGGCGCGGGCCGGCGGCGGGGAGGGCGCGGCGGCCGCGAGCGGGGAAGGGAGCGGGGAAGGGGCCGGGAGCACGGGGGCGCGGCCGGGCGGCGGCCCGTCCGCGGCCCCCGACGTGCACGCGGCCCCGCGCCCGGACGCCGAGCCGGGCACCGGGCCGGGCCCGGGCCGTTCGCCGGACCTCGGGCCGCCCCAGGGCACGGCCCCGGGGGCCGGCGGGTGGGGCGGCGCGGAGGCGGCGGACCGGGCCGCACGGCACGCGCCCGCGGACGGCGACCGCGGCACCGCGGACCTGGGCCCCGGCGGCGCGGCGGGTACGGCCGGCGTCGCGGACCAGCCGCGCTTCATCTCCCGGGCCGACCGCACCGACCGCGCCGACCGCGCCGCCGGGCCCGCCGCGGGCCGCGACGGGCGTCCCGCCCCGCCGCCGTGGCTGCTCGGCGAGCTGGCGGAGCTGGACGGCGTCGGCGCGTGGGCGGTGCTGCCGCTGGCGGTCGGCGACCGCCGGGTCGGATCGTGCGTCATCGGCTGGAGCGCGCCGCGCCGCTTCACCGAGGACGACAAGACCCTGCTCGGCACCGTCGGCGTCATCATCGCCCAGGCGCTCGGCAACGCCCGGTTGTACGAGAGCGCGCGGCACCGCGCCGAGCGCCTCCAGCAGGAGCTGCTGCCCGGCCGCCTCCCCGACACCGTCGGCCTGCACGCCGTCGCCCGCTACCGCACGGCCGACGGCCAGGAGCTGGGCGGCGACTGGTACGACACGATCGCGCTGCCGGGCGGCCGGACGCTGGCGGTGATCGGCGACGTGCTGGGGCACGGCCTGGAGCAGGCGATCGCGATG
This sequence comes from Streptomyces sp. SN-593, assembly GCF_016756395.1. Lineage (NCBI taxonomy): Bacteria > Bacillati > Actinomycetota > Actinomycetes > Kitasatosporales > Streptomycetaceae > Actinacidiphila > Actinacidiphila reveromycinica. The sequence goes on from NZ_AP018365.1 coordinate 798,488, forward strand.
GGCATCATCCGGCACGCGGCGCTGACCGTCGCGGCCCTGGACATGCCGGTGGACGAGATCATGGCGCACCTCAACGACGTGGTGGTCCGGCTCGCCCCGCGCGTCGACGACCCGGTGGTGTGCGCCACCTGCCTGCTCGCCCTCTACGACCCCACCTCCGGCTCGTGCAGCATCGCCAGCGCCGGCCACGCCCCGCCGATCGCCCTGGAGCCGGGCGGCACCGCGCGACGGCTCACCATTCCCAGCGGGCCGCCGCTGGGCATGGCCCAGGTGCCGGCGCAGGTCACCGAGACGGTCCTCGCCGAGGGCACCGTGCTGGTGCTCTACACCGACGGGCTGCTCGGCTCGCAGGCTCCGGACGCGGAGCGGCTCACCGAGGCCGTCGCCCGCCACGCCGGCGGGGCGCCGGTGCCGGTCGGCGGCGAGCGGGCCGAACGCTGGCTGGCCGCGATGTGCGACGCGGTGGTGGCGCAGCTCCCGCCGGACCCGTGCCGGCAGGACGACGCGGTGCTGCTGGCGCTGAGCACCGAGCGGGTGCCCGAGGACCGCATGTCGGCCTGGGACCTGCCCTGGGCGCCGGAGTCGGCGGGCCGGGCCCGGGACCTGACGGCCGCGGAGCTGGCCGCCTGGCACCTGGACGACCTGACCGACGCGGCCACCCTCATCGTCAGCGAGCTGATCGGCAACACGGTGCGGCACGCCATCGGGATGGTGCCGGGCCCCGCGGAGGGCGGGGAGGGCGGGGAGGGGGCGCCGGGCGGCGAACCCGACCTGGGCGACTTCGGCGACCTCGGCCTCGACGGCGGCCTGAGCCTGCGGATCGGGCTGGGCCTGGACGAGGGCCCCGACCGGCACGCGGCCGACGCGGGCGGCGGCGTCGTACGACTGCGGCTGCTGCGCATCGAGCAGGCGCTGATCTGCGAGGTGTACGACGGCTCGCAGGCCACCCCGCGGGTCCGGCACCCGCTGCTGGACGACGAGTTCGGCCGCGGGCTGCAACTCGTGGCGATGATGGCCGGCCAGTGGGGCACCCGCTACACCGAGAGCGGGAAGTGCATCTGGGCCCGGCTGGACGCGCCCCCGCCGCAGGACGACGGCCCGTCGTCCGCGGCCGCCGACACCGACGGCGGCACCAGCGCCGGCGCGGCGGTCGGGGTCGCCGCGCGGGTCGCCGCTCGGCGGACCGCCTGGTGACGGGCGGCGGCGCAGGACGGGAACGGCGAGGTCCGCCGGACAGCCCTTAGGACGCCAGGCCGGCGAGGATCGCGCGGGCCGCGGCGACGAGCGAGGGGGTGAGGCGGTCGAGGTCGGGCAGGTCGGGCTCCTCGGTGTCGGGCCCGGTCCCGTACGCGGTGGTGGTCGTCTGGAGCCGGATGGCGAGCACCGCGCCGCCGCTGCGCACCTTGACGATCCGGGTGAGGTCGTCGAACGTCAGCAGGTACGCCTCGTCGCCGAGTCCGGGCAGGGGCCGGGTGCGCTCAGCGACCCGCAGGCTGGAGGGGTCCACCGACCGCTGGGCGTCGAACTCCGGGGCGGGGTCGGTGCGGCGGTGCAGGGCGACGTCCACCTGCACGTCGTAGGACGTCCTCGCGCCCTGGCCGCGGGCTCCCTGGGCGACGAAGCCGCACTGGGCGCGGTCCAGCGGCGGGGTGTGCTCGAAGACCGCCGGCCAGACCCCGCTGCTGACCGGGTCGACCGCGGCGCTGAACGCGTCGAAGACGTGGTCCGTGCAGGGGCTCTGGCCGATCCGGTAGCCGTGCAGGTCGGGTCCCCGGTGACGCTGCGGCAGGTCCCCGGCCCAGGCGAGGCCCGCGCCCGTCAGGGCGACCGCGAGCGCGCCGGCGAGCACGCCCCACACCCACCCCGGCAGGGACCTGAGCCGGCTCGGGCGCGGCGGCAGGCCGGCCAGCACCTCGGCCCCGCCGGTCCGCGGGCCGGGCAGCGCAGCGCCCCGGGGTCCCTCGTCGGCCGCGCCGCCGTCGCCCCGGCCGTCTCCCGCGCCCCAGCCGTCGCCGCCGGCCTCCCATGACGCCTCAGGTTCGGTGATCATGCGGTCTCCCCCGCTCAGCGTGCGAACACTGTACGGTCGGGCCGCCGAAACGTCACTGCCCCGGTGGGACGGGCGGAGCCGGGAGGACGGGCGGAGCGGGAGGCCGGGGCGCCGCGTGGGGCCGGGCGGGGGTCAGACCTCCAGCTCGTTCTCGATCCGCTTGAGCTGGTGGCGGGCCATCGCCAGGTTCGCACGCTGCTTGTCCAGGGCGAGGTAGAGGAACAGCCCGCCCTGTCCGCGGCCGCTGAGCAGCCGGATCAGGTGGTACTGCGTGCCCAGGGTGATCAGGATGTCCTCGATCTCGTCCTTCAGCCCGAGCAGTTCCATGGTCCGGGCCTTGGCACGGACCACGTCGGTGTTGCCGGCCGCGGCCACGGTCAGGTCGAGGTCCTTCCCGCCCCCGAGCATGCCCAGGGCCATGCCGCTGGTGTAGTCGACGAGTGCGACGCCGATGACGCCCTCGATCGAGGTCATCGCGTCCTTCAGGGCGCTTTCGGTGTTGGCCATGGGATCGGTGCTTCCTTTCACGGGTGCCGGCGGGTCCGGCGGTCGGGTGGTGGGGCGGGGGGATCTGGCGTGGGCGCTGCGCGCCCGCGGCGGACGTTCGGTCATGGGGTCAGGCGTCCTCCCTGTCGTCGGCTCCGCCGGCGAGCAGGTGCGCGACGTACGCGCCGGACCGGCGGGCCTCCATGTGCAGCCGGCCCACGTTCACGCGCGGCCCGGCCAGGACGGTCAGCACGCAGGCGGGGCCCGCGGCGTACAGCGCGACGTATCCCTGCTCGCCGCGGACCAGCAGTTCGCGGAAGGAGCGGTCGCCGGCCGCGTCCGACAGGCGCAGCCCGATGCCGAGTCCGGCGGAGCTGAGCGCGGCGAGCGTCTCGGCGTGCACGTCGGACGCCTCGTGGGCGATCACCAGCCCGTCCACGGTGGCCGCGAGCACGCCGGTCGCCTCGGGCAGCCGGGCCAGCAACCGGCCCAGCTCGTCGCGTACTTCGGCTTCGTGCGCCATGAGTCTCCTTCGTCCGGCCCGCTCGGCCCGCTGCCGCAGGGCGCGCCTCACAGGTGCTCCAGTGCGTCGCGGAGCCGGCGCAGCAGCGCGGCGTCCGCGTCGTGGGCGATGTCCCTGAACCAGGCGGGGGCCGGGGCGGGGCCGCCGGCGGCCGCCGGCGGCGGGACCGCGACCCGGCCGGCCGCGGCGAGCCGCCGTACGTGGACCAGGGCGTGGAAGGCGGGGCGGCCGAGCAGGGCGGCGATCGCGGACGGGGTGCGCACCCCGTCCGCCAGGTCGAGGACCGCCTGCTCGTGCCGGGTGGCCGGCGGCAGCCGCGGGTCGTGGCGGGGGCGTACGGGCGCGGTGTCCAGTCGGGGGCAGGGCCACAGTGCCTCCAGGAAGCGACGCCGCCGGCGGGACTCCCGCTCCACCTCGTCCAGCGGCACCGGGCGCACCGGCCCGAACCAGTGCGCGGCGCCGTGCCGGAAGCGGGTCGGGCCGCCGGCCGGCGCCAGCACGAAGAAGGCGGCGTCGAAGAGCGTGCCGAGTTCGCTGATCTCCAACTCCCCCGCGGACAGCCGGCGGTGGTCCAGCAGCCAGCGGGCGGTACGGCTCTCGGCGCCGCCGTGGCGCACCGCGTCCTGCCACGCCTCGGGGGACAGCCGGCCGCCGACCGTCAGCAGCACCTCGATCCCGGGCGCGGCCGGGCTCTCGGCGTGCACGACCGCGCCGTCGAGGAGGTAGAGGGTGCCGCTGTCGCGCAGCAGGGCGCCGGTCGCGCGCTCCCGCGCGAGGCGGACCAGCATCGGGGAGAGCGGCGCGGCGTCGATGGGACCGCCGCCGGCGGGCGGGGACGGCGGTGCGGCGGGCGGGGGCGGCGGCGCGGCGGGCGGGGGCGGCGGCGTCGCGGGCTTGCCGGGCGCGGGGCGGTCCGCGCCCGGGGCGCCCGTCATGCGAGGACCAGCCGCTGGGCGAGGTCGCGCAGCCGCATCAGCGCGAGGGCGAGGTTGGCGTGCGACCGGTCCAGCCACAGGTGCAGGAACACCCCGCCCTCGTACGGCGCTTCGACGAAGCGCACCAGGTGGTAGGCGGTGCGGGTGGCCACGACGACGTCCTCGACGAGCGGGCCCTTCTCCCCCGCCGCCCCGGCCTCGGCTGCCGCCTGCGGGCCGGCGAACACCGCGTGCTCGGCGGCCGCCCGGGCGAAGTCGGCCAGGTGCGCGGCCATCGCCTCGTGGTCGCCGTCCGGCGCCTCACCGACCTTGCCGAGCGCGAGCCCGCTGATCCACTCCACCAGCGCGGCGCCCCTGGCGCCTGGCAGCGTCATCGCCTCGAGCAGGCACTCGTCGATCCCGGACACACGACTCCCCTCGGTGCAGGGCCGGTTGGGCCACCGCCGGCGAGGCGGTGACGAGCAGGTTACGCACCGTGCCATCCGGTCCGGGGAGTTCTGGCAATTTCCACTGGTACGTGCGGGGAGCTGTTCTAGGATGCCCTCCGCGCCCCGCCGGGGCCGCCGCCAGGGCCCCGCCCGCGCGCGTTCCGGGCCGTGCGCTCAGCCCTGCGACGTGGCGAACTCCCAGACCACCGGCAGGAACTCCTCGGGTGTCTCGACCTGCGGCATGTGGCCGGTGCCGGGCAGCAGCCGGAACCGCCCGCCCGGGACGGCCCGCGCGAACGCGCGCCCGTAGTCGGCGTCCACCACGCGGTCGCTTTCGCCCCACGCCACCAGGGTCGGGTGCGCCACCTTCCCCAGCCGCTCGCGCAGCGTCGGGTCGCGCATCTCCCTGCCCGCGTACACCTCCAGCGCCGCGCGGTTGGCGGCCGCGACCGCGCGCTGCCCGTCGGTCAGCGCGGAGGGGTCGAAGCGGAACTTCGAGGGGTCGTGGAAGGAGAGCCGGGCGAGTTCGGCCGGCGTCAGCGGGAAGGTGTCGGCGACGGGGTGGCCGGGCAGGTCGATGCCGACGCCGTTGACGATCAGCACCTTGGCGATCCGCTCGCTGCCGAGCAGGGCGAGTTCGGCGGCGATCCAGCCGCCGATGGAGTTGCCGACGACCACGACGTCGCGGGCGTCGAGCGCGTCGAGCAGGGCCGCGTGGACCTCGGCGACGCCGGCCGGGGCGGTCAGCCACGCCGGGCGGTCGGTGCCGCCGAAACCCGGGTGGACGGGGGTGATCACGCGGGCCGGTCGCCGCTCGGCGAGCAGGCGGGCGAACGGCGCGACGGTCTGCGGGCCGCCCCCGCCGTGCAGCAGCAGGAAGGTGCGGACGGGGCCCTGCGGCTCGCCGCCGCCGTCCCGGGCGTCGTGCTCCTCGACGGTGACGGCGACGTCGAGGTCGCCCCCGCCCACGGTGAGGGTGAGGGTGTGTGCGGTGCTGGTCATCGGTGGTGCTCCTCGGGTCGTTCAGGGGGCGGCGGTCCGGCGGGCGCGCCCCGCGCGGGTGCGGGGTGCGGGCCGGGGCGTACGGGAGGCACGGCGGGCGGCGGAGTGGGCGGCGGGAGCGGGCTGCGGCGCGGCGCTCACGCGAAGTCGTCGGCCGGCTCGGTGGCGTAGCGGCTCATCACGTCGATCGTCGCCCGCGCGGTCAGCTCCCCGCCGCCGGCGATCATGTCGCGCAGGTCGCGGAAGTAGCGCACGTACAGGTCGGGCGTGAAGGTGTTGAGGATGACGGCGGGTTCGTCGCCGTGGTTGGCGAAGGTGTGCGGCGCGCCGGGCGGGATCATCGCGAGCGTCCCGGCGGGCGCCACGTGGACCGCCTCCCCGACGGTGAAGTGCACGGTGCCGGAGACGACGTAGAAGCCCTCGTCGTGCTCGGCGTGGCGGTGCTGCGGCGGGCCGTCGGTGTGCGGGGCGATGGTGATCTCGCCGATGCCGAGCCGGTGCCCGGTGGTGCTGCCGTCCTCCAGGATGCGCATCGTGGTCGCGCCCAGCTCGATCACTTCGCCGCCGTCCGGGCCGGTCACGGAGACCTCGGTCATGCCCCTCAGCTCCTTTCGTGCGGGGTCACGGGACCTTCGTGCGAGTTGACTCTCACGAAGGTAGGCCGCTCCCATTCATTGTGCAAGTCCACTCTCATGAAGAGAGTTCAATGCTAGGATGGGGGCGGACCGACAGGAGGCAGGGACGATGACCGCACAGGCCGGCACCGGGCGCAGCAACCAGAAGAAGCGCACACGCGCGGCGATCCTCGTGGCCGCGCGCGACCTGGTCGGTTCCGGCCGCGAGGTGACGATGCCGGAGATCGCGCGCGCCGCGCTGGTCTCCGAGGCCACCGCCTACCGCTACTTCCCCGACCTCCCGTCGCTGATCGGCGAGGCGCTGGCCGGCGCGTGGCCCGAACCCGCGGACGCGCTCCGGCCGGTCGCCGGGTCCGACGACCCGGTCGAGCGCGTCGCGTTCGCCTGCGAGTTCCTGCTGCGCGGCACCCTGGCCCGGCAGGGTGCCGTCCGCGCGATGATCGCGGCCACCGTCATCCGGCCCGAGACGGCGGCCGCCCGGCCGGGCATCCGTTTCGGGCTGATCGACCACGCGCTCGCGCCCGTCCGCGCGGCGTTCCTGGCGGCCGACCCCGAGCGGCTGGCCCAACTGGAGCGCGACCTCGCGGTGGCCGTCAGCGCGGAGGCGCTCTTCTGCCTGACCGACCTGTGCGGGCTCGCCCCCGAGGAGGCCGTCGCCAGCGCCGTGCGCACCGCCTCCACGCTGACCGCGGCGGCGGTGCGCACGCTGACGGACCGGGACTGACACCGGGTGCAGGGCGCCCCCGGTGAGGGGCCCCTGCGGCGGGCCCTGCCAGGCACCGGTGCTCGGGCCCGGGGGCTCGGCCCTGGCGCTCGGGCCCGGTGCTCGGGCCCGCGGCTCGGCCGAAGCTCCAGAACCGGCTCGGAGCGCGGCGGGCCCCTCCGTACCTCGCGCTCAGTGCTCCGTCAGCGGCCGAACCACACCGTGGTCACGTTGCAGAACGCCCGGATGCCCTGGGCGGACAGCTCCCGGCCGTAGCCGGAGCGCTTCACCCCGCCGAAGGGCAGGGCCGGGTGGGAGGCGGTCATGCCGTTGAAGAAGACGCCGCCCGCCTCCAGGTCACGGGCGAACCGGCGCTGCTCGTCCGCGTCCCGCGTCCAGACGTTGGAGCTGAGCCCGAACGGCGTGTCGTTGGCGAGCGCGACGGCCGCGTCCAGGTCGGGCACCCGGTAGAGGGTGGCGACCGGGCCGAACGCCTCCTCGCGGTGGATGCGCATCGCGTCGGTGACGCCGGCCAGCACCGTGGGCTCGTAGAACCAGCCGTCGGGCAGGGCCGCGGGCCGGCCGCCGCCGCACAGGGCCGCGGCTCCCCGGGAGAGCGCGTCCTCGACGAGTTCCTCCAGGTCGGCGCGGCCCTGCTCGGTGGCGACCGGGCCGACGTCGGTGGAGTCGTCCATCGGGTCGCCGACGGTCAGCCGCTCCATGGCCCGCACGAACCGCTCGGCGAACGCGTCGTACACGTCCTCGTGCACGATGAAGCGCTTGGCGGCGATGCAGGACTGGCCGTTGTTCTGCACCCGGGCGGTGACGGCGGTGGAGACCGCGTCGTCGAGCTCCGCGGCGGCCGACGACATCACCACGAACGGGTCGCTGCCGCCGAGTTCGAGCACGGTCGGCTTGATCGCGTCGCCGGCCGCGGCGGCCACCGCCCGGCCGGCGCCCTCGCTGCCGGTGAGGGTGGCCGCGGCCACCCGCGGGTCGCGCAGGACGTCCTCGACAGCGCCCGAGCCGACCAGCAGGGTCTGGAAGCAGCCGTCCGCGAAGCCCGCCCGGTGGAAGAGGTCGCCGAGGTAGAGCGCGGTCCGCGGGACGTTGGAGGCGTGCTTGAGCAGGCCGGTGTTGCCCGCCATCAGCGCGGGCGCGGCGAAGCGGACCACCTGCCACAGCGGGAAGTTCCACGGCATGACGGCCAGCACGACGCCGAGCGGGCGGTAGCGCACCACCGCACGCTCCGCCCCGCTGTCCGCGACGTCCGCCGGGTCGGGGTGCTCGTCGGCGAGCAGTTCCTCGGCGTGGTCGGCGTACCAGCGCATCGCCTTGGCGCACTTGGCGGCCTCCGCGCGGGCGGAGGCGAAGGTCTTGCCCATCTCGGCGGTCATGGTCCGCGCGATCGTGTCGCGCTCGCCGTCCAGCAGGTCGGCGGCGGCCCGCATCAGGGCGGCGCGGGTGGCGAAGTCGGTCTCGCGGTGCTCGCGGAAGGCTCTCGCCGCCTTGGCGACACGCTCCTCGACGGCCGCCGCGTCCATCGGCTCGAACGTCTCAAGGGTCCGCCCGGTGGCGGGATCCACGCTGGCGATGGGCATCGTCTGCTCCTCCTTCGTCCCCCTGTCCCCCGCGGTTTCCGGCCGCCGCCAAGGGGGCGGCGCCGTCGCAGGGCCCCTACCCGGGCGGGCGCGGGGTATCCGGGCCATCGTCACCCGGGACGGTGCGGCTCCGCGACAGCACGGGGGCCACCGCGGTGGCGCTCGGGACACTTGTGCACTCCCGCGTTTCGTGGGACGTTCACCACCTCGTCACACCACGCACATGCTTCTCGGGCTCTACGCGCGGAGAATCAGGTGCTGCACCATGTCTCGCACAGCACGCCCACTTCCGACGACGGTTCCCCATGTACCGCCCCCACCTGGAGGTTGACGGATGCCTATCCGAGTCCCCGGCGCCGCCGGATCGTCCCGCAGATCCGGCAGGTCCGGCGCCGCACCCGCGGATCGGGTGCCGGCACTGCCGCACGTCCCCCTGTTCCCCCGCGGCCGCGTGCTGGTCGGCGCGGCAGCCGCCCTGAGCGCGGTCGCCGCGCTCGGCGGCCTGGCCCTGTCGGGCGGCAGCGCGCAGGCGGCGGCCGGGCCGCAGTCGGCCGGGGCCGCCCCTGCCGCCACGGCCACCCACCGCGTGCTGTTCGACGACACGAAGGCCGAGGAGGCCGGCAACGCGGACTGGATCATCAGCACCAGCAAGCCGGACCCGCTGGCCCAGAACGCCTCGCCCAGCAAGGAGACCGACTGGACCGGCGCGCTGTCCTCGTGGGGCGTCGCCCTCCAGAAGACCGGCGGCTACAGCCTGGCGACCCTGGCGTCCGGCAAGACCATCACCTACGGCAACTCGTCGAACGCGCAGGACCTCAGCAACTACGACGAGTTCGTGCTCGACGAGCCCAACACCCAGCTCAGCGCGGCCGAGAAGACCGCGGTGATGACCTTCGTGAAGAACGGCGGCGGCCTGTTCCTCATCTCCGACCACCAGAACAGCGACCGCAACAGCGACGGTTGGGACTCGCCGAACGTCATCAACGACCTGCTGACCACCAACAGCGTGGACAGCACCGACCCGTTCGGCTTCTCCGTCGACCTGCTCGACATCAGCACCGACACGCCCAAGGCGATCAGTGACAGCACCAACCCGGTGCTCAACGGCTCGTTCGGCAAGGTGACCGGCAGCATCATCGCCGACGGCACCACCTTCACGCTCAAGCCGGCGGACAACTCCAGCGTCAAGGGGCTGCTGTACCGGACCGGTTACTCCGGGAACACCGGCGCGTTCTTCGTCACCAGCACCTTCGGCAGCGGCCGGGTGGCGATCTGGGGCGACAGCTCGCCGGTCGACGACGGCACCGGCCAGTCGGGCAACACCCTGTACGACGGCTGGAACGACACCCGTGGCACCGACGCCGCCCTCGCGCTCAACGCCACCGCGTGGCTGGCCGGCGACGGCAGCGGGACCACCACCGGGGGCACGACGTCCGGCACCACCTCGGGCACCTCGTCCGGGACGTCCACCGGTACCTCCACCGGCACCACCAGCGGCTCGACCACGGGCGGCTCCGGCGGCTGCACCTCCGCGCAGCTCATCACCAACCCCGGCTTCGAGTCGGGGAACACCGGCTGGACCGCGAGCACCAAGGTGATCACGAACGCCACCGCCGAGGCCGCGCGCACCGGTTCGTACAAGGCGTGGCTCGACGGGTACGGCACCGCGACCACCAACACGCTCGCGCAGAGCGTGGCGATCCCGTCCGGCTGCTCGGCCTCGTACAGCTACTGGCTGCACATCGACACCGCGGAGACCGGCTCGACGGCGTACGACACGCTGACCGCGCAGGTGCTGAACTCCTCGGGCACGGTGCTGTCGACGCTCGCGACGTACTCCAACACGAACGCGGCGTCCGGCTACACCCAGCACACCTTCAACCTGAGCGCGTACGCGGGGCAGACGGTGACGCTGAAGTTCACCGGCGTGGAGGGCTCCAAGCTCCAGACGTCGTTCGTCGTGGACGACACGGCGCTGAACGTGAGCTGAGGGTCGGCAGGTCAGGCGGTGGGGCCGATCCCGGTCCCACCGCCGAACTCGCACCACACCGCCTTGCCGTCGCCGCGCGGTTCGACGCCCCAGGTGTCGGCGAGCGCGTCGACCATCAGCAGGCCGCGCCCGGAGGTGGCGGCCTCGCCGGGAGTGCGGCGGCGCGGCCAGACGCTGGAGCGGTCCTGCACCGACAGCCGCACCCTGCGCACCGGTTCGGGCAGCACCTCCAGGGTGAGGACGGCGCCGCCCTCGGTGTGCAGCAGGACGTTGACCAGGAGTTCGCCGGCGGCGAGTTCCACGTCGTCGGACAGTCCGCCCAACTCCCAGGCGGTGAGCGCCTGCCGCAGCGCCAGCCGGGCGTCGGCCAGGCTGTCGGGGTCGGCCTGGTGGACGTACTGGTGGATGCGCGGCGCGCGGCTGGTGCCGGGGTCCGGCGCGCGGCGCAGCACGAGCAGCGCGACGTCGTCACTGGAACCCCAGCGCTGCCAGAGGCTGTCGGCGAGGTGGTCGGCCAGGTCCTCGGCGCGGCGCGGGCCGCCGCGGACCGCCTCGGCGAGCGCGGCCATGCCGACGCCGATGTCGGTGTCGCGCTCCTCGACCAGGCCGTCGGTGCAGAACAGCAGCGTCTCGTCGGGCACCAGGTCGAGCCGGGTCTCCGGATACTCCTGGAGGTCGGCCAACCCGGTCATGCCCAGCGGCAGGCCGCCGCGGACGTGCGGCCAGCCGGTGCGCCCGTCGGTGTGCCGGATCAGCGGCCCGAGGTGGCCGGCCCGGGCGGTCCACAACGCACCGGTGACAAGGTCGAGTTGGGCGTAGGCGCAGGTGGCGAAGCGCTCGGTGTCGAGTTCGGCGAGGAACTGCGAGGCCCGGGCGAGCACGGTGGAGGGCGGGTGTCCCTCGGCCGCGTACGCGCGCAGCGCGATCCTCAACTGGCCCATGACGGCGGCCGCGTGGGTGTCGTGGCCCTGGACGTCGCCGACCACCAGGCCGACCCGGTTCTGCGGCAGCGCGACGACGTCGTACCAGTCGCCGCCGACCTCGCGTCCGCGGGAGGCGGCGTGGTAGCGCACCGCGATCTCGGCGCCTTCGAAGCGGGGGACGTGCCGGGGCAGCATCGTGGCCTGCAGACCGGTGGCGAACTCCCGCTCCTGGTCGAAGAGGACGGCGCGCTGGAGCGACTGGGCGAGGATGCCGGCCAGCGCCACGCTCAGCTCCCGGTCCTCCCGGCTGAAGCGGTTGCGATCGCGGTAGAAGAGGGCGAGCCCGCCGATCGAGCGGGACTCGGCGATCAGCGGCAGGAAGGCGCAGGCGTCCATCCCGATCTGCTCGACGAACGGGGCGGCGAGCGGGAACCGCGCTTCGAGTTCGTCGTTGTCGGCGAAGAAGTGGGTCTGCTGGGTGCGGACGGAGTCGGCCAGCGGCAGCGACTCGACCAGCCGGACCGGCTCGAACGTCGGTATCCCGCGCATGAGTTCGCCGGCCGTCATCAGGAACCGCATGGTGGTGCCCTCGACCAGCGAGAGCGTCAGCCCGTCGGCCCCGAACCGCTCGGCACCGCCCGCGCCGGTCAGCACCGCGGTGACGTCGTCCACGGTGACCGCGTGCGACAGCGCCTCCGTGGTCCGGCCGACGACGGAGGAGAAGCTGCGGCGCGACGGGACGCCGCCGCCATCGGGCGCGTCGGAAGGCGCGTCGGAGGGCGCGGCCTGGGTCAGGTCGTCGGTGGCGACCCGGACGATGCCCACGACGCGGCGGGCGTAGCCCTCCTGATCGCGCAGGATGGTGCCCTGGGTGTGGGTCCACTGCTTGACGCCGTCCCGGCGGGTGATCCGGAAGTACCCCCCGTAGCTGCGCCGGCCGGTCTGCACGGCGCGGCGCAGCTCGCGGTCGATACGATCGCCCTCCTCGGGGGTGATACGCAGCACCAGCGCGTCGGGGCTGCGGTTGAACTCCTCGCGGCGCAGGTCGAACACCCGCAGCCCCGCCTCGTCGAGGTCGAAGGTCCCCTGGTCGAGGTCCCAGTCGAAGCTGCCCATGCCGTTCATGGCGAGCCGCTCCTCCGGGCCGATCGCCGGGCCGCCGGCGACGTCGTACGAGGACGCTCCGACGCGGGGGTCGTAGCGGCTGCGGACGGGGGGCTTGTGAGCTGTCATCCAACTGCTCCGGGGTGGGGTCGACGGCCGGAGGTCACCCGCGCGGGACGGTCCGCCGGGGCGGTTCGGCCGCCCTCCGCCGGAGGTCTCGGCTTCCCGGGGCGCCTCCTCTGCCGGCCGGAATCGTCGTCGTCCTAGCCATTATCACCCGATATCCGCCGGTGCGGGCGGCTGCGCGGAAGCGGCTTCCCCGTCGGTTCCGGAGCGGGTCGCGGGGCCTGCGAGGGCACCCGGGGGGCCGGGTCCGGGGGCGCCGGGGCGGACGGCGGGGACGGCGGGGACGCCGTACCCCCGGGTGCCGGTGCCGGTGCCGGTACGGGCGGCCGATCCGGGGACGCCGGGGCGACCGGCGGGGGCAGTGCGGCCGGTACAGCAGGGGCGTACGGCTGCGGCTGCGGCTGCGGCTGCGGCTGCGGCTGCGGCTGCGGCTGCGGCTGCCCGAGCGTGCCCCCGGCGGGGCCCAGCGTCGGGGTGAGGACGCGGAGCGCCACCAGGCCGGGGCGGGCGGGCCACGGAACCGGCGCCTCGACGCCGGGGAAGCGCTCGACCAGGGCGTCGAAGACCCGGTAGGCACTCGCCTCGTCCCGGGCGGTGATCACGACGTGCGCGAGGCCGTCGGCGCCGAGGCGCTGCGGGGGGACTCTGCGGTCCATGGGCACGTGAGCGGCTCCCTTCCTCGGGGCCGGTCCCTTCCGCGGGATCGGCTGCCCGGAGGGACACGGCGGGCCGCGGCCCGGTTGCCGATCGGCGCCGGGTTCACCCGCACGGGCCGGGGGCGGCATGACGGGCGGGGCATCGGGTAAGCGAGAGGGCGTCGATCGCGGGGCGCGTTCGCGTCCCGCCCCGCAGCGACCTGGGAGGACATGATGACCGAGCCGTATCCCACGCCGACGCCCCCGCGTCCGGGCGGGCCCCCTCCGGGTCCGGACCCGACGCCGGGACCCGGTCCCGGGCCGAGCCCCGTGCCCGCTCCCGGCCCGCACCCGGTGCCGGGGCCCTCGCCGGACCCCGTGCCGACGCCTCCCGGCCCCGAGCCCACGCCGCCGTCGCCCGCGCCGGACCCGATCCCGCCGACGCCCCAGCCCGAGCCGGCCGCGCCGCCGCTGAAGTGAGGGGCGTGTGCCACAGTGGGGCCCGTGACCGGACCCCCCTTGCTCGTCGTGGACGGGGCGAACGTGGTCGGCTCCGTGCCGGACGGCTGGTGGCGTGACAGGTACGCCGCCGCCGAGCGGCTGCGGGACGCCCTCGTGCCGTACGCCGCCACGGGGCTTCCCCCCGGCGCCCCCGCGCCGACCTGGGCGGGCGGCGTCCCGCTGGACGTCGTCCTCGTGGTCGAGGGCGCGGCCCGCGGGGTCGGGTCGGTGCCCGGCGTGACGGTCCGCTCCGCGCCCGGCAGCGGTGACGACCTCATCGCCGAGATCGCGCAGGGCGCGCGGGCGGGGACGGCCGGACCCCGGCGCTGCCTGGTGGTGACCGCCGACCGCGGCCTGCGGGCCCGTGTCATCGCGGCGGGCGCCGAGGTCACCGGCCCGCGCACCGTCTCCCGCCGCCCCTGATCCCCCGGCCCACCGGACAGGTCACCACCGGTGGCGGCGAGGCGTGACCGCCGTCAGCGGCCCTCGCGCAGGTGCTCGCGGCGGCGGCGCTCCTCGTCGAGCAGCGCCATGAACTTCAGCGTGTTCTCCTCGCCTTCGCCGTCCTCTTCCTCCTGCGCCGCCGCCTGCTCGCGCAGTTGCCGGTCGTGGACCAGGGCCGGCGGCACCGGGTCGGCGTCCGAGCGGCGCGGTCCCTCCGGGCCGTCCGCGCCGGTCCGGATCAGCCGCTCGACCCGGATGATCCGGAAGTGCCTCCCGGCGACGTCGAGTTCGTCGAGCTGCTCGGTGTCGAGGAGATCGGCCGCGCGCTTGTAGGACTCGTGCTCCTCGTCGGTGAGTTCGCGCTGCCACGGCACCATCACCCGCAACTGCATCGCCAACCCGTCGCGGGCGTCGCGCGGAGTGGCGGCGGTGCCGGTGGACTGCGGCCGCCAGCGGCCCCCTTCGCGCTCGGCGGCCATGAAGGTCGCCGGCAGCAGCACTCCACCCGGGTGGCTGCGCGCGGCGGCACGGGAGTCCTCCCGCACGTCGCGGGGCACGCTGCCGTTCTTCCGCAGCGCGGTGAGGAGTTCGACCCGCAGCACGCCGGGCGGCAGCGTGGCCTCGCCGCCGGAGGCGATGGCCAGGTCCGCCGCGGGGTCCAGCGGCGGCTGCGCGGGGTGGGTCCGGTCGGGGTCGGTGGCACGCGGCGGTTCGGGGCCGTCGGGGCCCATCCGGATGAAGCGCTCGGCCCGCACCACGCGGTAGCGCGCACCGGCCACGGTCAGCTCGTCGAGCCGCTCCCAGTCGAGCCGGTCGGCCGCCTCGGCGTACTGGGCGCGGCCGGCCTCGTCGCCGTCGGCCGCGCACCGGTCGGCCCGGGTGCGGAAGTGCGCGCCGAGCGCGTCGCGGGCGTCCTGCGGGGCGAGTCCGGCGAAGCCCGGGCGCAACTTCCAGCCACCTTCGGCCCGTTCGCGGGCGACGCCGAAGACCGGACCGCCGGCGAACAGGGTCGACGGGTACGCCTTGCGCGCCTTCCACGTCTCCACGTCCGCGGGCGCGGCCATCCCCGCCGCGACCGGCGACGGTGTCTCGGTCGGCCGCGCCCACTGCGGGCCGGTCACTTCCTCCTGAGCGTCACCGTTCGCCTTCATGCCCATAGGATGCCCGCCCGGCCGCCGCCAGGCCCCCGGTTCGGCCAAAACCGCGCCCTCGGACGGCGCCGGCGCGCGCCCCGGTCCACGGCTCCTCGCCACGTCCCGCATCGACGCGCGGCCCTTTGTCGCCGTCGGAGAATCAGCCGAGCTTCGCCACCTTGGCGATCTGCGCGGTCACCACCTCGGCGGGGATCTCCGGATGCGCGCCGGGGAAGCCCATCGCGGACAGCACCACGACGGTGGCGCCGACGCGGACGACCAGGAAGCGGAACGGCACGTCGACGGGGGCGTCGCCGTCGTCATCGCCGTCCACGACCTGGGTGATGGTGTACTCCACGGCGTCGTCACCGACGGAGGGGGCGGCCACCGGCACGGGGCGGGTGTACCGCTCCCCCTGGCCGCCGGGGAAGGAGTCACAGGCGGTCAGGGACGCGCGCAGGTCCTTCATCACCCCGACGGCGTCCGCCGGTTGGTAGGCGAGGAGCGTGTCCCCGACCACCGAGTCGTCCTTGCCGTCCTTGACGTCCCGCGTGACGTCCTGCTCGAACAGGGCGTGATGCTGGTGGCCGGGACTCACCGGCCCCATGGCGATCCCCGCCAGCGCCGTGCACGCGGCCGGTGACACCTTGGGCAGTCGGGCCACGTCCGTGATCACGACCTTGATCGTGACCCCGTCGGGGCCGTGGCCGAACTGCGTGCCCGTGGACCATCCCGGCAGGTCGGTCTTGGCCACGGCCGCCTGTTCCAACTGCCGTTGGTCGAGCATCCGCGCCGCGGGAGCCGTGCCGGTCGCGGCAACAGCGGCGGTCGACGCCGGACCGGTCGGCCCGTGCGCACCTCCGCCCGTACCGTCGCCGCCGCCCCCGCAGGCCGTCGCCGCGGCCACCAGCGCCGCGATGCAGAGCGCCCCCGCCGCCGGCCGTCGCGTCGTCCGTGCCCAGGCCCGGGCCGTGCTCCGTACTCCGTGCGACGCCGCGTCGCCCATGTGTGCTCCCCCCACTGCTGTGTCCGGCCGAACCCCATGGCCGTGCCGTGCCGCCCAGGCGCGCGGCACGGGCCACTCCCCCGGGGGCCCGCCGCGCCGACGGCCTGCGGAAACGTACCGGGCGCCCTTCGTACGGCGCAATTCCGCGGCCCGGAGGGCGCCGCGGGACGGGACCGCCGCCCACGCAGGTGCGCGCTGCCGGTCGTCCGTCGGGCGTTCAGGCGCCGAGGAAGCGGGCGATGCCGGCCGGGGACAGGAGGTGGTGGACGGCCAGCCGGCGGGCGCCCTCGATGCCCGCGCGGCGGCCGAGCACGGTGGTCTCGATCGCGACGGTGCGCGTGGCCAGCGGCAGCGCCCGGCGGTAGACGGCGGCGCGGATGTCCGCGAGCAGGTCGTCGTGCAGCGAGGCGATCGAACCGCCCAGCACGATGGTGTCGGGGTTGTAGAAGCTGACGAGCGAGGCGAGGACGTCGCCGATCCGCTGTGCGGCGAGCCGGACCTGGCGGCGGGCCAGCGGGTCGCCCTCGGAGACCAGGCGCACCACGTCGGCCGCGTGCTCCGCCGGCAGCCCGGCCTCGCGCAGCCGGGCGGCCACGGCGGCACCGGAGGCGACGGCCTCGACGCACCCGGTGTTGCCGCAGTGGCACAGCACGTCGTCGTGTCCGGGTACGGCGATGTGCCCGATGTCGCCGGCCGCGCCGCTGGCGCCGCGGTGCACCACGCCGCCCGAGACGATGCCGCAGCCGATCCCGGTGCCGACCTTGACGTAGAGCAGGTGGGCGGTGGCGGGCCGGTGGCCGTACTCGCCGAGCGCCATCATGTTGACGTCGTTGTCCACGAGCACGGGGGCGCCGCGCCGGCCCGCGAAGAACCCGGGGACCCGGTAGCCGTCCCAGCCGCGCATGATCGGCGGGCGCACCACGGTCCCGGTGCTCGCCTCGACCGGTCCGGGCACGCCGATGCTGATCGCGCGCACGTGCTCGGGCGGGTGCCCCGCGGCGGCCAGCATCCGTCCGATCTGCGCGTCCAGCGCGGACAGTACGGTCTCGGGCCCGTCGTTGATGTCGAGGTCCTCGGTGGTCTCGGCCAGGACGGCGCCGCCGAGCTCGGAGATCGCGACGGTGCCGTGGGTGGCGCCGAGGTCCACCGCGCACACCACGGCGGTGTGCGAGGCGAGGTGCAGGGCGAGCGGCGGACGGCCGCGTTCGGTGGCGACCGTGCCCGTCTCGACCAGCAGGCCGCGCTCGATCAGCAGGTCCACCCGCTGGGCGACCGCCGCGCGGGACAGGCCGGTGGCGGTGGCCAGTTGGCTGCGGCGGGTGGCGCCCCCGGCCACGAGCCCGGCGAGTTCGCTGAGCGAGGTGAGCTGCCGGTCGGCTGCTGCGGTCACGTGTACGCCCGTCCCTTTCCTCCGATGCGGCGCCGCCGTCGGGCGCGAGGCCCAGACGACCCTCGCACACCGCCGCGCCGGCGCGCCGAGCCGCCCGCCCCGCCGCGCGAAGCCGACCGCACGATGCCCGAGCCGAAGCCGGAACCGAAGCAGAAGCGAAGCAGAAACCGAAGCCGACCCGGTCCCGTCGCCTCGCCGTCGCCCGGCAGCCCTCCGCCCGCCTCCGCGGCACCGGGCGCCCCTCAGGTCGCGGGGGCGGCCACCCGCCGATTTATGACAGAAGTTAGCGTAATTCTTGCCATTGTCAACCGAAACCCCAGTGGCTAGCGTTTCCAGCGAACCGAAAGGGAGGGAAGTTTGGTGTCACTCTCGGGGCCCCACGCAAAGAACCCGCCGGACACGGCCGGTGCGCCCGGCACACCCGGCACGGCCGCGCTGCGCACGGCGATCGCCGGCACCGGCATGATCGGCCGGGTCCACCTGGACGCCGTACGCCGCAGCGGCGCCCCGGTCGTGGGTGTCAGTGCCTCCACACCGGCCCGCGCGAAGGAGGCCGCCGCCGCGCTCGGCGTGGACCGGGCCTTCGACTCCTCCGAGGAGCTGGCCACCAGCGACGACGTGGACGTGGTGCACATCTGCACGCCCAACGACGCGCACGCCCGGCTCGCCGAACTCGCCCTGCGCGCGGGCAAGCACGTGGTCTGCGAGAAGCCGCTGACCACCTCCTCGGCCACCGCGGACGCCCTCGCGGACCTGGCCGCGCGCAGCGGCCGGGTCGCCGCGGTGCCGTTCGTCTACCGCTACCACCCGATGGCCGCCGAGGCCCGGGCCCGGGTCCGCGACGGCCGGGCCGGCGACGTGCGCCTGGTGCACGGGCACTATCTCCAGGACTGGCTGCTGCTGCCGGAGGACACCAACTGGCGGGTGGACGCGGCCGCCGGCGGGCCCTCCCGGGCGTTCGCCGACATCGGCTCGCACTGGTGCGACCTGGTGGAGTGGGTGACCGGCCACCGCATCGCGGAGCTGACCGCGCTCACCCAGAGCGTGCCGCGGACCGGCGGCACGCCCGCCACCGAGGACGTCGTGCAGCTTCTCTTCCGTACCGACCTGGGCGCGAGCGGGTCGGTGACGGTCTCCCAGATCTCCCCCGGCCGCAAGAACCGGCTGTGGTTCGAGGTGGACGGCACCCGCACCTCCCTCGCCTTCGACCAGGAGGCGCCCGAGTCGCTCTTCGTCGGCAGCCGCGGCGAGAACGCGACGGTGCTGCGCGACCCGGCCACCCTCTCCCCCGAGGCGGCCCGGCTGTCGGTGGTGCCCGGCGGGCACCCGATGGGCTACCTCGACTGCTTCGCCGCGTTCGTCCGCGACGTGCACGACGCCGCGCGCGCGGCCACCGCCCCTTCCGCCGCCACCCCTTCCGCCACCGCTCCCTCCGCCACCACCCCCTTCGCCACCTTCGCCGACGCCGCCCGCATGGTGCGCCTGACCGAGGCCGTCCTCGGCTCGGCGAACGACCGGACCTGGAAAGAGGTCTCCTGAGATGAAGCTGGGCTTCCTCACCGCCTGCCTTCCGCAGCTCCCGCTCGCCGAGATCGCCGGCTGGGCCGCCGCCCACGACTACGACGCGCTGGAGGTCGCCACCTGGCCGTCCACCGGCTCACGCGACTTCGAGGCGAGCCACATCGACGTGGTGGACTTCGGCAAGGCGGAGGCGGACCGGGTCCGCGCGCTGTTCGACCAGCACTCCCTGACGCTGTCGGCGCTGGCGTACTACGAGAACAACCTGCACCCCGACCGCGAGCGCCGCGCCGAGATCGCCGCCCATGTACGGGCCAACGTGGACGCCGCCGCGCTGCTCGGCGTGGAGTACGTCGGCACCTTCATCGGCCGCCACCCGGGCCTGTCGGTGAAGGAGAACCTCGCCCAGGCCGAGCGCGAACTGCCCGCACTGGTGGAGTACGCCGGCGAGCGCGGCGTGAGGATCATCATCGAGAACTGCGTGATGGAGGGGTGGCACCCGGACGGCTACCCGGGCAACCTCGCCTACTCCCCCGAGCTGTGGGAGTGGATGTTCGACCTCGGCTTCTACCTGAACTACGACCCCTCGCACCTGCTGTGGCTCGGCATCGACCCGGTCGCGGCTCTGGGGCCCTACTTGGACCGCATCCCGCACGCCCAGGCCAAGGACGCGCAGCTCGACCCGCGGGCCCGGGACCGGTACGGGTTCTTCGGCCGCACCGTGGAGCGCGCCGACGGCTGGGACAGCGGCTGGTGGCGCTACCGGGTCCCGGGCCTGGGCGACGTGGACTGGCGCCGGCTGGTGGACACCTTCTACGAGGGCGGCTTCACCGGGGTGCTCTCGGTCGAGCACGAGGACCCCGTGTGGAGCGGCGACGTGGAGCGGGTCACCCGCGGCCTGGAGATCGCCCACCGCACCCTGCGCCCGCTGATCGTCGGGTGACGGCCGCCCGCCGCGCCGGCGCCGCCGCCCCCACCGCGTTCCCGCACCCGCACCCGCCGCTGTACTTCCAGGAGGCATCGCTTCGATGGCCACACCCCTGAGCATCCAGCTCTACACCCTGAGGGACCAGATCGCCGCCGACCGCGACGGCACGCTGACCCGCCTCGCCGGGATCGGCTACCGCGCCGTCGAGGCGTTCGACCCGACCGCCGACCCGACCGGCTTCCGCAAGCTCCTGGACGACCTGGGCGTCAGCGTGTCCAGCACGCACGCCTACGCGCTCTTCGACAAGGACGCGGGCGAGGTGTTCGACGCGGTCGCCACGGTCGGCACCGACCTGGCGATCATCCCCGGCGGCATCGCCGAGGAGGAGTTCACCACCCCCGACGGGCTGCACCGCACCGCCGACCTGCTCAACGGGTTCGCCGCCAAGGCGGCCGGGCACGGCATCCGGATCGGGTACCACAACCACTGGTGGGAGATCGAGCCGCGGTTCGAGGGCCGCACCGCGCTGGAGGTGCTGGCCGACGAGCTGGCCCCCGAGGTGTTCCTGGAGGTCGACACCTACTGGGCGCAGGTCGGCGGCGCCGACGTGCCGTCGCTGCTGCGCACGCTGGGGGACCGCGTCCTCGCCCTGCACGTCAAGGACGGTCCGGGCGTGAAGGGCGAGCCGCACACCGCGGTCGGCAAGGGCGCCGTCGACGTGCCGTCGATCCTGGCCGCGGCGCCGGACGCGCAGCGGATCGTCGAGCTGGACAGTTGCGCCACGGACGTCTTCGAGGCCGTCGCCGAGAGCCGCGCCTACCTGACGGCGCTGGAGGAGGGGCTTTCATGACCACGGGTTCGGGCTCCGGTCCGGTCGGCGTCGCGCTGATCGGCGCCGGCGTGATCAGCACGCAGTACCTGGAGGCGCTGTCCACCTTCCCGGACGTCCGGGTGCTGGCCGTGGCGGACCTGGACGTGGCGCGGGCCCGGGCGCAGGCGGACGCGTACGGCGTGCCGCACGCGGGCGACGTGGCGTCGGTGCTGGCGATCCCCGAGGTGGAGATCGTCGTCAACCTGACGATCCCGGCGGCGCACGCCGAGGTCGCCGCGGCCGCGCTGGCGGCCGGCAAGCACGTCTACGGCGAGAAGCCGCTGGCGCTGGCGCCGGCGGACGGCGCGAAGATCCTCGCGCAGGCGCAGGAGCACGGCCTGCGGGTGGGCAGCGCGCCGGACACGTTCCTCGGTGCCGGGCTCCAGTCGGCGGCCCGGGCCCTGGCCGCCGGGGTGATCGGCGAGCCGGTCAGCGCGGTCGCGGTGACGCAGGGGCCGGGGCCGGAGAGCTGGCACCCGAGCCCGGAGTTCCTCTTCCAGTACGGCGCCGGGCCGCTGTTCGACATCGGTCCGTACTACCTGACCGCGCTGGTCGCCCTGTTCGGGCCGGTGGAGCGGGTCGCGGCGAGCGCGCGGCAGGCGCGGGCGCGGCGGGTGGTCGGCTCGGGCCCGAAGGCGGGTACCGCGTTCGCGGTGGAGGTGCCCACCCACGTGCACGCGCTGCTCGACTTCGCGTCGGGCCCGAGCACGTCGGCGACGTTCAGCTTCGACTCCTCGGTGCCGCGCCGGATGATCGAGATCACCGGGACCGAGGGCACGCTGTCGCTGCCGGACCCGAACACGTTCGAGGGGCCGGTCCAGGTGCGCTCGTTCACCGACGAGGACTGGCGCGACCTGCCGGTGACGGGGACGACCGCCGGCCGCGGCATCGGCGTGCTGGACATGGCGCGGGGTATCCGGACCGGTGCGCCGCACCGCGCGTCGGGCGAGCTGGCGCAGCACGTGCTGGAGTTGATGTCCACGGTGACGGACTCCGCGGAGCGGCACGGCTTCGTGGCCCTCGAATCCCGCGCTCCGGAGGTGGCGACGCTTCCGGAGGACTGGGACCCGGTGGCGGCGACGCTGACCTGACCGGCGTCGTCGTCACCGCCGACCCGGGGCACCGTCCCCGGGCGCCCGGTCGGCCCACCCGTGGGGGATGGGCCGGCCGGGCCCTTCTCATCTCCCGGGCGGGCCGCTCAGGCGTCGACGACGTTCGTCGCGAGCAGGCCGATGATGACCACGCCGACCACGATCCGGTAGACCACGAACGAGTTGAAGGAGTGCCGGGCGACGAACTTCAGCAGCCAGGCGATGGAGGCGTAGGCGACCACGAAGGACACGAGGGTGCCGACGGCCAGCGCGGAGGCGCTGACGCCCCCGCTGGTGGCGTCCTTGAGTTCGTACAGCCCGGCGCCGGTGAGCGCGGGCAGGCCGAGGAAGAACGACAGCCGGGTGGCGGCCATCCGGTCCAGGTCGCGGACGAGGGCGGTGGAGATCGTGGCACCGGAGCGCGAGAAGCCGGGGAAGAGCAGCGCGAGGATCTGCGAGCAGCCGACGATCATCGCGTCCTTGACGGTGACCTGGTCCTCGCCGCGCTTGAACCGGGCCATCTGCTCGGCGGCCCACATCACGCCGCTGCCGACGATCAGCGAGAACGCCACCACCCACAGCGAGCCGAGCGGGCCGTCGATGAGCGGCTTGGCGGCGAGTCCGACGACGACGATCGGGATGGTGGAGTAGATCACCCACCAGGTGAACTTGTAGTCGTGGGCGTCGCGCTCGCGGCGGTCGGCCAGGCCGCGCACCCACGCGGTCACGAACCGGGCGATGTCCCTGAAGAAGTAGACGAAGACCGCCGCGATGGCTCCGACCTGGATCACGGCGGTGAAGCCGACCACGGCGTCGTCGTCGACCGGGATATTCATCAGGCCCTCAACCAGCTTGAGGTGCCCGGTGGAGGAGACCGGCAGGAACTCGGTCAGTCCTTCCACGATGCCGAGAAGGGCGGCCTGGCCGAGGCCGATGGCGCTCATGGGTGGTTTCCGTCCCCTGGTCCTGGTGTGCCGGTGGGAAGTGCGGACGGACCGGGCACGCCCGTGGCATGCCCGGCCCGCTCCGACTCGACTACATTCGCGTAGACGTCCGCTCAGACTCTAGAGGATCCGCGGCCGCGGTACGACGCCGGGGCGGCTCCGCCCCGGGGGTACCGTACCGGAGCCGCACACCGCGTTCTCGCAGTTCACAGGGTGTTCACCGCGGAGACGGCCGCGGTTCACCCGCTGGACACCTACCGCGCCCGCCGGGGGTGTCGGTCGGCCGTTCGAGAGGCGTCAGCAGGCGCCCTCGTCCTCCCACACGCCCCACTCGCCGGTGGTTCCGGGGGTCTCGCCGGTGGTCCACCACTTGGCGAGCCAGGTGTGGCCGCCGTAGGAGACCTTGTCGCCGCCGACGTAGATCGCGCTCGACGACCACGCCGTGGCGGTGCAGGTGCCGCCGCCGGTGCCGCCGCCCGTGGTGCCGCCGGACCCGCCGCCGGTGGTGCCGCCGGTGCCGGTGCTGCCGGTGAACGGCTCGAAGGTGTGGCTGAACTGCCAGGTGCTCTGCGAGATGCCGGAGCAGGAGTCCGATGCGCCCTGGCCGGGGCAGCCGCCGTTGTCACGCTGGAGCGCCCAGAACGACAGGGTGTTGATGCCCTTGCTGACCGCCCAGTTGTAGACGGTGGTGGCGTCGGCGGTGGTGAAGGTCTCGGCGGCGCCGTAGTCGTCGATGCCGGGCATCTCGGTGACGCCGATCATCGCCCACAGGTCCGCGTCGCTCTTCGACGGGTAGAGCTGCGCGAGTTCGTCGTGCAGGCCCTGCGACGCGGTCTCGGTGTCGGTGGCCATCTCGTGCGTGGCGCCGTCGTAGTAGTCGAACGTCATCTGGTTCACGACGTCGAGCCGCACGCCGTCGGCGACCGCGTTCTTGAGCACCGACAGCCCGGAGCCGTCACCGAGGGTGCCGGTGGTCAGGCCGTGGGTGGTGGTGGGGAGGGTGTAGGAGAACTGCACGGTGCGGCCGTTGGCCGCCGCCCAGTCCTGCACCAGCTTGACGGCCTTGTTGCGGCGGTCCAGGCCCGCGGCGTTGGTCAGCGAGTCCGCCTCGACGTCGAGGTCGATCCGGCTGACGTTGTAGGTGGTGATGACGCTCTCGTACGCCGCGGCGATGGAGTTGACGTTCGTGCAGCTGTCGGCGATGTCGGTGCCGGTGCTGTCGGCCGCGTATCCCCCGAAGGACGGGATCACGTCGCCGCCGCCGGCCTGGATGGTGGCGATGTCGCTGCCGAAGTTCGCCTGGCTGACCGGCGTGGAGCCGTCGCCGTTCCAGTCCGGGGTGCAGGAGCCCGCGGAGGCGGTCTGGAGGAAGGCCATCGTCAGGTACTTGTTGCCCGAGTCGGCGGCCAGCCCCGAGAGGCTGTTGCCGTTGTACGCCTCGAAGTACGGGGCGAACACGTGGCTGGGAAGTGCGGTGGCGGCGGTGGCCTGCGGAGCCGCGGCGTGCGCACCGCCGGCGCCGGCCAGCACCAGGCCGGCCGAGGCGGCTGCGGCGACGCCCGCGATCAGGGCGCTCAGTGGTCTGCGAACGCGTCCGGTCATGGACCGCGCTCCCTTCGGTGTGGGGGTCCCAGCACGGCGGGCCGCGCTGGTCTGGACCAATGCTGATCCATACTGTTTGATCTGGACCACCCAACTGTCAAGGGCCCTAACAGATAATCCGGTTGGCCGGCCGTACGCGGCGGCCGCCGCCGCGCCCCGACAAAAACGGGCGCGGCGGCGGCCGGCGGTGGCGGGGTGCGCGTCAGCGCCGCGGGCTGAGCAGCGCCAGCGCGGGCACGAACCGGGCGGCGTCCACGGTGCCGACGCCGGTGGCCATGTCGTACCCCTTCACGGCCGTGTAGCCGGTGACACCGTCGTAGGAGTTGTCCGTCCCGTCCTTGACGTCGACCACGCCGCCGACCTTGCCCGTGCCCTTGGCCAGGGCGTACAGCGCGGTGTGGATGTCGCCGACCCGGTGCCCGGCGACCTGGTCGGCGAGCGCCACGATGCCGGAGAAGAGCGGGCTGGCCTCGCTGGTGCCGCCGTAGACGTCCCACCCGACGGCCGTCGGGTCGTAGCTGGAGTACACCCAGGCGCCGCCGTCGACGGCCGCGGACATCGAGACGTCGGGGGTGCCGCGCCGCGCGCCGACCACGTTCTTCACGCCGTTCTGGTACGCCGGCCGGGCGAAGACGTGCGACTGGCCGCCGCCGCCGGCGCCGTAGTCGTTGTACACGCTGTCCGGCGCGGTGCGGTTCCCGGCGTCGTCCAGGTGGAGCTGGGTACCGCCGACGGAGGTGACCAGCGGGTCGGAGGAGGGCCAGGAGTTCACCGCGTACGGGTAGTTGGAGCTGCCGTCCTCGGTCGCGTCGGTCGCACCGCCGTCCCCGGACGAGCCGAGCACCGTGACGCCGTGGCGCGCGGCGTCCTCGAAGGCGTAGCGCAGCTTCTGGATGCTGGAGAAGTCGCCCTGGTCGAAGCCCGGGAAGGTGTTCTCGGTGGCCCCGAAGCTCTGGGTGATGACGTCGCCGACGCCCTTGTCGATCAGCGCCTTCTCGCCGTCCATCATCTCGGGCAGGCCGGTGACGCCCTCGGTCTCGGCCACGCCGGTCTCCAGCAGCACGATGTGCGCGGCCGGGGCGATCGCGTGCGCCATCTCCACGTCGAGGGTGCTCTCGCCGGCCCAGCCGGTGTGGTCGGGGTTGGTGGGGTCGAAGGGCGGCACGTCGCCCCACTTGACCACCTGCACCGTGGTGCTGGGAATCCCGAACTGCTTGCTGTAGACGTCCAGGTCGTGCTGGATCGTCGGCGAGCCGAACGAGTCGACGATCACGATCGTCCGGCCCTTGCCCGTCACGCCCGCGCGGTAGAGCGGGTTGAGGTCGTACGCCTGCCGGTACTGCGTGGGTGTGTAGCAGTTGATGCCCCACTGTGCCTGGCACTGGGCGATGGTCAGCGGGCTGCTCGCGTCCTTGACCAGCTCGTGTCCGACGACGGCGGGCACCGGTCGCACGGCGGGCGCCGCGTGGCCGGCCGCCGCCGTGGCCGCGCCGGTGAGCGGTGCCGCGATCAGGGCGGCGGCGGTCAGGGCGGTGGCTCCTGCCGCGGCGACCACGGCGCGCGGCCGCGGGCGGGGTGTGCGCATGGACTCTCCTCGTGTGGAGGGCTCTCCTGGCGAGCGGTGCGGCCGTCACGGAGACGGCCGCGGTGGTCACTCGGATAGATCATGCCCAGGACAAGGGAGTTCGCCGTTTGCCGTACGTCGTTTTACCCGAACGGCCGATAATTTTACGCCGCCATGACCATGCCACATCGGGCCGACGCGGCGTCAGAACCGCTGTCGCGGAGCCCGTTGGCGGAGGGGTCCGCCCCCTCGGGAGGAGGGGACGGACCTCGCGGTCCGGGCCCTCGTCACCAGGGCGCGGACCCCTCGCGGTCAGGACACGATGTCCTTCGTCCGGAACCCGCGGAACGCCAGCGCGGCGAACACCACCGCGTACGACACCGAGATCGAGGTGCCCTCGATCATGCCGGTCCACTCGGTGACCGGTTGCATCGTGTCGAGCCAGGCGAACTGCCAGTGCGCGGGCAGCGCGTCCCGCCACCGGTGCAGCGCCGTCACCGCGTCCAGCACGTTGCCGACGATGGTCAGCCCGACCGCGCCGCCCACCGCGCCCAGCGGTGCGTCGGTGACCGTGGACAGCCAGAAGGCCAGGGCCGCGGTGACCAACTGGCTGACGAAGACGTAGGCGACGGAGATCGCCAGCCGGGTCAGCGCGGTGCCGGCCGGCACCGAGTCGCCGGTGGGCAGTTCGAGGTCGCCCCAGCCGTACGCCGCCGTGCCGGCCACGAACGCCACCAGGGGCAGCAGCACCAGCGCCACCGCGCTGAACCCGAGCGCGACGGTGAGCTTCACCGCGAGCAGCCGGGCCCGCGGCACCGGCGCGGCCAGCAGGTAGCGCAGACTCGACCAGCCCGCCTCGGAGGCGACGGTGTCCCCGCAGAACAGCGCGACCGGCACCACCAGCACGAAGCCCGCCGACACGAACAGGCTGGTCGCCGCGAAGTTCGCACCGGACGACGTGGCCGTGTCGATGAGGGTGGGCGTGCCGCTCCCGTCGCCCGGGGTGCCGCCGATCGCGAACGCGGCCATCAGCACGAACGGCAGCAGCACGAGCAGTCCTCCGACCACGAGCGTGCGGCGCCGCCGCAACTGGCGCCGGGCCTCCACCCGCAGCCGCAGCGTGCGGCCGGGCCGGTAGCCGGGCGCGGCGATCCCGCCGGAGCCGGCCGGGCCCCCGGCGGGCCCGGGCAGGTCGGGCACGGGCGCTGCGGGCACGGTGCTCATGCCGAGCCTCCGATCAGGGTCAGGAAGGCGTCCTCCAGGCGGCGGTGCGGGCCGACCTGCGCCACCGGCACGCCGAGCCGCACCAGTTCGGCCACCAGCTCGACCGCGCTCGCCCCCTCCGCCATGACGACGAGCAGCCCCTCCTCGGCCCGCACCGCGCTGGCCACCACGGGCAACCCGGCCGCCGCGTCCACCTGCTCCGGCGTCAACTCGCCCTCGACGCCCACCAGTACGGTGTCGGTCGAGCCGATGATCCGCGCCACCGGCCCGGAGGTGACCAGCCGCCCGCGGTCCATGACGACCAGGTGCGTGCAGGTCTGCTCCACCTCGGCCAGCAGGTGGCTGGAGACGATGACGGTCCGGCCGGTGGCGGCGTAGCGGATCATCACCTCGCGCATCTCCCGGATCTGCGGCGGGTCCAGGCCGTTGGTGGGCTCGTCCAGGATCAGCAGGTCCGGCAGGCCGAGCATGGCCTGCGCGATCGCCAGCCGCTGCCGCATGCCCTGGGAGTAGGTCCGCACCGCGCGCCGGAGCGCGTCGCCGAGTCCGGCGATCTCCAACGCCTCGGCGAGGTGGGCGTCTTCGGGCGGACGGCCGGTCGCCTGCCAGTACAGGTCGAGGTTCTGACGTCCCGTCAGGTGCGGCAGGAAGCCGGCTCCCTCGACGAACGCGCCGACCCGCGAGAGTACCGGCGCTCCCGGCCGTACCGCCTCCCCGAACACCCTGATCTCGCCTTCGTCCGGGCGGATCAGCCCCATCAGCATCCGCAGCGTGGTGGTCTTCCCGGCCCCGTTCGGCCCGAGCAGTCCCAGCACCTGGCCGGGCTCGACCTCGAAGGTCAGGTCCCGCACGGCGTACCGGTCGGCGGACTTCGCGTAGCGCTTGCTCAGCCCGCTGATCCGCAGCGGGACCGCGGCCAGCGCGGGGTCGGCCGGGCGGGGGCGGACCCGGCGGCGGCCCAGGAGCAGCAGCGCCGCCGCGACCACGACCGCGGCCGGCGGCAGCGCCCACGTCCACCACGGCAGCGAGGCCGCGCCGACGCCCAGCCCCTGGTCGACCGGCACCGTGACGGCCGCGGAACCGGCCAGCGACACGGTGTAGGCCGCGGGGGCCGCGGGCGTCGCGTAGCCCAGGTCGGTGGTCGTCAGCACCACGGCGAGCCGGTGCCCGGCCTTGAACGTGTGGTCCACCGCCGGCAGTCGGACGCGCACGGTACGGCCCGCCGGCGAGCCGGTCACCCGGACCGGGGTGGCCAGGCCGGACGGCAGCGTCTCCTGGCCGTCCGCGCGCACGTCGTACAGCTTCGCGAACAGCACCGCCTCGGGGGCGGTGGTGGCGACCTTGACGGTGACGCTCGGAGCGCCGGTGAGGACGGTGGCGCGACGCAGCGGTGCGGACTCGAAGCGCGCCGACTGGGCGGCGTAGTCCACGGTCACGCTCCGCCCGAGCTGGGCCAGTCCGGACAGCGCGCCCGACCCGGGAACGGAGGAGATCGCCGGCGGCGAGCCGCCGGCCGGGTTGGTGACCTGCTGCGCCCGGCCGGTGAGCGCGACGCGCCGGGTGGACGTGCCGTCCAGGCCCGGGTAGCTCCCGAGGCTCGCGCCGCGCAGGACCTGGCTGCCGTCGGCGGAGTTGATGCCGGTGACGCGGGTGACGCGGAAGGCGGGGCCGGTGCCGGCGCCCGTGTCGCCCTTCAGGTAGCGGTCGAACCATGCGGTGACACGGGCGTCCACCCGGGCGTCCTCGGTGTCGCCCCCGTCGTGTCCGCCCTCGATCCAGTCGACGGACACCGGGGCGCCGTTCGCCTTGATCGTGCGCGCCATCGCGTCGGACTGGGCGAGGGTGAACAGCGAGTCGGTCTGGCCCTGCACGACCAGCGTGGGCACCTTGATCCGGCTGCCGACCGCGGACGGGCTCAGCGCGGCGAGCTGCGCCCGGTCGGCCGCGGTGGAGACCCCGCTGGTGGCCACCCGCTCGTACAGGTCGCAGATCGACGGTTCGAACCGGCCGCAGACGGGATCGGACGTCCGCGCCCCGGCGGAGGCGGAGGCGGAGGGATCAGCCGTGGGGGTGGAGGGCGTGGCGGTCGGCGCGCGGCCGGCCGTCCCGGAGGGCGCCGGCGCGCCGGCGGGGGCCGTCGTGGGCCCGCCGCCCGTACCGGTCGGCGTCCCGTCGCCGGTGGTGTCGCCGTCCGCCGGTCTGGCGCCGGAGAAGAGGATGCCGCTCCACAGCTTCTTGTACACGCCGTCCGGCAGCAGCGCGTCCGCGAGGTTCCAGTACGTCTCGCGGGGCGCGATCGCGTCGATCCGCGGATCGTTGCCGGCGGCGATCAGCGAGATCGCGCCGCCGTAGGAGACGCCGGAGATGCCGACCCGGGGGTCGCCGGGCGCGTCGAGCTGGACGTCGGGGCGGGCCGCGAGCCAGTCGACGAGCCGGCTGACGTCGGCCGCCTCACCGTCCTTCGCGTTGAGCCCGATCCGGCCGCCGGACGCGCCGAACCCGCGCGCGGACCAGGTCAGCACCGCGTAGCCGTGCGCGGCCAGCGCCTCGGCCTGGCCGCGCACGTCGTCCTTGGTGCCGCCGAAGCCGTGCGCGAGCAGCACCGCGGGCCGGCGCCGGGTGCCGCCGTCGGTGAAGTACGACGTGTCCAGCCGCACTCCCCCGGCCCCGGTCAGCATCGCGTCCGTACGGTGCACCGACCCGCCGCCGGTGCCGCTCGCCGCCGCCGTGCCGGTCACGACGCCGCCCACCGCCACGGCGGCGAACGCCCCCGCCGCAGCGATCCACTTCCGCCCCCGCGGCCACCGAAGATCCATCCCCCGATCCTAAGGGCGGTGTCCGGCACGGTGACCGGCACGGTGACCGGCACGGTGACCGGCACGGTGACCGGCCGTCGGCCCACCGGGATCCTCCGCGGGGCCGAGCGCCTGGGCCGGCGCCGGACCGGAGTGTCGGCGGGGCGGGATACGGTCGGGGCGTGGGCAAGGGCTTGACTGCGGCGCAGCGCAAGGCGGTGGCGGCGTCCGATCCGTCGACGGGGCGGGTGGCCGCCGGGGCCGCGGTGTGCGCGGCACTGGTGGCGGCCGGGCTGGCGGTGCCGCACGGCCGGGCCGGGCTGCACTACCTGACGCCGGAGGGCCGCCGGGTGCGGGCGGAGCTGGCCATGCGCGCCGGCGGGCAGACGGCCGGGGAAGGGCCCGAAGCGGCGGCCGGGGCCGGTGAAGTGGAGGCGGACCGGGGCCGGTTCGTCGCGGACGACGGGTCGGGAGCGGTGCTTCCGGGTGCCGGGCGCGTCGCCGAGGTGGCCGCCGCCTGGGAGGGGCTGCGCCAGATCCGCGCGGTGCTCGGTGACGGCGCCGCGCAGGCGCCGGCGGCCTGGGAGCGGGAGCGCCCGGTGCACGCGGTGGCGCTGGCGCTGGAGGCCGCGGGGGTACCGCCGCACCGTGCGGGGGAGGACGGCGCCGCGGGCTACCGCGTGCGGTCCTCCGCGCATCCGGGCCTGGTCGAGGTGACCTGGTCCGGCGCGGCCGCCGGGTCCGCCGCGCTCGCCCGGGTCGCCTCGCTCCTCGGTCCCCTCGGCTGGCAGGCGACCGAGCACCGCGCCCGCGGCGGCGCCCCCTTCCTCCTGGTCTCCCCCCGCCACGCGTAGGCCCGCGCCCCTCGCACGCGTGCCCGAGCCCCTCGCACGGGTGGACGGGTGGACCGCGCCGCCGCGTGGCACAGGCCGTCGAGCGGGGCGGGGCCCCTGCGGGCACCGATCCGGACGAGGCGGTCCGCACGGTGCCCGCCCCGCGCTCCCACCCGCCCACCACCGGCGGGGCGCCCCGCCGGCCGCCCGGGACCAGCACATAGAGTCGTGTGCATGGAATACCGACACCTCGGCCGCAGCGGCCTGTTCATCAGCGAGATCGCCTACGGCAACTGGCTCACCCACGGCTCCCAGGTGGAGGAGGACGCCGCCACCGCATGCGTGCGGGCCGCCCTCGACGCGGGTATCACCACCTTCGACACCGCCGACGTCTACGCGCAGACCCGCGCCGAGTCGGTGCTCGGACGCGCCCTGAAGGGCGAGCGCCGCGAGGGCCTGGAGATCCTCACCAAGGTCTTCTGGCCCACCGGCCCCGGCCTCAACGACCGCGGCCTGTCGCGCAAGCACATCGCGGAGTCCATCGAGAACTCGCTGCGCCGGCTCCAGACCGACCACGTGGACGTCTACCAGGCGCACCGCTTCGACGTCTCCACCCCGCTGGAGGAGACGATGGAGGCGTTCGCCGACGTCGTGCACTCGGGCAAGGCGCACTACATCGGCGTCTCGGAGTGGACCTCCGACCAGATCCGGCGCGGCCACGCCCTGGCCCGCGAGTTGCGCATCCCGCTGGTGTCCAACCAGCCGCAGTACTCGGCGCTGTGGCGGGTCATCGAGGGCGAGGTCGTGCCCACCTGCGAGGAACTGGGCCTCGGCCAGGTCGTGTTCTCGCCGATCGCGCAGGGCGTGCTCACCGGCAAGTACCGGCCCGGGCAGCAGCCGCCGGCCGGCTCGCGGGCCACCGACGACAAGGGCGGCTCCGGCATGATCAGCCGCTGGATGCGGGACGAGGTGCTGGAGCGGGTGCAGCTCCTGGAGCCGCTGGCCGCCGAGGCGGGCCTGTCCACGGCGCAGCTCGCCGTGGCCTGGGTGCTCCAGAACCCGAACGTGTCCGCGGCGATCATCGGTGCCTCCCGGCCCGAGCAGGTCACCGAGAACGCCAAGGCGGCGGGCGTGAAGCTGGAGGCCGGGCTGATGGCGGGGATCGAGGAGGCCCTCGCCCCGGTGGCGACCACCGACCCCAAGCGCGTCCACGACAACGTGCCGGAGCGCCGCTGAGGCAGGGCCGCCGCCGGGCCCGGCTCCCCCGCCGCGCCGCGTGTGGCGGCGCGGGCGGGCCCGGGCCCGGGCGTACCCTGACCGGGCTGATGACGTCCGTCGAAGGCGCCCGCCCGATGTCCCGCACGCCGCACGACCCGCCGCCGCACGCCACGGGGGACGGC
Organism: Streptomyces sp. SN-593; assembly: GCF_016756395.1. NCBI lineage: Bacteria > Bacillati > Actinomycetota > Actinomycetes > Kitasatosporales > Streptomycetaceae > Actinacidiphila > Actinacidiphila reveromycinica. Next base: position 830,873 of record NZ_AP018365.1, read on the forward strand.
ATCCCGCCCGCCCCGCCGCGCCGGTCGCCGTACACCCGGCGCGTCGTGGGCTGGGCCGTGGCACTGGCGGCGGCGTTCGCGGCACTGGCCGCGGTGGTGCTCACCCGCCACGGCGCCCCGTACCCGCCGGACGCCCGCCCGATCGGCTGGGCCGTGGGGCACCGCCCGGCCGCGGTGCTGACCGCCGCCCGCGTGGTGACCCACGCGGGCACGGGCCCGTACCCCTACGTGGCCGCGGCCCTCGGCGGATGGCTGGGCGGCAGCCGGGGGCGGGTGGCCGCTGCCCGCGCCGGGGCGCCGACGGCCCTGCTCGCCGTGGCGGCGCTGCTCGCCGAACAGGCGGTGCGCACCGGGCTGATGCTGGCCTTCCACCGGGCCCGGCCCCCCGCGGCGGACTGGGCGACGGCCGCGTCGGGGCACTCCTTCCCCTCCGGGCACGCCGCGTCGAGCGCGATGGCCGCCGGGCTGCTGGCCTGGGGCGCGCTGCGGGCCCGCCCGGGCGGCCTCGGGCGGACCGCGGCGGTCCTGTGCGCGGCGGCGGCCGTCGCGGTCGGCTGCTCCCGGGTCTACCTGGGGGTGCACTGGCCCACGGACGTGCTCGGCGGCTGGCTCTCCGCGGGCTGCTGCCTGCTGCTGGCGCTGCCGCCGCTGACCCGGTTCGCCCGCGCGCACGACGTCCCCGGCGGGTTCCCGGACCGCGGCCCGGACGGGGACGGGGGCAGGAACGGGGACGGGGACGGGGCGGGCGGCCCGGACGGGGACGCGGGGGGCGGTCCGGTCAGACCTTGACCCCGTGCGCGCGCAGGAACGCCAGCGGGTCGATGTCGTCGCCGTAGTCCGGCCCGGTGCGCATCTCGAAGTGCAGGTGCGGCCCCGTCGCGTTGCCGGTCGCGCCGGACCGCGCGATCCGCTGGCCCTCCGAGACGTGCTGGCCGGCCTTCACCGAGATCTGCGACAGGTGGCCGTACTGGCTGTACTCGCCGTCGGCGTGCTTGATGACGACCTGGTAGCCGTACGACCCGCCCCAGCCCGCGGTGACCACGGTGCCGGCGGCGACCGAGTGCACCGCGGTGCCGGTGCCGACGAGGAAGTCCACACCGGTGTGGTAGCCGCTGGCCCAACTGCTGCCGCCCACGTGGTAGCCGGTGCCGATGGAGGCGTGCACGGGAACGGTCCACCCGGAGGACTTCTTGGTCGCGGAGGTGGTGTGCGCCTTCTTGGGCGCGGGCTTCGCGGCGGGCTTCGCGGCGGTTTTCCCGGTCGGCGCCGCCTCGGTCTTCTTCGGCGCGGCCTTGGCGGGCGCGTCGAGGGTGAGCCGCTGGCCGGGGATGATCAGGTCGGGGTCGCCGCCGACCACGGTGCGGTTGCCCGCGTACAGCGCCGGCCAACCGCCCTTGACCTGGTGGTCCGCGGCGATGCCGGACAGCGTGTCCCCGCGCGCGACGGTGTAGCGCTCCCCGGCGGCCGCCTTCGTGCCGGACGCCTGGGCCGCGGCCGGGTGGGCCGGCGCCGCGGACTTCTTCGCCGGCGCCGCCTCGGTCTTCTTCGGCGCGGTCTTCGCCGCCTCGGTCTTCGCCGCCTCGGTCTTCGCCGCCTCGGTCTTCGCCGCCTCGGTCTTCTTCGGCGCGGCCTTCTTCGGCGCGGCCTTCTTCGTACCGGTGGACACCTGCACGGTGTGCGAGGCCGTCGCCGCCTCGCGGGTGAGCCCCGCCCGCAGCGAGCAGACCGGCCAGGCGCGCGGCCCCTGGCTGGCGAGCACCTTCTCCGCGACCGCGATCTGCTCGCTCTTGGAGGCGAGGTCGGCGCGCGGGGCGTACGCGGCGCCGCCGTACGCCCGCCAGGTACTGGCGCTGAACTGGAGCCCGCCGTAGTACCCGTTGCCGGTGTTGATCTTCCAGTTGCCCGAGGACTCGCACTTGGCGACCTTGTCCCACACCCCGGAGGTGGCGGCGTGCGCGCTGCTCATCCCGATCAGCGGCAGGGCGAGCCCGGCTCCGCCCGCGGTGACGGTCAGCGACGCCTGGGAGACCCGGCTCGGACGATAGCGGCGGTGGCGTCCGCGTAAGGCCATGACGCGCGTCCTTTCCCTACAGCGCCCGGCTGTCCCGGACGGGCCGAAGAGGCGGCCCAAAGATAGGCCCGCCCCGGCTCCGCCACAAGAGCACCCGCACCACCATCAGGTGGGACTAGGGGGCGCATCCGGGGCGTTGCAGGTGAAGTGACCTCCGTACTGCGCGACACGCCGTTCTCCGTCCTGGACCGGTCCCGTACCCGTGCGGGCGAGGACCCGCCGCGGGCCCTGCGCGCGACGGTGGAGTTCGCGCGGCGGGCGGAGGCGCTGGGATACCACCGGTTCTGGGTCTCGGAGCACCACGGCGTGCCCGGGGTCGCCGGGTCCGCGCCGACGGTGCTGGCGGCCGCCGTGGCCTCGGCGACCTCGCGGATCAGGGTCGGCACCGGCGGGGTGATGCTGCCCAACCACCGGCCCCTGGTGGTGGCCGAGCAGTTCGGGGTGCTGGAGTCGCTCTTCCCCGGGCGGATCGACATGGGCCTGGGCCGCTCGGTCGGTTTCACCGGCGGCGTGCGCAAGGCGCTCGGGCACGGCAAGGAGGCCGCGGAGGGCTTCGACGGGCAGATCGGCGAGCTGCTCGGCTGGTTCGACGGCTCGCAGCGGGCGTACCCGCAAGTGCACGCCTGGCCGGCCGAGGGCCTGCGCCCGGCGCCCTTCCTGCTCGCCACCGGCAGCGGCGCCGACCTGGCCGCCGCGCACGGCCTGCCCCTGGTGATCGGCGGCATCCGCGGCGAGGACGCGATGCTGCGGGCGGTGGACCGCTACCGCGCCGCCTTCCGCCCCTCGCCGTGGGCCGCCGCCCCCTACGTGGTGCTCTCCGGCACCGTGGCCGTCGCCGCCACCGCCGAGGCCGCCCGCCGGCTCCTGGCACCCGAGGCGTGGGCGACGGCCTACTCCCGCACCCACGGTGTCTTCCCCGCCCTCACGTCGTACGACTCGATCGCCGCGACCCCCATGTCCGCCGCCGAGCGGGACCGCTTCGAGACGGCCATGACCGGACACGTCCACGGCACCCCGGACGCCGTCGCGGCCTCGCTGGAGTCCCTGCTGTCGCGCAGCGCGGCCGACGAGTTCCTGGTGACCACCAGCACCTACGACCGCGCCGAACTCCTGGACTCCTACCGCCTGCTGGCCGGTCTGCTGTCCTGAGTCCCTCCCCCGGCCGCGCTCGGCGCCGGGCCCGTGCCGAGGGGCCGCGCCCCCGTACGCGCCGGGGCAGGCGGCGCCGGCGGAATCGGCCGGACCGGTGAACCCGACGGGCGGTCAGCGCCGCCCGCTGGCGTGCGATGTGACGGTACGTCCGGTTGGCGGCCGGTCCTCACTCGCAGGCGCGGTGGCCTCACCGGGATGGACGGCACCACCGCGCCGGAGCCGTTCATCATTCCTACGGTGATCGCATGAACGCCTTCCGTCCCGCTCGCCCCTCCGGTCGCCACCGCCCCGTCCTGCCCACCGGGCTGCCGGCGGCCGCGCTGGCCGCCGCCTGCTGCCTGGCCGCGCTGTCCGCCGGACCTGCGGCCGCCGCCGCGCCGGCACCCGCGTCCGCGTCCGCGCCCGGCGGCGGCCAGGACACCTCGGCCGCCGACGCCTCCACCCGTATGACCGCGGACAGCACGCTGCTGTCCGAGCCCGGCGTCCACGTCATGCCCCACTCCGGCGCGCCGGACCTGCCCTCCGGCCTGTCCGCGCTGTCCTGGACGGTGTCCGACGCGCGGACCGGCCAGGTGCTGGCCGCGAAGGACGCGCACCGCAGGCTGCCGCCCGCCTCCACGCTCAAGACGCTCTTCGCCGACACGGTGCTTCCCCGCTTCCCCGCCGGCCTCAGGCACAAGGTCGAGGACTCCGACCTGGCCGGCCTCGGCGACGGCAGCAGCCTGGTCGGGGTCCAGCCCGGCCAGACCTACACCGTCTCCGACCTGTGGCGGGGTGTCTTCCTCGCCTCCGGCAACGACGCCGTCCACGTGCTGGCGAACATGAACGGCTCGGTCGCGAAGACCGTCTCCGAGATGCAGGCCAAGGCCCGGATGCTGGGCGCCATGGACACCCACGTCGTCACCCCCGACGGCTACGACGAGCCGGGGCAGCTCTCCTCCGCGTACGACCTCGCGGTGTTCGCCCGGGCCGGTCTCGCCAACCCGGACTTCGCGCGGTACGCCGCCACGAAGGACTCCCAGTTCCCCGGCGGCTACGACGCGCAGGGCTCGTACGTGTCCTCGTTCGGCATCGAGAACACCAACCGGCTGCTGACCGGCGAGAAGGGCGTCACCGCGTACCCGGGTCTGGTCGGCGTGAAGAACGGCTACACCACCAACGCCGGCAACACGCTGGTCGCCGCCGCCCGCAAGAGCGGGCGCACCATCATCGTCTCGGTGATGAACCCGCAGTCCGGGGAGACCAACGCGGTCTACACGGAGGCGGCGAAGCTGCTCGACTGGGGCTTCGCCGCCGCGGACCGCACCACGTCGGTGGGCACGCTCAACGCGGCGGCGCCCGTGCCGGCGGCCGGCACGGGAACCTCCGCGGACGCCGACCGGAGCGGGACGTCCGGGGCGGCCCGCAAGGGGGACCGGGCGCCCCAGGAGGCGCACGCCGCCCCGGTGTCCTCACGCTCCGCGGTGGCCTCGCCGACGGCATGGGCGGTCGGCGGCGCGCTGGTGCTGCTCGCGGCCGCGTCGGTGGTGGTGCTGCGGCGGCGCGGCGCCGCGAAGAACCGGTGAAGCCCCTGGCAGAGGGGTACTCTCGGTGACGGGGCGGTCGGGCCGGGCGGTGGGCGCGAGTCGGCGATCGCCCGTGCGCTGACGCGCGTCGCCGGAGGGGGAGCTGTAGCCGCATGAGCCGTCGTTCGACCGGATCGGTGTCCACATGGGCCGAGATCCAGCGCCAGCAGCAGCGGCAGACGGAGGCTCAGCACCGGGCACAGGAGCAGCAGCGGCGCGACGCCGAGCGGCGGCAGCGGGCCGCGGAGCGCGCGCTGGCCCGCTCGCAGAAGGAACAGCAGGCGGCGTACCGGCGCCGCCGCGAGGACGACGCGCGCCGGCGCACCGAGGAACTGGAGCACCGCGTCGAGGAGTTGGCGGGGCTGCTGCGGGCGGGCTGCGCCGCGCCGCTCTTCTCGCCCGAAGCACTGGTGCTGCCGGAGGAGTTGGAGCCCTTTGCGCCGGGACCCCTCGCGGTTCCGGTGGCGATGCCGCGGCTGGAGCATTACGCCCCCGCGCACCGCTCGACCTGGAGCCTCGGCCGCCAGGACCGGCAGGTGCGCGAGCGCTACGAGCGCGACCTCGCGGTGGCGCGGGCCGCCGAGGCGCAGCGGCAGCGCCAACTCGCCGACTACCAGGAGCGCTACCGCCGCTGGGCCGAGCAGCGCCTGGCCGAGGTCCGCCGCCACAACGCCGGGGTGCGCGACGCGCTGGACCGGCTGCGCGACGGCGAGCCGGACGCCGTCGAGGAGTACCTGACGGGCGCGCTGTACTCGTCGCGGGCATGGCCCGAGGGGCTGCCTCGGCAGGTGTCGGCGACCTTCGAGGCACCCGAGCGGCAGTTGGTGCTGGACTGGGAGCTGCCGGCCCTCGCCGTGGTGCCGGAGGCCGCGCTCGTGCGGTACATGCCGAGCGTCGACCGCGACAAGGAGGTCGCGCGCCCGGTCACCGAACGGCGGGCGGTCTACCGGGACCTGCTGGCGCAGTGCCTGCTGCTGGTGCTGCGGGAGGTGTTCGGCGCGGACCGGTTCGACCTGCTCGGCTCGGTGGTGCTCAACGGCTTCGTCGACGACACCGATCCCGCGACCGGGCACCGCAGCCCGGTGTTCCTGGCCACCGCCAGGGTCGCCCGGGCGGACTTCGCCGCGGTGAACCTCGCGCAGGTGAACGCGGTGGACTGCCTGGTGGACGGGTTGGGCGGGCAGTTGTCGGCGCGTCCGGACCGCAGGGCGGAGGTCGTCCCGGTGCGCCGTCCGGGCGAGGCCGGACGCCGGGTGGTCAGCCACGGCGGCGGCGAGGAGCCGGACCTGCTGACGATGGACCCGCTGGAGTTCGAGGAGCTGGTCGCGGAGCTGTTCCGGGCGATGGGCATGAGCGCGGTCACCACGGTGCGGTCCGGCGACGGCGGGGTCGACGTGGACGCGCTCGACCCGGACCCGATCCGCGGCGGCAAGATCGTGGTGCAGGTCAAGCGGTACCGCAACACCGTGACCCCCAGCGCCGTACGCGACCTGTACGGCACCGTGCAGTCCATGGGCGCGAACAAGGGCGTGCTGATCACCACTTCGGGCTTCGGCCCGACCTCGCACGCCTTCGCCAACGGCAAGCCGCTGACGCTGGTGTCGGGCACGGACCTGGTGGAGCTGCTCCACCAGCACGGCCTGGGCGGCCGGTTGGGCGGCGGTCCGCCGTCCGCCGGGGCCGCGGGCACGCCGACCGGCGGGTCGAACACGGGAGTCGACGACGAGCCGGACGCCAGCGTGCTGGGCATGTGGTGGGCCGGGGACGTGGCGCTGGACGTGTGCGCGCTGGTGTGCGCGGGCGGCCGGGTGCTCGGTGACGACCACTTCGTCTTCTACAACAACCCGCGCACCCCCGACGGCAGCGTGCGGATGATGCCGGGGCTCGGCGGCGACAAGGCGGCGATCTGGGTCAGCTTCGACCGGCTGCCGGCCGGTGCCGACCGGGTGGTGCTGGTCGCGGCCATAGACCCCGAGGTGAACCCGGACGCCGACCTGGCCGGCTTCACCGACGCCCGCATACGCCTCACCGACCCCGAGGGCAGTGAGGCGGACCGGCTGGACGTCTCCGACGGCCGGCCCGGCGAGACGGCCCTGGTACTCGGCTCCTTCCGCCGGCGCTCCGGCGACGACTGGGCCTTCGTGCCCGGCGGCAAGGGCTACCAGGGTTCCGGCGGCCTGGTCGAGCTGGTGCAGGAGCACGGCATCGAGGTGGAGTAGCCCGGCCCGGCGACGCGGCCGGGGTACGGCCCGGGGCGCCGGCTCGGGGCGCCGGCCGCGGCGGATCGGCGCGGGGGGGATGGCACCGGTCCGCAGTGTGTTAAGCTCACCGTAGGGACTTGTAGGTTTCGCTTTTCACGGCACCTCGTCCTCTTCCCCTCGGCTCTCGTCCGAGTGTGGTGTGTTCTCCCGAACGGCACGGCGTCGGCCGATCCTTCGCCCCGCCTTCGTCTCCTCGCGGCTCCGGCGAGCGTGTGTCTCCCCGCTCGCGCCGCGATCCCCACCCGTCCGACCCGGCGGCGTCCGTCGCCGCCGACCTGGACCTTCCGTCCGCGAAAGGACGACTTCCATGACCGACATTCTCGAACGCCCGCGGACCCGGCAGGAGTTGCCGCAGCGGGTGACCGGCGTGCTCGACACCGAGCGCGGCGGGCAGGCGCGGCTGCGCGGCCCCGGCCTGCTCCCCTCCCCCGACGACCCGGTGGTACCCCAGGCGCTGGTCCGCCGGGCCGGGCTGCGCAGGGGCGACCTCGTGGAGGGCACCGCCGGCAGGCCCGGCACCCTCACCGACGTCCACTCCGTCAACGGGCTACCGCCCGCGGCGGCTCGCCCCCGCTTCGCCGACCTCACCCCCCTGCACCCCAGGGAGCCGCTGCGACTGGAGAGTCCGGCGCTGAAGGGCTCGTCGGCGGCCGCCGGCCGCGTCATCGACCTGATGGCACCGGTCGGCAAGGGCCAGCGCGGCCTGATCGTCGCCCCGCCCAAGGCCGGCAAGACCGTGCTGCTCCAGGGCGTCGCGGCCGCGATCGCCACCAACCACCCCGAGGCGCACCTCATGGTGCTGCTCGTGGACGAGCGCCCCGAGGAGGTCACCGAGATGCGGGCGAGCGTGCGCGGCGAGGTGATCGCCTCGACCTTCGACCAGCCCGCCCGCCAGCACATCCAGGTGGCCGAACTCGCCGTCGAGCGGGCGAAGCGGATGGTCGAGCAGGGCCGCGACGTGGTGATCCTGCTCGACTCCCTGACCCGGCTGTGCCGCGCCCACAACAACAGCGGCGCCGGCAGCGGCCGTACGCTCTCCGGCGGGGTGGACGCCGCCGCGCTGCTCGGCCCCAAGCGGCTGTTCGGCGCGGCCCGGCTGGCCGAGGAGGGCGGCTCGCTGACGATCCTGGCGACCGCCCTGGTCGACACCGGCTCGCGCGCCGACGACTTCTACTACGAGGAACTCAAGGGCACCGGCAACATGGAGCTGCACCTCGACCGGTTCCTGGCCGAGCGGCGGGTCTTCCCGTCCATCGACATCGCCGCCTCCGGCACCCGCCGCGAGGAACTGCTCGTCCCTGCCGACGAGTTGGCGGTCCGCTACCACCTGCGCCGGGCGCTGGTCTCCCGTGACCCGCACTCCGCCACCGAGGTCCTGCTGAGCCGGCTGCGCGAGACGCGGACCAACGCGGAGTTCCTGCGCGGCGCCCGCGCCACCGTCCCCGGCGCCTCGTAAACCGGCCTCGCAGGCCCCGCTGTCCCGCAGACCCCGCCGTCCCGCAGACCCCGTCTCCTCAAAGGCCCGTCTCCTCAAAGGCCCCGCCGCCTCTCCGCAGGGGCGGAGAACCCGGTGCCGCCGGGCGGTCCGGCCCGGCAGGACCGGCGGACGACCGACGGAGACCTCACCGACCGCTGCGGCTGGAGCGGCCGGACGGTGGGTGCCCGCCGGTCGAGCGGGTGATCCGCGCCGTGCTGCCCACACCGCTGACGACCCCGCTGACGGCACCACCGGCGGCACCGCACGCGGCGGCGGGGCCCGGTGCGGCGGACGGCATCGGCTAACGTGCGGCGCATGCTGCTGGGACGGGAAGCCGAGGCGGACACGGTCGGCGCGCTGCTGGAGGGCGCGCGGTCCGGACGCAGCGGGGTGCTGGTGGTACGCGGGGACGCCGGGATCGGCAAGACCGCGCTGCTGGCCCACGCCGTGGCCCGGGCGGACACGGACGGCTTCAGGGTGGTCCGCGGCTCCGGCATCGAGTTCGAAGCCGAACTTCCCTACGCCGGACTGGAGTTGCTGCTGCGCCGGGCGATGGGGTCGATCGGGTCGGTGCCGGAGCCCCAACAGCGGGCGCTGCGCGCGGCGTTCGGGCTGGCCGCCGGGACGTCGGGCGAGCCGATGTTCGTGGGCCTCGCGGTGCTGTCGCTGCTGGCGGGGCACGCGGGCGGCGGACCGCTGCTGTGCGTCGTGGACGACGCGCAGTGGCTGGACCGCGCGTCGGCGGACGCGCTGGTGTTCGCGGCCCGGCGGCTGGACGCGGAGGGCGTGGTGATGCTCCTCGCGGCGCGCGACGGCGAGGGATCGTTCCGCGCGCCGGGTCTGCCGGTCCTGCGGCTGGCCGGGCTCGACGCGGCGGCGGCGGGTCTGCTGCTGGCGGAGCGGGGTGCCGGGCTGGCCCCCGCCGTGCGCCGCCGGGTGCTCGCCGAGGCCCAGGGCAACCCGCTGGCGCTGCTGGAACTGCCCCTCGCCCTGGCCCCGGCGACGGCCGTCGCCGGGAACGCGCCGGGCGCCGCGCCCGCACCGCCTCCCGCCGGCGCGCCGGGGGCGACGCGTACGACGAGGGCGGCTGCCGCCACCGGCGGGGCGGGCAACGGCGGCACGGCACCCGTCGCGGGTACGGCCGGCGCCGACGGCCCCCTCAACGCCACGACCGCGGCGGGCGCCCGAGGACCGGCGGGCGCGACGGGCACCGCCGCGCCCGTACGGACCGCCGACGTGGCGGAGGCCGCCGGTCCGACCGGGTCCGGCGCGGCGGCACCCACGGCCGGTACGGCGGGTCCCGCCACCGCCCGCCCGCGCACCATGTCCACGGCAGGCGCGGCCGCCGCACTCGGCGCACCCGATGCCGCCGACGCGGCCCGCGGTACCGACCCCGCGCCCGCCACCGGCGCGCCGGACGCGAGCAAACCGCCGGGTCCGGCACGCACCGGCGCTCCCCCACGGACCGCCGACGACGCGGGTGGCGTCCCCGCCGCCCCGACCACCGGCCTCCTCCCCGCCCCCGAAGTGACGAGCGCGTCCGGCACGGCGGCCACCTCGCCCGCCTCCGGCACCACCAGTGCGGTCGGCACGTCGAGCGCGTCGGGTGCGGCCGGCGCCGACGGCGGGGCCGTGGCCGACGGTGCCGGACCTGACGGCTTCGGACCGGGCGCGCTGCCGCTGACCAGCAGGCTGGAAGCCGCCTTCCACGGCCGGGTCGGCCACCTCCCGCCCGGCACCCGGACCCTGCTGCTGATCGCCGCCGCCGACCACACCGGCGTCCCGGAGACCCTGCTCGCCGCGGCCACCGCGCTCGGGGTGGGCGTGGAGGACCTGCCGCCCGCGCAGGACGCCGGGATCGTGCTGGTGGACGAGGAGGACCGGCTCCGCTTCCGCCACCCGCTGATGCGGGCCGCGATCCACCAGCGCGCGCCGCTGCCGGAGCGGCTGGCGGCGCACCGGGCGCTGGCCGACGCGGCGGACCCGGTGCACGACCCGGACCACCGGGCCTGGCACCTCGCGATGGCCGCGACCGGCCCCGACGAGGAGGTGGCCGCCGCCCTGGAGGCCACCGCGGTCCGGGCCCGCGAGCGCAGCGGCCACTCCGCGGCGTCGGTCGCCTACGAGCGCGCCGCCCGGTTGAGTCCCGGCTCCGCCGCCCGCGCCGGCAGGCTGCTGCTGGCCGCCGAGTCCGCCTCGGAGGCGGGCGAGCTGCCCCGGGCCCGGGAGTTCGCGGAGCGGGCCGCCCGCGCGGCCTCCGACGCCCTGCCCCCGGGCTCCGCGGAGCAGGCGGTGGTGCGGGCCCGGGCGCTCGACGTACGGGCGCTCGCCGACTTCTGGCAGGGCGCGTTCCCCGGCGCGCACCGGATGCTGCTGGAGGGCGCCGAGGCCGCGGCCGCGGCCGACCCCGAACGGGCCGGGCGGATGCTGGTGCAGGCGGTGCACACCGGCTGGTACCTGGGCGCCGTGAAGGTGCGGGCGACCGTCGGGCGGCTGGCGGCCCTGGAGTTGCCCGCGGGCACGGCGATCCGCGCGGTCGCGGACTTTCTCGCCGGAGCCCTGGCGGACGCCCTCGGCCCGGATCCGTCCGGACCGGCCGCCGCGCAGCGCCCTGACCCCGTGTGCCCCGACCCTGTCCCCCCGGACGCCGGACACCCGGGAGCCGGACACCCGGAAGCAGGCCCGCCCGCCCCGGAGTCGGTCTCCTCGGCCGCCTCGGCAGCCCGCGCCGGCGGCGCCGACCCGCGCGAGCTGGCGATGCTGTGCGCGGCCGGCATGCTGCGCGGGCAGGACGCCGAATCCCACGCGCTGGCCGTGGAGTTGGCGGCCGAGTGCCGGGACGCCGGTGGTCTGGGCCGGCTCGCCACGGTGCTGTTCTTCCAGGCCGAGGTCGAGCTGTTCCAGTCGCGGCTCACCGACGCGCACGCCACCGCCGCCGAGTGGCTGCGCATCCACCCCGGCACGCGACAGGCGCAGTGGGTCAGCCAGTTGAACGGTGTGCTGGCCCATGTGGCGGCGTTGCGGGGCGAGGACGCGGAGTGCCGTGCCCGTGCCGCGGAGGCGCTGGCGGCCGCACCGGGCGCCCCGACCGCGCCGGGCGCGAGTTGGGCGTACTGGTCGCAGGGCCTGCTCGACCTCGGTGCCGGCCGCGCCCGATCGGCGCTGGAGCGGCTGGAGTTGCTGGCCGATCCGCTGCTCAGCCACCAGATCTCGGCCACCCGCAGCGTGCCGGACCTGGTGGAGGCCGCGGTGCGGGTGGGCGAACCCGGGCGCGCGGCCGAGCCGTTCGACCGGTTCGAGCGGTGGGCGCGGGGCACGGGGCAGGGCTGGGCGGCGGCCATGGCGTCCCGCTGTCGGGCGCTGCTGGCCCCCGACGAGGAGGCCGAGGAGCACTTCACGGCGGCCCTGGCCGGCCACGACCCGCACCGGCGCCCCTTGGAGGCGGCCCGCACCGGGCTGCTGTACGGCGAGTGGCTGCGGCGGGCCCGGCGCAGGAACGAGGCCGCCGGGCGGCTGCGGTCCGCGCTGGAGGTGTTCGAACGGCTCGGCGCCCGTCCGTGGGCGGACCGGTCCCGCCGCGAACTCGACGCGTGCGGAGTTCCGGTGACGGGTCGTCAGGAGTCGCGGTCGCCTGCGGACCGGGCGGGACTCACCCCGCAGGAGTCGCAGATCGTCCGGCTGGCCGCGCAGGGCCTGTCGAACAAGGACATCGCCGCACGGCTGTTCCTGAGCCCGCGCACCGTCGGCTACCACCTGTACAAGGCGTATCCGAAGCTCGGTGTCGCCTCACGCGGTGAACTGGCCGCGCTGCTCGGTTGACCCGTCCCGTCCACCTCGTCCGTACAGTCATCGGCGGCCCCGCGACGCCCCCGGACGCCGGTGCGCCCGCCCGGACACCGAGGACCGGACGGGCGCAGCGCGCAGGGGGCGGTGCCGCGGCACCGTCAGATGACGACGCCGTGGCCGCGCATGTAGGCGACCGGGTCGATGTCCGAGCCGTAGCTCGGCGTGGTGCGCACCTCGAAGTGCAGGTGCGGACCGGTGACGTTGCCGGTCGCGCCCGAGACGCCGATCTCCTGGCCCTCGGTGACGGTCTGGCCGGCCGAGACCAGCGTCTTCGACAGGTGGCCGTACAGGGTGTACCTGCCGTCGGCGTGGTGGACGATCACGTCGTTGCCGTACGCGCCGTCCCAGCCGGCCGACACGACGGTGCCGGCGGCGACCACGTGCACCGGGGTGCCGGAGCCGACGAGGAAGTCGACGCCGGTGTGCGAACCGCTGGACCACAGGGAGCCGGACGCCTTGTAGCCGGTGCCGATGGCGGCGTCGCCGACCGGCTTCATCCAGCCGGTGCCGGCCGTGGCCGACTTCGCGGCCGTGGCGGAGGCGGCGGTGCTCGCGGTGGACTTCGCCTGCGGCACGGCCTGCGCGACGTGCAGGGTCAGCACGGTGCCGGGGCGGATCAGGCCCGGGTCGGACCCGATGGCGGCCTTGTTGTCCTGGTACAGCCGCTTCCAGCCGCCGGTGACGTGCTGCGCCGTGGCGATCTTGACGAGGGTGTCGCCCTTGACGACCTTGTACGTGGCCGTGGCGGAGGTGGTGCTCTTCTCCGGGGTGGCCGCGCCGGCGTGGGTCGCGGCGACCAGCGGCAGCACGAGCGCGGCGCTGCCTGCGCCGGCGGCCACGGTCAGACGGGTGAGGCGGCGGCCGCCCAGGATCCTGGGCCTGCGGTGCCGGTTGCGTGCGGGCATGGGGGATGTCCTCTCCTACGCCTGCGAGGTGAGCTGTCGGGTTCGGGCGGGAGATGCCCGGCCGCGGGTGCGGCTTCACCCCGAGCCGCCCGGACGCGCGCCGCTGGCGCGGCGGTCGGTCCGGGCGGCGACCTGTCCTGGGTCCCCCGCTCCTGCCATGTCGGTGCTCGGATGATCCGCGGGGTGGGCGGTGGCAGGACTCGGCGGTCCGCCCGGCGGATGGGAAGCGGGTTGCCCCGCACCCGACGGAACGTAGGGGAACCCGCTCCGGGCGGGCAAACAGCGGGGGCCGCCTCCCCGGGCGCCGCGGTCACGGTGTGTGGCCGCACACCCGGATGTCCGCTATGCGATCCTTACGTCGAGTGCGCCGTCCGACACCGTCCATCACGTTTCGCCCCCTGCGACCACACTCCGTCCCCCGATCAAGCGCGGACCGTGCCCACCCGGTGATACCGCTCACAGACGCGCCAAATGTCCCTCTTTGTACGATTTTCGGGGTCGCGCGCGCACCGGTCGGCGCCCTCGGCGGAGGGCGGTCGGGGCGGCCCGCCCTCAGAACGTGCCGGCCGGCCCGGTGAGGCGGTGGTCCAGGGTGCGGGCGAGGCGGTAGGCGACCGGGCGGAAGCCGATCGCCGGGAGGTGCCCGGCGGCGTGCGGGGACGCGGACGGCCACTGCGCGGCCATGTACCGGTGCCCGGCGTCGTACGCCCAGGCGAGCGCGGTCGCCAGCAGCACCCGGCTGATCCCCTCCCCGCGGAAGGCGGTGTCGACGTACATCTCGACGAGCTCGACGCTGGATTCGGGCACCACCGGGTCGGGCCGCGCGGGCACCAGCAGCACCATGCCGATCTCCTCGCCCCGCCGGGAGGCGATCCACGCGCCGCACCGGGAGTCCGCGAGCGCGGCCGCGTAGTGCACGCGCAGCGCAGCGAGCGCGGTCTCCGGCTGCGGCTGGAAGGTGGCGGTGCCGCGCTGCCGCCGCGCGGACTCCGCGGCCATCCGGCCGATCTGCGGCAGGTCGCCCGGGCCGGCGCGGCGGATGGCGAGCCCCTCGACCCCGCGCGGCTGCCGCCCGCGCGCCTTGACCGCCATCAGGCCGTGCACCCGGTCCCGGCCGAACCCGAGGTCGGACCAGGGCGCGGTGCCGACGTCGCCGGCCGGCACATCGACGTAGTGCGCCAACCGCCGGTCGGCGACGAGCCGTTCGGCGACCCGGACGTACAGCGCGCGCAGCACCTCGCTCTCGCGGCCGGCGGGCAGCGCGTGGCCGCCGTGCGGGACGAGGGCGGAACGCGGGTGGGCGCGCAGCGCGGCCGGATCGTCCGGGGCGAGATCGACCGGCACGGCCGCGAGGTGCCCGATCAGGCCGCCGTCGCCGTCGAGGGCGCTGACCGCCTCCACCCCGGGCGTCCGGTGGAGCCTGCCGAGCAGGTCCTCCCCGCGCACCGGACCGTCGGCGAGCCAGGACCGCTGCGACGGGGGCCGCCGGGCGCGGGCGAACCAGCGGTCGTACCGCTGCACGGCGAGGGGTATGTGCTCGGTGGTCAGCGGCGCGATGGCGACAGTCATGGTGCTCGTGGACGCTAGCGGTGCGCGCCGCCCCAGGGCAAGGCGGGTCCGGACGGCCGCCGGGACAGGCCGGGACGGGTGCCCGCCAAGCGCCCGAAAAGCCGTGCGGGGACGGGATGTCCGGCTCTCCGCGCCCCCTCGGCGACGCCCCGGGGCGGCCTCGGCGGCCCGCTGTCCCCCGCCACCCGACCCTCCGTCCGGCGCCCCACCCGACCCTCCGTCCGGCGCTTCACCCGGTCCACGCCGGGTGCCTCGGGTCGTCCGCCCGCACCAGCACGTCCGCGGCCTCCTCGGGCAGCGCCTCGCGCGCGTACCGCGCGTAGGCCGGCAGGGTCCACCGCTCCTCCGCGGGGGTGCGCCGGGCCAGCGCCGACGGGGACAGCCGCAGATGGACCGTCAGGTCGAACGGCAGGCCCTGGCCGAGCAGCAGCGGTCCGTCGAGCACCAGCACGCCGCCGGGCGGGAGTTCGACGTAGCCGGCCCGGGTGGAGCGGTCGGTGCGCGGGTCGCGCAGCGAGGGGAGGGCACGGCCGCTGCCGCCGGGCCCGAGCGGGTCGAGCACCTCGCGGCGCAGCGCCCCGGTGTCGAGCCAGAGCTGGTAGTACGCGTCGACGTCCTCGTGGCCGTACTCCAGCCGGAGCGAGGCGGGGCGCCAGAAGGTGTCGGCCGCCACCCGCAGCACCGGGCGGCCGAGCGCGGGCAGCGCGGCCGCGACGGCGTCGGCGAGGTCGGCGGGACGGGCGGCGGGCGCGCCGTCCACGGCGACCCGCCACCAGGGGCCGGGCGGGCGGCCGGCCGCGATCCGCTCGGCGAGGGCGTCGGCGAGCTTGGGCCAGGTGATGGGGGTCGGCTGCACCCGCCCCATCCTGCCGGACCGCCCCCGGTCGTCACCCCGGCGCCTCGCCCTCACCCGATCGGGCGGGGCGGTGGGGCCGCACCCGGGCCGGGACCGGCCGCGTACCGCGCAGCACCTCACCCGACTGGCAGAAGGAGGCCGCACATCACCCGTTTGCCAGCGCGCGCGATCTCTCACTTTTTGTGAGCCTGGGAGGACTCACGGTGACCGTCCCCATCACCTCAGGAGAAGAGCCCCATGATCCTGTCCATCTCCGGCGTCGTGCTTCTCGGCGTCATCTGCTTCCTGTTCTTCCGCAAGGACGGCCTGAAGGTGTCCCACGGAGTGGTCTGCGCACTCTTCGGGTTCTACCTCGCCGGTACCGCCATCGCCCCGAGCATCACAGCGGGCGGGGCGAGCCTGGCCAGCCTGATCGGCGGGCTCAAGATCTAGCGCCGTCCGACCGGCGGCCACTCCTGCCCCACCCCTCGGGCCCGGCAGCGGTCGATCCGCTCCCGGGCCCGTCGCCTTTCCCGCAGCTCGCGGCCCGCAGCCCGCCGGCCGCGCGGCCTGCCGCCCGCCGCCCGCAGCCCTCCGCGCGCGTCCCACCGCGCACCGGCGTCCCCCCACGCGCCGCCCCCCACCCGAACCACCCATGGAGCACCCCGTGGCCAGGCGTCCCCTTCCCAGCATCCTCAGCAGCCGGCCGGCGCTCGTCCGCGGCCGCGACCTGGCGCGCACCGCGGCCGACGGCGCCGGCGACGTGCTGCACCCCGTCATCACCATCGCCCGGGGCGTGCGCCGGCAGGCGTCGTGGGCCGGCGGGTGGTGGGGCCGCACCCCGAAGGACCGGCGCGGGCCGGCGCTGCTGCTGGCCGCCACGGCCGCCGTGATCGTGGCGATGATGCCGTACGGGCCGATCCTCGGGGTCGCCGCGCTGGTCGCGTCGGCGGCGTGGATGGGCCGGGACCGCAACGCCTCGGCCCCGGCCGGTCCGACGGAGGCCGAGGGCGTACGCCTCCAGTCGCTGTACGAGGCGCTGGTGCCCTACCTGTCCGACCCCGGCGACCCGGCACCGCTGTACACCCACGACGGCGGCTGGGAGCAGGCGTTCAGCGGGTACGAGTTCCGGGACGGCCGGCTGGTCCGGCTGCACCTGCGCTATCCGGCGTACTTCACCGACGGCGAGGAGGACTCCCGCGTCCGCGTCGAGCAGCTACTGCACGCCAAGGCCGGGCGCGGCCGGGAGTACCGCTTCGACTGGAACGAGGAGGAGAACCACCTCACCCTCACCGCGCTGCCGCCGCTGCCGACCGACATCGTCGCGCAGCGGTTCGTCACGTCGCCGGGCGAGACGGTGCTCGGCTTCACCGACTCCGACGCGGTGCAGCGCACCGTGCCCGTCACGGTGCCGTCCGCCGAGGACGGCACCGCGGGCGGCGACGGCCCGGTCACCCGGGACGCGCCGCCCGTGCTGTGGCGCACCGGCGCGCGCTCCACCGAGCCGCACCTGCTGGCGCTCGGCCAGCCCGGCACCGGGACGACGAGCCTGCTGCGGTCGATCGCGCTCCAGGCGCTGGTGCACGGCGACGTGGTGATCGTCGACGGCAGCGGCACCGGTGAGTACGCGTCCCTGGCCGGACGGCCGGGGGTGCTCGCCGTCGAGGACGGGGTGCTCGGCGCGGCGGCGACGCTGGAGTGGGCGGCCCACGAGACCGAGCGGCGGCTGATCGCGGTGAACCGGGCCCGCCAGGCGGGGAACCCGGTCGCCGACGACGTGCGGCGGCCGCTGTGGATCGTCGTCGACCGGCCGACCGCGCTCACGCAGTTGGCGCTGGCCGAGGGGCGGCCCGACCCGCAGACCCTGCTGGACGTGCCGCTGCGGCACGGCAGGACCGCGAACGTCGCGGTGGCGGTGGCCGACCAGCTCGACGCGACCGAGGCGCTCGCGCCGGTGGTGATCTCGCAGACCCGCGCCAGGGTGGTGCTGGGGCCGCTCGCGCCCGAGCACGTGCAGGCCGTCCTCGGGGCGCCGCAGCGGACGACACCGGCGGCGGACGTGCCGCCCGGGCGGGGTTACGCCCGGCTCGGCACCGGGCCGGTGCTGCGGCTCCAGGTGCCGGCCGCGCCCGATCCCTTCGACGAGGAGGCGCCCGCGGCGCAGCGGTCGGCGGTGCTCGCGCTGCTGTCCCCGGACGGTGCGGACGCCGCGGCTCCGGCGCCGCACGTGCCCGACGCCGAGCCCGGGCGTGCTCCGGCGACCGAGGCGGTGGTCCTGCGCAAGGACACGGTGGTCCGGACGGTCGCCGACCTCGAGTTGGGGTGAGCCGGACCCCGGGTGCCCCCGTCCCGCCGGTCGCGGGACCGCCCCTGGGCGGGGGCCGGTCTCCCCGTCAGCGGCGGGTTCCCCGCGCCCCCACGGCAACCCGCCGCTGACGCGGAGACCGGCTCCCGGCCACAGGCCGCCGTACGGTTGCGCGCGCCGTTCCCCGCGCCCCTGTGGGCCCCGGATTCCGCGGAGAAGCCGCACCTCGCCAGGAGCGTGAGCGACCCTGCACACCCGGCGCCCCGCAGGGACTCGTGGCGCCGCCGGGACGGCGATGCGGCCCGCCATCCCGGAGGGACACCGCACCACCGCTCTCGCGGAGGACGGCTCCCGGCCGCGGGTCGCCGTGCGGTTGCGCGCGCCGTTCCCCGCGCCCCTGTGGGCCCCGGGTTCCGCGGGGAAGCCGCACCTCGCCAGGAGCGTGAGCGACCCTGCACGCCCGGCGCCCCGCAGGGACTCGTGGCGCCGCCGACGGCGATGCGGCCCGCCGTCCCGGAGGGACACCGTGCCCGGGTCCGGGGGCGGGTCCCCGGTCCGGCGGGAGCGGGGCACCCGGGCGGGTCAGGCCACGAAGAGCCCGGTGGGGTCGCCGTCGGGCGCCGCGCCGGAGCGGACCAGTTCCGCGGCCTGGGCCAGGCGCGCCGCGGCCTCGTCGGCGGCGGGACCGCTCACCGTGAACGGTATGCGCACGTAGGACTCGAAGGCGCCGTCGATCCCGAACCGGGGCCCCGCGGGGACGCGGACGCCGAGCCGCTCGCCCGTGACCGCGAGGCGGGACCCGGAGACGTCGCCGGTCCGCACCCACATCGTCATCCCGCCGCGCGGCACGCTGAAGTCCCACCCGGGCGTGTGCGCGCGCAGCGCCGCCGCGAGGTCGTCGCGGCACTCGCGCGCGCGGGCCCGCCGCGAGGCGAGCGCGTGCTCCCAGCCGCCGCCCCGCAGCAGCCACGCCACCGCGAGCTGGTCGACGACCGGCGACGCGAGGTCGAGGTAGGCGCGGGCGGAGACCAGCCGGCGCACCACGTCGGGCGTGGAGCGCACCCACCCGATCCGCAGCCCGGCCCAGACGCTCTTGCTCGCCGATCCCACGGTCATCACGGTGCCGCCCCGGTCGAAGGCGGCCAGCGGCCGCACCCCGGACTCCTCGCCGTCGAGGACCAGTTCGGCCATGGTCTCGTCGGCGACCACCGTCGCCCCGGCGACCCGCGCCGCCTCGACCAGCTCGCGCCGCTCGTCGTCGCCGACCAGCGTGCCGGTCGGGTTGTGGAAGTCGGGCATCACGTAGACCATCCGGGGCGCGGCGTCGCGCATCACCCGGCGCCAGGCGTCCATGTCCCACCCGCCCAGCCGCTCCTTCAGCGCCACCGGCACCAGCCGCGAGCCGGTCTCGCGGAACAGCTCCAGCACGTTGGCGTAACTGGGCGACTCCGCGGCGACCCGCTCGCCGTAGCCGACCGAGTGGCGGGCGACCGCGCCGACCGCCCCCATCGCGCCGGTGGTCACCATGATCTGCTCCGGCATGGTGGGCACTCCGCGCGCGGTGTAGCGGTCCGCGATCGCCTCGCGCAGCACCGGCAGCCCGGCGGGGAAGTCGCCGTGCGTCGCCGCGTAGGCGGGCAGTTCCGCGACGGCGCCCTCCATCGCCCGGGTCAGCCAGGGCTCGGGGGCGGACAGCGCCGCGGTGCCGAGGTCGATCACCGAGCCGGCGGCGTCCGGGGGCAGCGGCTCCAGGCTGCGGGAGGGCTGGATGTGCCCCTCCGGGATCGCCGTCCAGCTCCCCGCGCCGCGCCGGGAGTGCGCGAAGCCCTCGGCCCGCAGCGCCTCGTACGCGGCCGCGACCGTGGTCCGGCTCACCCCGAGGGCGAGGGCCAGTTCGCGTTCGGCGGGCAGCCGCGCGGCCACCTGGAGCCGCCCTTCCAGCACCAGCAGCCGCACACCGTCGGCGAGCCCCCGGTAGGCGGGAAGCCTCCGCCCGCCGCGCACGGAGGTGCCGTCGGTGGCGGGCCGGGGCGTGAGGAGCCTGGCCAGGTGCGCCGCGCTCACCGCAGCGGTCCACTGGGGCATCGAACTCAGTCCACCTTTCCCTGATTGGCCGTGGCGGGAAACCCTTCACAGGCCACACAGTGGCACGCGCGTCCGTTCACCCGCCAGGGGGGTCCCATGAGCCGTTCCGCCGTCCACCGCCTCGTCCGCCTCTACGTCGGCCTCGCGCTGTACGGCGCGAGCGACGCGCTACTGGTCCGCGCCTCGCTCGGCCTGGACCCCTGGGACGTCTTCCACCAGGGGCTCTCGCGGCTGACCGGGGCGAGCATCGGCCTGGTGTCCATTGTCGTCGGTGCCGCCGTCCTGCTCCTGTGGTGGCCGATCCGGCAGCGCCCCGGGCTCGGCACCGTCTCCAACGTGGTGCTCGTCGGCGTCACCCTCGACGCCACGCTCGACCTGGTGCCCTACCACGCCGCGCTCGCGGTGCGGGTACCGCTGATGGTGGGCGCGGTGGTGCTCAACGGCGTCGCCACCGGCCTGTACATATCCGCCCGGTTCGGCCCCGGCCCCCGCGACGGCCTGATGACCGGCCTGCACCGCAGGACCGGCCGCTCGCTGCGCGCCATCCGCACCGGCATCGAGCTGACCGTGCTGGCGGCGGGCTTCGCGCTCGGCGGCGGCGTGGGCGTCGGCACGGTGCTGTACGCCGTGTCGATCGGCCCGCTCGCCCAGTTCTTCCTGCGCCTGTTCGGCACTCCCCCGACCGCGGCTCCGGAGCCGCGCGCCGGCGCCGGCGCAGCCCGTCCGGCGGCCGCCGGAGGGGCCGGGGCGGCCGGTACGACCGGCTCTGCGGGCATTCGCCGGGAAGCGCCGGAACACCGGGTGGTGGACACGATTTAGCCCTGAGGGGTGCGGGCGGGTAGTGTACGCGGTTGGCCCAGCGGCCCGACCGCCACAGCAGGCAAAAGATACGACGACAGCGGGTGACATATCCTGCTAAGTGTGACAAACGGGATGTCGCTGGGTAGAAACAGGGGCGACACGACGGGCGACGCATATCCCGAAACGGGAATCTTCACCGCCGACCGGACGTTGACCGGATGACGACGACAGCGACACCTGTCCTGTGGGCGACCAAAAGCCCGGGAGGCACGATTCATGAGTGAGCGAGCTCTCCGCGGCACGCGACTCGGGGCCACCAGCTACGAGACCGACCGCGGCATCGATCTGGCCCCGCGCCAGACCGTGGAGTACGCATGCCGGAACGGCCATCGATTTGAGATGCCGTTCTCGGTTGAGGCCGAGATTCCGCCGGAGTGGGAGTGCCGCGCCTGCGGCCAGACCGCGCTCCTGGTGGACGGAGAAGGTCCCGAGGAGAAGACCACCAAGCCGGCGCGCACGCACTGGGACATGCTCATGGAGCGGCGCACGCTCGAAGAGCTGGAGGAAGTGCTCGCCGAGCGGCTCGCCGTCCTCCGTTCCGGGGCGATGAACATCGCGGTGCATCCGCGCGACAACCGCAAGACCGCCTGACCGCACCCGGGTCCGCGGCGCCGCGGGCCCACCAGGGGCCCGCACCCGCGGCCCCCGAACCCTTCCGCCCGGCCGGAGCAGCCCGCTCCGCGCCGGGCGCAGCTATGCCCGCCCACCGTGTACGCCCGCCCACCCGTGCGCCGGGGCGGGCTCGGACCGCTGCGCCGGGGCGGGCTCGGGCCGCGCTCCTCAGTCCCGGTTGACGACTTCGCCCTGGACCACCTTGTCCCCGGCCGTGCCGGAACCTCCGCCCCGGCCGGAGCCCGGGCCACCGCCGAAGCCGCCCGGTCCACCTGGTCCACCCGGTCCGCCGAAGCCTCCCCCGAAGCCGCCGCCGGGGCCCCCGGGGGGCATCGGGACGCCGCGGGCGAGTATCGCCCGGTCCACCCGGCGGCCGATCAGGGCCCGGGTCGGCGGGAAGAGCAGGACGAGCGCGACCGCGTCGGAGACGAACCCGGGGATGATCAGCAGCAGGCCGCCCAGCATCGCCAGGCCGTTGCGGCCGCCGCCCTCGGGCGGGCCCGGCGCGACCCCCTGCTGCTGGGCGTTCACCGACGCCGTGAGGTTCCGCCAGGCACTGCGCCCGGCCCGCTTCACCGCCGCGGCGCCCAGCACCAGCCCGGCGAGGATGCACAGGAGGACGACGAACCCGTTGGTCGCCCCGGCCACCAGGATCAGCAGCCAGATCTCCAGCACCGCCCACGCCGCGATCGCGAGGGGCACGAAGGTGCGGGCCCGGGAACGCCGCCTGCGCGGCGGCCGGACCGGGGGCGGTGTCGTCGTCGGCGTCGTCATACCTCAAGTGTGCCAAAGACCGGGGGGAGCCCGGCTCGGAACTCCCCCGCCGGCCGGCCCGCCTCCCGCCCCCGCGCGGCGCCCGCGTCGGGGCCCCCGCCGCGTCCTACGGCAGGGGGCGGCGGCCGGTGATCTTGCTCGCCCGCGCGCCCACGCCCCACGCGGTGACCCGCCACAGCGCCTCGGCCACGATGTTGCGGCTCATCTTGCTGTCGCCCCGCTCGCGCTCCACGAAGGTGATCGGCACCTCGACCACGTGGAACCCGGCCTTGACCGCGCGCCAGGCCAGGTCGACCTGGAAGCAGTAGCCGGCGGAGGCGATGTCGCCCAGGCCCAGGCTCTCCAGGGTCTGCCGCCGGAAGGCCCGGTAGCCGCCGGTGACGTCCCGCAGCGGCACGTCGAGCATCAGCCGGGAGTACGTGCTGCCGCCGCGGGAGAGGTACTCGCGGTGCTTGGGCCAGTTGACCACCCGGCCGCCGGGGATCCAACGCGAGCCGAGCACCAGGTCGGCGCCCTTCAACGCGGTGAGCAGCCTCGGCAGTTCCTCCGGCTGGTGCGACCCGTCGGCGTCCATCTCGACCAGCACGCCGTAGTCGTGCTCGATGCCCCACTGGAACCCGGCCAGGTAGGCCGCGCCGAGCCCCTCCTTGCCCTGGCGGTGCATCACGTGCACCTGCGGGTCGTCCGCGGACATCTCGTCGGCCAACTTGCCGGTCCCGTCGGGACTGTTGTCGTCCGCGATCAGGACGTCCGCGTCGGGCACCGAGGCCCGCACCCGCTTGACGATCGGCCGGACGTTCTCCGCCTCGTTGTAGGTCGGGATGATGACCAGGACCTTGCCGAGGGAGTCAAAGCTCCGCTGCCCGTCCTCGTTCACTGCTGCGACTGCCCTTTCGCCATGCGCGTGCGCTCCAGCCTGCCGATCGCGACGGCGGCCGCGCAGGACAGGAGACCAACCATAGCGAGTGCCCACTCAGGTGCCGCACCAACTCGGTCCGCGACGGTCTTCTCGTCGCGCAGCGGTATGTCGGCGCTGATGACCTGCTGGGTGAACTCCTTGCTGCGCTTCTCGATCGTCCCGTCCGGCTCGACCACCGCGCTGATCCCGCTGGTCGCCGCGGTGACCACGGCCCGGCCGTGCTCGACCGCGCGCAGCTTGGACATCGCGAGCTGCTGGTCGGGCTGGCCGGTGCGGCCGTAGGTCGCGTTGTTGGTCTGTACGACGATGGCGCGGGCTCCGGCGTTCACCGTGTCGCGGACGATTCCGTCGTAGGCCACCTCGAAGCAGATCACGTCGCCGACGTCCGCCGGGCCGATCCGCATCACCCCGGTGTGCGTGCCCGGGTAGAAGTCCTTCGGGATCTCGTTCAGCATCGGGATGACCTTGGTCAGCTCCTTGCGGAACGGGACGTACTCGCCGAACGGCACCGGGTGCTGCTTGGTGTAGCTGGCACCGGGGCCGGTGACCGGGTCCCACACGATGCCCTCGTTCTGCACGTGCTCCTTGTCCGGGCCGTCGACCAGCGCGCCGACCAGCACCGGCACGCCCACCGCCTGGACCGCCTCGGTGATCTTGGCGTACGCCTGCGGGTAGGTGAAGGGGTCCAGGTCGGAGGAGTTCTCCGGCCACAGCACGATGTCGGGCTTCTCCGCCTTGCCGGCCTTGATGTCCGCGGCGAGCTTGAGGGTGGCCTGGACGTGGTTGTCGAGGATCTTCATCGGGCGGCCGAGGAAGTGCATGCCGGGCTGCTGCACGTTGCCCTGCACGATGGCGACCTTCAGGTGGCCGACCGCGTTGGTGTGGATCGGCACGAGCAGGCCGGCCAGCAGCACCGCCGCCGACAGCACCAGCGCGCCGGCGGCCGGCAGCGCGCCGCGCACGGTCGGCAGCAGGGCCCACGGACCCGTACCGCGGCCGCGGTGGGCCCGGTGGGCGGCGAGCGCCGCCCAGGCCAGCGTGGTGCCGCTGAGGGCCACCGCGAAGCTCACCAGCGGGGCGCCCCCGAGCGCGGCGAGCGGGGTGAACGGCGATCCGGTGTTGGCGAACGCCAGCCGCCCCCACGGGAACCCGCCGAAGGGCAGCCGGTCGCGGACGAGTTCCTGGGCCACCCACAGGCAGGACGCCCACAGCGGCCACCACGGCAGCCGCCGGGCCACCACCATCAGGCCGGCCATCAGCACCAGGTACAGCGCCTCGATCGCGGACAGGCCCACCACCGCGAACCAGGTCACCGACCGCAGCCACACCAGCAGCCACAGGAAGAACGGGAAGGCGAAGGCGAAGCCGAGCCACGCGCCCTGCCGGACCGTGCGGCCCTCCAGCACCAGCGCCAGGCCGGCCACCGCGACCAGGGACAGCGGCCACACGCCGTACGGCGGGAACGCGGCGGCCAGCATCAGGCCGAACGCCGCGGCGACGGCGCTGCGCGGCGCGGCGGCCCTGGCCGTGGCCTTCCACCGCGCCCGCCTGGTCGCCGGCACGACCGGCACGACGGTCACTTCGGCGGCGGTCGTGTCCCCGGCGGGCACGATGCCGGTGGGCGCCGCGGGGGCGTTCGGCGGACGCAGGCGCACAGGCGTGGCCTTCCTGCAGGTCGGGACATTTGACGAAGGTGACGGTACCTCCTGTACCTGGGACCCCGGGGAGCGCGGGTCCGCCCGGTCCTCCCCCCGCACGCCGGACCGAGGGGCGCGGGGAACCGCGCGACGAGCCGACGGCCGTGCGCAGGGTCCCGCGACGAGGGGAAGGGGCGGCCTCGGGGATGTCGGGGCACTCAACGGGAGCGGGCCCGGACACCCTTCGGGCCGACCTGGGAACCGCTGGCTGCGGCTCGGCACCGAGGCCGTTGTCTACTGGGCGTCCGGGCCCTTCCCGGGTCACACCTGCCGATCGGGCGGCACTCCCCCCGCGTTCCGCGTCGCGGACGCTGGACCTGGCTGCCAGTGGCGGCGCGCGTGCGGCGCGGCGCCCCATGGCCCAGCGGTGTTCGACGCAACCGCGGAGAGCCCCCGGTCCGACGTCCTGTGGTGGACCTGGCCGAACCTACTCGCCTCCGACCAGCCACTGTCAACACCCCTGTGACCTGCGAACTCTCGGCAAATCAGCAGGTCAGTGGCGAGGTGCCCGCGCGACGGCGACACGCCGCCGCGCCCGCACCGCACACCGTTCGGGCGCATCCCGGAAAGCCCAGGTCACCCGTTCGGCGGGCGGTGGATCGTGCGGCCGGCCACGACGGTGCGCAGCGCGGTGGGCAGGGGGGCGCCGGGGGTGAGGTCGGGCAGGCCGGGGGTGCCCGAGCGCGGGTCGGTGGACCAGTTGGCGACGCGCTCGTCGGGGGTCTGCACGACGAGGTCGCCGACCTGCCAGACCGCGTAGTCGGCCGGGGCGCCGGGCACCAGGACCCCGGCGTCGTCGCGGCCCACCGCCCGCCAGCCGCCGCGGGTGTGGGCGTGGAACGCCGCGCGGGCCGAGACGCGGTGCTCGGGGGTGCGGTGGAAGGCCGCGGCGCGGACGGCTCCCCAGGGGTCGAGGGGCGTGACGGGACTGTCGGAGCCGAGGACGAGCGGCACCCCGGCGCGGGTCATCGCCGCGTAGGGGTTCAGGGTGCGGGCCCGCTCGCGGCCGAGCCGGGCGGCGTACATGCCGTCCTCGCCGCCCCAGGTCGCGTCGAAGGCGGGCTGCACGGAGGCGATCAGGCCGAACTCGGCGAACGCGGCGATCGTCTCGGCGGTCATCATCTCGGCGTGCTCGACGCGGTGCCGCAGGGCCCGTACGCGGCCGGTGCCGGCCGCTGCGGCCGCCGCGCGCACCCCGTCGACCACGGCGGCCACCGCGGCGTCCCCGATGGCGTGGAAGCCCGCCTGGACCCCCGCCCGGGTGCACAGGGTGAGATGGCGGGCGACGGTGTCGGCGTCGAGGTAGGTGACGCCGAGGTGGTCGGACCCGGTGTCGGCGTAGGGGGCGTGCAGGGCGGCGGTGCGCGAGCCGAGGGAGCCGTCCACGAACAGGTCGCCGCCGGCGCCGGCCGCGCCGAGGTCGCGCAGCCGGTCCAGGTCGGCGGGGCCGGCCACGGGCTCGGCCCAGTAGCCGTGCACGCGCGGGCCGGGCTCGGCCGCGGCGAGCGCGAGCAGGCCGGTCAGGTCGTCCTGCGAGGAGATGTTCGGGCCGGCGCACTCGTGCAGGCTGCCGATGCCCTGGGCGGCCGCGTGCCGCAGCGCCGCGCGCTGGGCGTCGGCGCGCTGGGCGGGGGTCACGGCGGCGTAGGCGGCCGCGCGGGCGGCGTGGTGGGCGTCGCGGGTGACCGGGCCGCCGGGGTGGTGGCCGGGCAGGTCGGCGGCGCCGGGCACGAGGTCGAGCAGCGCGCTGGTGACGACCGCGGAGTGCACGTCGGTGCGGGCGAGGTAGAGCGGGCGGCCGTGCACGGCCCGGTCCAGTTCCTCCCGGGTCGGCGGGCGGCCCTCGGGCCAGCGGGTGTCGTCCCAGCCGTGGCCGAGCAGCACCCGGTCGCCGGGGTGCGCGGCGGCGTACGCGGCGGTGCGGTCCAGCGCGTCGGCCAGGGTGCGGGCCGGGCCCAGGTCGAGGCCGGTCAGGGCCAGCCCGGTGGCGGTGGTGTGCACGTGGGCGTCGACGAACGCGGGGGCGACCAGCGCGCCGTCGAGGTGCACGACCTCGTCCACGCCGTCGGCGAAGGAGTCGGCGGCGCCCTCGGAACCGACCCAGGCGACCGTGTCGCCGTCGACCACCATCGCGGTCGCGAACGGGTCGGCGGGGCTGTAGACGAAGCCGCCGCGCAGCAGCACGGTGCCGCCTGCGGGTCCGTGCTGGTCGTGCGGTTCGGGGATCGTGGTCGCCGCTGCGGCGGGGCGCTGGTGCATGACGCCAGTCTCCCCCGGACGGCTCGGTGCTCAGATCCGGGGGGGCCTGGACTCGTAGGCGGTGGACAGCACCACGGTGGTGCGGGTGGAGACGCCTGCCAGGGACCGGATCCGGGACAGCAGGTGCTCCAGTTCGATCGGGGCGGAGACCCGCACCTTGAGGATGTAGTTCTCGTCGCCGGCCACGCTGTGGCACGCCTCGATCTCGGGCACCTCGGCGAGCCGGTCGGCGATGTCGTCCGGCGCGCTGGGGTCGAACGGCTTGACGGAGATGAAGGCGGTCAGCGACAGGCCGACCGCCTCGGGGTCGATGACGGCCGCGTAGCCGCGGATGACGCCGCGCTGCTCCAGCCGGCGGACCCGCTGGTGCACGGCCGAGGTGGACAGGCCCGTGGCCCTGCCCAGGTCGGTGTAGCTCATCCGCCCGTCGGCGACGAGCAGTTCCACGATGTGCCGGTCGAGCTCCTCCACAGCCGATGACCTTACCGGCACGGAGGGCTCCCCGGTCACCCCGTGGCCGTGCCCGCCGGGGCCGGTCACGGCGCGAGCAGGCGGCGGGTGAAGGCGTTGCCGAAGGTGCCGTCGGGATCGAGGTCCGCCACGAGCGCCCGGAAGTCCGCCATCCGGGGGTAGAGGCCGCGCACGGTCGCCGGGTCGGTGGTGGCGAGCTTGCCCCAGTGCGGGCGGGCACCGTAGGGGGCGAGGGCCGCCTCCATCCGGCCGAGCACCGCGGTCACGGCGGGGGTGTCCTGGCGCCAGGTGAAGTGCAGGCCGACGGTGTCGTGCCCGTAGGCGGGGCTGAGCCAGAGCCGGTCGGCGGCGATCGTGCGGACCTCGCAGGTCAGCAGGACCGGCGCGAGCAGCGCGCGCAGGTCGGCGACGGCCGCGATGGCGGCGGTGCCGTGGGCGCGCGGCACGAGGTACTCGGACTGGAGTTCCGCTCCGCTGCTGGGGGTGAACTGGGGGCGGAAGTGCGGCAGCCGTTCGTACCAGGGGCCGGCGGTGCCGTCCTGGGGGGTGCAGTGCACCGGGTCGATGCCGGGCACCGGGTGCAGCGGGCCGGGGGCCGCCGCGGTCCACGGCAGGTCGGGTTCCGGGGTGCCGTCGAGCCGCTTCAGCCAGACCTGGGTGAAGCCCCGCACCCGCCAGTCGGTGAAGAGGCTGACGCTGTAGGCGGCGCCGGTGAGGGCGTCGAAGTGGGCCAGCGCGTCGTCGAGGGCGAGGGCGGTGCGGGCGGTCTGCCGGACCTGGAAGGCGGGCACCACGTCGAGGGTGAGGTGGGTGGCGATGCCGAGCGCGCCGAGCGAGACCACGGCGCCGTCGAAGCGGTCGC
Organism: Streptomyces sp. SN-593; assembly: GCF_016756395.1. Lineage (NCBI taxonomy): Bacteria > Bacillati > Actinomycetota > Actinomycetes > Kitasatosporales > Streptomycetaceae > Actinacidiphila > Actinacidiphila reveromycinica. Next base: position 859,399 of record NZ_AP018365.1, read on the forward strand.
CGTCGCGTTCGCGGCTGAGGCTGAGCGTGTCGCCGCCGGAGGTGACCAGGTCCAGGGCGGTCACGGAGGTGGCCAGCGAGCCGTTGGCGTCGCCCGAGCCGTGGGTGCCGGTGGCGACCGAGCCGGCCACCGAGATGTGCGGCAGGGAGGCGAGGTTGGGCAGCGCGAGGCCGCGGGCGTGCAGGTGCGCGGCGAGTTCGGCGTAGCGGACGCCGGCGGCGACGCGGACGGTGCCGGCGGCGCTGTCGACGTCGATCTCGGCCGGGAGCGCGGCCAGTTCGACGAGGTCTCCGTGGGTGTCGGCTATCGCGTTGAAGGAGTGTCCGCTGCCGAGCGCCTTGACCCGTCGGCTGCCGGCGACGATCGCGCGCAACTCGTCGAGCGTGGCCGGGCAGTGCACGCGTTCCGCGCCGAAGGTGAGGTTCCCCGCCCAGTTGGTCCGCATGCCGTGCCACTCCCGCCCGCCGGCCCGACGCCGGCACAACCGCGCTGGTCCACGCCTTGCCGCCACCCTATAAGGCGGTCTCACGGGCGATCGTCCGGGGCACCAGGGGGCGTAGGGGCGCACCCTGGGGGCGCATCGCGGAGGCATCCGAGGGAGTGTGACGAAGGCCACACCTCGACCGTGCGGAGCACTCCGCATGGCGCGATTACCCGCGTAGCGCGGCGGGAAGTGCTCGCTATGGCCGCGAGCGAGAAGCCGGGCCGGCCCAACGGAGGGCATCACCCAAGGGGGAACGCATCATGCGTCACCATGTGCGCCACAGTCGCAGCGCCCGGACGTCCTCGGCTGCCGCGGAGGGTCACGAACGCGACCTCGTGCTCGCGCCGGCACCCGCTCCCGCCGCCGATGAGGCCGAGGACGACGGCACGGACCCGGCCGCCGACTTCGACGACACCGAGGACCCCTACGACGAGGAGGGCGACGACTTCGCCGACGTCGTACGGCTCGCCTGCCCCGACTGCGGCCGGCCGATCGCCGTGGTCGGCGACGACAGCGTGCTGCCGTCCCACGCGGTGTGCCCGAACCCCTGGCAGCCCTTCGGGCTGACCGTCTGCGCCGGCTCCGGGCGCGCGGTCGCGGACGCCGGGGCCGTGGAGCCGCTGGTACTGGCCCCCGTCCGCGAGCAGCCCACCGCGCCGCTGCCGCTGGACTGGCGCACGCAGCCGTTCTCCCACGTCGGCGGCCCCGGCTCCCGCCCGGTCCGCGTCCCCGTCCAGCGCGCGCCCCACACCCTGGCCGCGTAGGCACGTCCGGCCCCGCGCCCGACGGCGCGGGGACCCGCAGCCCGGCCGCACCGACGGCGGGCACCCGGCCCCGCACGCCCGGACCGGCCGCACCGGCGGACCGGCCGCACAGGCGGCGCACGCGCGCGGGGACGGCGGACCCCCACGGCGGGGGCCCGCCCCGTTCCTAGTCGCGGGTCTCGGGGCCCACCAGGTGGCGCGCGATCACCATCCGCTGGATCTGGTTGGTCCCCTCGACGATCTGCAGCACCTTCGCCTCGCGCATGTACCGCTCGACGGGGAAGTCCGCGGTGTAGCCGTATCCCCCCAGGAGTTGGACCGCGTCGGTGGTGACCTGCATCGCGGCATCCGTGCAGAACAGCTTCGCCATCGCCGCCCGCGCGCTGAAGTCCTCCCCGGCGTCGCGCAGTCGGGCCGCCGTCAGGTAGAGCGCGCGGCCCGCCTCCACCCGGGTCGCCATGTCCGCGAGCATGAACCGCAGGCCCTGGAAGTCCGCGATCGGACGGCCGAACTGGCGGCGCTGCGCCATGTACGCCACCGCGGCGTCGAGCGCGGCCTGCGCCACGCCGACCGCGCACGCGGCGATGCCCAGCCGCCCGGCGTCGAGCGCGGCGAGCGCGATCGCGAAGCCCTGCCCCTCGTCGCCGATCCGCCGCTCGTCGGCCACCTCGACCCCGTCGAAGTGCATCTGCGCGGTCGGTGAGCCCTTCATGCCCATCTTCCGCTCGGGCGTGCCCGCCTCCAGCCCGGCCGCGTCGCCCGGCACCAGGAAGGCGGAGATGCCGTGCGCGCCCTCGCCGCCGGTACGGGCGAGCACCGTGTAGAAGTCGGCGACGCCGCCGTGCGTGATCCACGCCTTGGTGCCGTCGATCGTCCAGGACTCGCCGTGCCGCACCGCACGGGTGCGCAGGCTCGCCGCGTCGGAACCCGAGGTCGGCTCGGACAGGCAGTAGGCGCCCAGCAGTTCGCCGCCGAGCATCGCGGGGAGGTGGTCGGCGCGCTGCTGCTTGCTGCCGAAGGCGGCCACCGCGTGGCAGGAGAGGGTGTGCACGCTGACCCCGAGCCCCACGGTCAGCCGCGCGGCCGCCAGTTCCTCCAGCACCTGGAGGTAGACCTCGTAGGGCTGGCCGCCTCCGCCGTGCTCCTCCGGGTAGGGCAGGCCGAGCAGGCCGGAGCGGCCGATGAGCGCCAGGGCCTCGCGCGGGAAGTGCCCGGCCTCCTCCTCGGCGGCGGCCGCGGGCGCGATCTCGCGCCGGGCCAGGTCCCGGGTCAGGTCGAGCAGAAGGCGGGCCTCGTCGGTGGGCAACTGCCGTTCGACCGGCTGCGGGCCTTGCTGGGGCATGGCGGCACATCCTCCCTGTGGGGTGGCGGCGGCCCCGCGCAAGGGTGTGGTGGAGCCGTCCGGTGAGAACTACCCCGTTCCCGTCGCTGTCTCCCACGCCGGGTCGCGGCAACGGTGATCAACGGGTCCGGCGGATGGAGTATGCCGTATGGCGGCGGCGCCGTCACGGGTGCGTCACCGCCACCGGCCGCCCGCCGGAGCCCGCAACCGCGCGCGCCTCCGGCCGCGTCCCCCGGTTCGGTGCCCGGGCGGTCCGGGCGGCGCGGGCGACCGGGAGGGCGGATGCCGGCGAACGAGGCGGAAGGGCGACGTACGCTGCTGCGCATGGAGAGCTTGGAGGCGTCCGACCCCCGGTCGGTGGGCGGTTACCCGCTCCTCGCGCGGCTGGGCGCGGGCGGCATGGGGCAGGTCTACCTGGCGCGTACGGTCGCGGGGCGGCCGCTGGCGCTGAAGACCGTCCGCGCGGAGTTCGGCACGGACCCGGCGTTCGGCGAGCGGTTCGCGCGGGAGATCAGGAACGCGGACCGGGTGCGCTCGCCGTGGACCGCCACGGTGGTCGACTACTCCCCCGCGGGCGCGAGTCCGCAGTGGCTGGCGACCGAGTACGTGGCCGCGCCGTCGCTCGCCGACTGGGTCCGCGCGCACGGCCCGCTGCCCGGCGGGAGCGCGGCGGCGCTCGGCGCGGAGCTGTGCGAGGCGCTGCACGCGGTGCACCGCGCGGGCCTGGCGCACCGTGACGTGAAGCCGTCGAACGTCCTGCTGGCGGGGACCCGGCCGCTGCTGATCGACTTCGGGATCGCCCGCGCCGCCGACGACACCCGGCACACCAGCACCGGGGCGATGATCGGCTCGCCCGGCTACATGGCGCCGGAGCAGGCCGCGTCCGGGAGTTCGGCGGAACCGGGCGACGTGTTCGCCCTGGGCGCGGTGCTGGTCTACGCGGCGACCGGCCGCGGCCCGTTCAACCACCCCGGCGAGACCGCCTCGACGCCCGCCCTGCTCTACCGGGTGGTGCACGAGGACCCGGACCTGAGCGGGGTGCCGGAGGTGCTGCTGCCGGCGGTGGCCGCGCTGCTGGTCAAGGACCCGGCCGACCGGCCGACCGCCCTGGAGGCGGCCGCGCTGCTGGGCGACGGCGCCGGCAAGGCGGCCGCCGCACCGGCGCCGTGGTCCGGGAACCTGCCGCCGGGGCTGGCCGGGGAACTGGTCGCCCGCGAGGAGGCGACCCGCGCCGCGCTGGCGGACGCCCCGGCCCCGCCCGCCCCGACCGGGGCGGCGAGCGCACCCGCCGCGCCCACCGCACCCGGTGTCCCTCCGGTGGCCGCCACCACCCCGTACGGGCCCGAGTCCGCGACGTTCCGTCACCCCGCCTACCAGACACCCCGGACAGGCCCTCAGCAGACCGTCCAGCGGCCTTCGGTCCCGCCGCCGGGCTACGCCTCCCCCGGCGCCCGGAACGGCCCGCCAGGCCCCGGCACGGGCCTCCCCCCGGGCTCAGGCGGGGGCGGCAGCCGGCGCGGCGCGCTCGTCGCGGCGGCCGCCGTCGCCGTGGTCCTGGTGGTCGTGGGCTCCCTCGCGGTGCACCGCTGGCGGCAGAACGCCGACGACCAGGGGTCCGACGCCAAGGCGCCCACCGCCTCCGCGTCCTCCACCGCCACCGGGACCGGCAGCGCCGCCGGCCCGACCGGGACCGCCGGATCGCACACCGGCTCCGACGACTCCGACGACCCCGACGGCGATTCCGACTCCGACGGCTCCGACGGCTCCGACTCCGACGGCTCCGGTTCGGCCGACAAGCTGCCCGCCGCCTGGATCGGCACCTGGTACGGCGTCGGCCCGGGGCTGCCCTCGGTCACCGGCAAGGCCAAGGTCACCATCACCCTGACCGGAGGCACGCGCGGGAACGTGGTCGGCAAGGAGGTCACCCACGTCACCGGGTCGATCTCCGGCGCGGACATCGGCTGCACGGACACGCTCGGCTTCACCGAGCGCGACGGCTCCACCGTCGTCCTCCAGGCGGTGTCCAGCACCGCGTCCGACCCGTCGAGCGGCACCGAGTGCACCGTGGGCCGCGTCTACACCCTCACCCTCGACAGCGACGAGGAGACGCTCAAGCTGTCGGACTACAGCGGTCTGACGGTGGGCGCGCCCACCACCTTCACCAAGCAGGACTGACCGGCCCGCACGGAGCAGGACCGGCAGGCGGCGGTCCCGGCCCCCGGGCCGCTCCCCCACCGGTGGGGCTCCTCCCCCACCGGTGCGCCCTCCTCAGCGGTGGGCAGCGGTCAACTCGCGTCCGCCAGCAGGAGGGTGCCCATCTGCTCGGGCGGCGCGGGCCGGCCGTAGTACCAGCCCTGGCCGGTGTCGCAGCCCAGGTCGCGCAGGTAGTCGGCCTGGGCGCTGGTCTCCACGCCCTCGACGGTGACGGACAGGCCGAGGCCGTGCGCGAGCGACACGATCCCCTCGACGATCTTCAGGTCGACCGGGTCGGCCGGGTGGTGGCTCATCCCCCGGGAGAACGCGCGGTCGAGCTTGAGCACGCTGACCGGCAGCCAGCGCAGCGAGGAGAGGTTGGAGTAGCCGGTGCCGAAGTCGTCCAGGGCGATCTCCACGCCGAGGTCCGCGATCCGCCGCAGCGGCTTCAAGGCGTCCTGGTCGGCGCCTATCAGCGCGCTCTCGGTGACCTCCAGGCACAGCGCCTCCGGCGCGAGCCCGCTGTCGTCCAGCACCCGGGAGACCTCGGCGACCAGGTCGGGGTGGTGCAACTGGATCGGCGAGAGGTTGACGTTGACCCTGGGCGGCCGCGCGCCGTGGTGGTTGCGCTGCCACACCTCGGCCTGCCGGACCGCCTGCTCCAGCACCCAGCGGCCGAGCGGCACGATCTGCCCGGTGTTCTCGGCGAGCGGGATGAAACGATCCGGCCCGATCACGCCGTGCACCGGGTGGCCCCAGCGGACCAGGGCCTCGGCGCCGTGCACGACGCCGTCGCTCAACCCGATCAGCGGCTGGTACTCGACGAAGAACTCGCCGCGCTCCAGGGCGCCGGGCAGCCGGTTGGTGAGGCTGTGCCGGGTGATCGCGCGGGCGTCGGCGTCGGGGTCGGCCACCTCGTAGCGGTTGCCGCCCAGTTCCTTGGCCCGGTACATGGTGATGTCGGCGCTGCGCAGCACGTCGGCGGCCGCGTGCGAGGCGGTCGGGGTGAGCACGATCCCGATGCTGCCGTGCACCGGCAGTTCGCGGCCGTCCACGAGGACAGGCGTGGCGAACGCCGCCAGGATGCGGCCGGCGAGGTCGGTGACGGCGTCGAGGCCGGGCGGGTCGGTGTAGAGGGCGACGAACTCGTCGCCTCCGATCCTCGCCACGAGCTGGTCCGGCGAGGTCAGGCAGTTCCGCAGCCGGTCGGCGACGGCGACCAGGAGCTGGTCGCCGACCGCGTGGCCGAGGCTGTCGTTGACCGTCTTGAAGCCGTCGAGGTCGAGGTAGCACAGGCCGATCCGGCGGCCGGAGTCCGTGTCCCCGGCGGACGTGCCGCCACCGGACGTGCCGCCACCGGGCGTACCCGCGTCGAGCCCCGCCCCCCGGTCGCCGTCCTCCGCCGTGCCGCCCTTGCCCGCTGACCCGGACGGCCCGCCCGACCCGGACGCCTCCGGTGGGGCGAGTGCCTGGTCGAGCCGTTCGAAGAACAGGGCGCGGTTGGGCAGGCCGGTGAGGGCGTCGTGGGTGGCCTCGTGGCGCAGCCGCTGGAGCAACTGGCGGCGCTCGGTGATGTCCTCCAGCAGGGCGAGCTGGTACTGGGGGTTGCCGGCGGAGTCCCGGAGCAGGGAGACCTGGAGGTTGCCCCACAGCACGGAGCCGTCCGCCCGGGGGTACGCCTTCTCGGTGTGGTAGCCGTCGCGCTCACCGCGGACCAGCTCGCCGTTGAGGGCGCTGACGACCGCGGGGTTCTCGGGGTGGGCCCACTCCGAGACGGTCCGCTGCATGACGTGCTTCTCGCCGCCGAACATCCGGCTGAGCGCATCGTTGATCTCCAGGACGCGGCCGTCGAGGTCGGCGATGCCGATGCCGATCGCGGCACCCTCGAAGACCGCGCGGAAGCGCGCCTCGCTCGCGGCCAGCGCGCGTTCGGCGTCGGCCTGGGCGGCCAGCGCGGCGCGGGAGATCGACTCCTGCTCGTGCAGGGTGCGTTCACGCAGTGCCTGGGAGAAGCCGACGGCGACGGCGTGCTGGAGGCGGGAGCAGCGGGCGCGCACCTCGTCGGCGGTCAGGCCGCCGCCGGGCGGGCAGTACAGCGCGAGGTACGCGTCGATGACGCCGAGGATGCTCGGCAGCGCCTCGGGGTCGGTGCAATGCGCGTCGACCAGCGCGGCGCCGACCGGCACCGCGGCCCGCGGGTCGAACCGGTCGGCGCTCAGCGCGTCGCTCAGCACGCGGGCCAACGGCCGCAGGTACGCCTCCAGTTCGGCCCGGGTCATGGAGGTGGCGGTCAGCGGGAAGACGGCACGGCCCCATATGGCGGCGAACCGGCGCAGGCTGTCGTCGGCCTCGGCCCGGGTACGGAGGTCCGGCCCGGCGTGGGCCTCCACCTCGGGCCCGGCCGCGTCCCCCGCGTGCGCCCGCGGACCCGGCCGGGTGGCGGCACCGGGATCGGCCGACCGCCCGTCAGGGGTCCGCGCGCCGGCGCCGGTACCGACCGGCCGGCCGTCGCCGGCACCGCCGTCACCGGTCGCCGGGTCGGCGACGGCGGCGAGTACGGGGGCGGCGGCCGCAACGGCCGGGTGTCCGCCCGCCGGCCTGGTGGCCGGCCCGGTTGCCGGCCCGGGGGTCGGCCGGGTGCCGGCATGCCACGCCGCGTCACCGGCCGCGGCCGCCCCGGGGGTCACGCCTTCAACCCCACACCGGCGAGCCCGAGCAGTACCACCGGGTCGTCGTCCTCGGCCGGCGGGGTGTTGGGGCGCCAGTAGGGCAGCGGCACGATGCCCGGCTCCACGATCTCGAACCCGTCGAACAGCGGCCGCAGTTCGTCGACCGTACGGTGCACCAGGCGGCTGGCGGTGCGCTGGTAGACCGTCACCACGTCGCGCTGCGCGTCGGACTGGTCGGCCTTGCTCGCCGGGGTGGAGTGCGTGATGACCATGACGCTGCCGGGGGCGAGGGCGTCCCGCAGGGTGCCGATGATCTCGCCCGGGCGGTCGGCCTCGGACAGGAAGTGCACCACCGCGACGAGCATCAGCGCGACCGGCCGGTCCAGGTCGAGCAGCCGCCGGACCTCCGGTGCCTCCAGCACCGAGCGCGGGTCGCGCAGGTCGGCCGCGGCGATCGCGGCGTCCGGGTTGCCCGCCAGCACGGCGCGGCTGTGGGTGACGGCGACCGGGTCGTTGTCCACGTAGACCACGCGGGCGCCGGGGTGCGCCTCCTGGGCGACCTCGTGCACGTTGCCGAAGGTGGGTATGCCCGAGCCGATGTCCAGGAACTGCGTGATGCCGCGCTCCAGCGCGAAGTTGACCGCGCGGCGCATCACGGCCCGGTTGGCCTGGCCGATCTTCGGCATGCCCGGCAGCGCCTTCAACGCGGTCCGGGCCGCCTCCCGGTCGACCTCGAAGTTGTGCGAGCCGCCCAGGAAGTAGTCGTAGATCCTGGAGACGCTCGGCACGGTGATGTCGATCCCCTGCGGGGCCCAGGACGGTCGGTCGGTCACGGTCGGTGTCTCCAGGTCGGGGGAGGTGCGGACGCGGCAGGCGGGCGGGACCGGATCGAGCAGACTCCCGGATGCTCGACCGAGGTTACTGATCACGTGTTCGGAGTGAAGCACATCACCGGGAACCCGAGGTCCGTTTTGCTCCGCTAGCACCGGCATGTACCGATGCGGATACGCGCACCTGCGGAGACGCGCACCCAGCAGGAAGGGCCCGCGGCGCGAGAGCGCCCCGGGCCCGACCCTAGCGCGTGGACGGCGATCGGATCAGCGCAATGATCGGATCAGTGCGCGGAAGGGTGAACTCGCCGTCCCCGTCGGCTCAGCAGGCTCCCTCGTCCTTCCAGACGCCCCACTCACCGGTGGTGCCGGGCGTCTCGTTCGTGGTCCACCACTGGGCGAGCCACTTGTGGCCGCCGTAGGACACCTCGTTGCCACCGGTGTAGACGGCGGACGCGCTCCAGGCCGCCACGTCGGCGCAGTCGCCGCCGGCCGGGGTGGTGGGCGGCGTGGTGGGCGGCGAGGTCGGCGGGTTGGTGGGCGGGGTCGCGCCGGCGAACTTCACCGAGTACTTGGCGAAGTCCCACGAGCTCTGCGGGACCGAGCTGCACGAGCCCGAGGTGCTGCCGTTGTTGTCCGGCGGGTTGCACTGCAGGTCGCGGTTGAGCGACCAGAAGGTGAAGCGGCCCATGCCGTGGCTGGTGGCGTAGTCCAGCACGGTCTGGAAGTCCGCCTGGTAGAAGTACTCGCCGCTGTCGCTGCGGCCGTTCATGCCGGAGAAGCCCTCGTGGGCGTAGGCGGTGGCGGCGCTCCAGCCGAAGGTGGTCTGGAGCAGGCCGTTGAACGCGGTCAGCGCCGCGGTCTGGGAGGCGGCGCCGTTGAAGCCGCCGTCGAACGGCATGATGGAGAAGTTGTTCGGGGTGAAGCCGAGCGTCTTGGCCTCGTTGAGCATCTGCTGCCCGAACCAGCCGGTGCCGGCCGCGGTGCCCGGGGTGGTCACCGAGATGTAGATGCCGGGGTTGTTGCGCTGGAGGATCTGGGCGGCGCCCAGTTCGTTGGCGACGGCCGCGGTGTTCTCGTACTCCGGCTCCTCCAGGTCGAAGTCGATCGCCTTGAGCTGGTACTTGTCGACGACCTGCTGGTAGGCGGCCGCGGTCGCGGCCGCGCCGGAACACGCCTGGCCGAGCTTGGTGCCGCCGTATCCGCCGATCGAGACGGACACGTCGCCGCCCTTGGCCCGGATCGCGGAGATGGTGTTGGCGACCGAGGTGTCCGAGGACACCGCGGCGGTACCGCCCCAGGTCGGGCTGCACCCGCCGCCGTTGGGGGCGAGGATGAAGGCGAGCTGGAAGGCCTTGAGGCCGGTGGCGTCCATGATCGCCGTGGCGCTCGGCGGGTTGTTGTCCAGCGGCATCAAGTAGGGCGCGGCGGCGTACCAGTTGCTGCTCAGCGCGTTGGCCGTGGGGGTCGCACTGGCCTCGCCGGCGCCGAGGGCGGCCGCGGTGCCCAGCCCGGCGACGGCCAGGACCGCGGCGGCCACTCCCGTGCCGAGGGCTTTGAGACGGTTCACGTCGGACCTCCTGTGGGGGAACGTGCCAGCAGGTTCCTGCGGTGATCCGTACGCGTCAATAGGTTGGTCCAGACCTTTGGGTCAATCCACAAATTGGTCTCTACCAGTTCGGCGGGCACGCCGAAGGGCCCCGGTCGCGCGCGGGACGCGCGCGGCCGGGGCCCGCGGAGCCGGCCCGGGAGGCCGGCGCCGGACTCAGACGACGCCGACGGACTCCAGCGCGCGCCGCTGCCCGGGGCTCGGCTTGACCGGGAAGTACAGGTAGGCCACACCGCCGGAGCCGGAGCCCACCGAGCCGGTCGCGGTGATCCGCTTCGTACGCAGCCACACGGTCTCGAACTGCGCCCGCTTGTAGACGTTGCGCACCGCGTCGTCGTCCGCGCTGGCGGGGTCGTTGGCGACCACGTCGCCCTCGGCGGTGAAGCCGACGATGCACATCAGGTGCCCGGACGTGCTGTAGTTCGCCCCGTCCAGTTCGCTGGCGAGGAACGACTGCGAGGTGATGACCGGGATGCCGGCCTTCACCAGGCGCTCGATGTCGTTGAGCGAGTGCAGTTGGGTGACGACGCCCTGCAGGTCCTGGTAGGTGGCCGCGTAGGCGGCGTTGAACGGCCAGTTGCCGCAGCCCTCGTACTGGTAGTCGTACGTGTAGCGGGCGCCCTGGTCGACCTGCGGGTCGGCGTAGGAGGGGTCCACCCAGGACAGGTCCGCGGCGCTCGGGCCGCGCCCCCAGTACTCGATGACCATGGTGGAGGAGGTGGGGCTGCACCACGCCTCGCCGCCGTTGTCGTACTGCGGGTACTGGCCCTTGTGGATGTCCTGGGAGTAGCGCGGCACCGGCAGTTCGACGGCGCCCTTCAGACCCGGCACCGACGCCGGCACGGTGTAGCGGTCCGGGATGTTCGAGGCGAACGCGCCCACCCGCCACACCGTGGGCGTGTCGCCGCTGCCGGGCTTGCGGTAGAGGGTGACCCGCAACCGGTACGAGGCCAGCAGCCTGCCCGCGCTCGCGTCGTCGATCGCGAACGTGTCGGTGTAGATGCTGCTGGTGTCGTCGCCCTGGCCGTCCACGGAGGTGCGGCGGATGTCCTCGTCGCCGTCGCCGGAGGTCCAGCGGCCCATCACGTAGGCGGGGGCGGCGGTGCCGTCGGTGTACGTGCCCAGCAGCTCGACCTGGAGCCAGGTGCCCGCGGGGGTGTGCGCGTTCCAGGAGGAGACCAGTTCGGTGGCCGGGTGCGGGAGCCTGCGCACCGGCGAGGTCCAGGAGGCGTACTCGTAGGAGGCGGTCGTGCCGGTGTGCGGGTCGGTGTAGTCCGTGGTGCCGGCCGGGCGGACGATGCGCACCCCGGGGCGGGAGCCGGGCACCGGCAGGGTGCCCTGGTGCTCGCCGAACAGCCAGTCGGGGTAGGTGCTCCAGCCGTGGTAGTCGACCGGCGCGGGGTCGGCAGCGGCGGCGCCCTTGCCGCCGCCCTGCGCGGGCCGCCCGGCGGGGGTCCCGGTGCCGGCGGCGGCCGGCGCTGCGGAGGCGGTCTGCGCGTTCGAGGCGGCGACGGCGGCCGCGGCGGCGAGCGCGGCGGTCAGCACGGCACGCCGGGGCGCGTTACTGGTCATGTGGGTGGTACCTCGGTTCCCCTCGACGTGAACGGGAGATGGCCCGTCCGGGCCCTGCTGGGGCACGGCGGGTGCCGACCACTATCGTCGCTGGACGGGCCGTCCACCAGGGTTGACGTGTTCCCGGACGGATCATTATTGGCCTATACCACTGACGGTCACCCGGGAAGAACGACCAGGTCACGCCCGGTCAGGTTGAGCCGCTCCCCGCCGTCCTCGGTGCACACCGCGATGTCCTCGATGCGCGCGCCGAACCGGCCGGGCAGGTAGATCCCCGGCTCGATCGAGAACGCCATCCCCGGCTCCAGCGGCCGCGCGCTGCCCGCGACGATGTACGGCTCCTCGTGCGTCTCCAGGCCGATGCCGTGGCCGGTGCGGTGGATGAAGTGGTCGCCGTACCCGGCCGCGGCGATCCGGTCCCGGCCCACCGCGTCCAACTGCTCCGCGGTGACCCCGGGGCGGACCGCCCGCGTCTGCGCGGTCTGCGCGGCGAGCAGCACCTCGTACAGCTCCCGGAACTCCGCGGGGGGCTCGCCCACCGCGTAGGTGCGGGTGGAGTCGGAGCAGTAGCCCTCCGCGGTGGTGCCGCCGATGTCCACCACGACCGGGTCGCCGGCCTTCACCACCCGGTCGGAGACCTCGTGGTGCGGGCTGGCGCCGTTGGGACCGGAGCCGACGATGACGAAGTCCACGGTCGCGTGGCCGGCCGCGATGATCGCGTCGGCGATGTCCCCGGCGATCTCGCGCTCGGTGCGGCCGGGCCGCAGCCACTCGCCGATCCTGCGGTGCACCCGGTCGATCGCGGCACCCGCCCGGCGCAGCGCCTCCACCTCCGCGGGACTCTTGCGCATCCGCAGCACCGACAGCACGTCACCGGCCAGGCCCGCCTGCGCGGTGGGCAGCGCGTCCTGGAAGGCGAGCAGCTTCTCGGCCCACATGTGGTTGTCGACCGCGAAGCGGGCGACGTGCGGCGGGAGCCGGCGGGCGATCATCGCGTACGCGTCGTCCGTCTCGGCGAAGCCCACGATCTCCACGCCCAGCGAGCCGGCCGGGGACGCCTCGGCGGCGGCCTTCTCCAGCGCGGGCACCACCAGGAACGGGTCGCCCTCCGCGGGCACCACCAGGCAGGTCAGCCGCTCCAGCGGCAGCGCCTGATAGCCGGTCAGGTAGCGCAGGTCCGCGCCCGGGGAGACGAGCAGCGCGTCGAGCCCCGCGTCCTCGGCGGCCCGCCGGGCCCGGTCCAGTCGCTCCGGCGGGAACAGTTTAGCCGCGCCGGCCTTGCCAGTGGATTCGCTCACGGCCCCACGGTAACGGCGTCCCCGGGGCGGCGCGCGGAATTGCCCGCGGCCGGCCCGCGCGTGGCGCGCCCGCGGTCGGGAGGGGCCGCGGGCCGCGGCGAGCCGCCGCTGCGAGCCGCCGGCGGACCCGAGCCGCCCGCGCGTGGCGCGCCGGCGCCCGCGGACCGGACGGGGCGGCCGGCCCCGGCGCGCCGGCGGACGGCGCGGCCACCGGCGCCCCGGGGGCGCTCGCCCCGTATGGTCGCGGGGTGGCGGAGATGACGTTGGCGGAGATGGCCGCAGGCATGCAAGGGCTCGCACCGTCGTGCGGCGCGACCAGGGTGATCGCGGTGGACGGCCACGCGGGCGCCGGGAAGACGACGCTCGCCGGGCGGCTGGCGGCGGCCTTGGACGGTTGCCCGGTCGTGCACACGGACGACCTGGCCACCCACGAGGAGCCGTTCGGATGGACGGACCGGCTGGCCGCGCAGGTGCTCGCGCCGCTGCGCGCCGGCCGCGACGGCGTGCACGAGGTCTACGACTGGCACGCGCGGCGCTTCGCGGGCGAGCGCGCCGTGGCCGCGTCCCCGTACCTGCTGCTGGAAGGGGTCGGCACCGGCCGGGCCGCACTGCGGCCGCACCTGACGCTGACGCTGTGGCTGGAGGTCGGGCCGGCCGAGGCGCACCGGCGCGGACTGCGCCGGGACGGACCGGAGTTGACCCGTTTCTGGACCGGCTGGACCGCCGCGGAGGACGCGCACTTCGCCGCCGACCCCACCCGCCCGCACGCCGACCTGCTGGTCCACCAGGACCGGGGCCGCGACGGCGGCTACCGGTTCGCCCCGGGACCGGCCGCCCGCGCGCTCCCGGGACCCACGGATCGTCACGGAAGGTGATCATCCGGTGCCGTCCTGCTGCGGCTCGGCGCGACCGGAACCGTCCGGTCGAATGCGGTCGGGAGGCGATCGGAATCGCTCGGTGATCACGCGCGTTCCCGCCACGAACAGGCGTCCGTGATCGCTTGACCGGCCGGGTCTCCAGAGATTACGTTTTCAACCAGCGGCTCTGAGCGGCCGCTCAGCAGGCGCGGAGCCCCCGATTGTTCCCCCGTGATCGGGGGCTCCGTCCTGCCCTCGGCGCCGTCGGCCGCGCCGCGCGGCCCGCCGCGCCCCTTACCTACCGTGACGGACTGGCGCCTCCGCACGCCCTCCCCCGCACGCCGCGCGCTCCCGTCCGGCTTGCCTGCGCGCCCTACGGTGATCGGACCATCGCGGGTACGATGCGCGAAGGGGTCGGTGCGGTGCCTGGGGGGTATCGCAGTCTGCTCAACTCACGCCCGTTGGCCACGGGTTGGGAGTGCATGTCCGCGAGGCGGGGGGACGGAGTGGTGGGGACTTGATGGACTTCGGCACCGACCGCCCGGGCGCGCCGGCCGATCTGGCCTGGTTGCGCGGGGTGGAGGCGTACACCATGGGCGCGTACGTGCAGGCCGAGGAGGAGTTCAGGTCCGCGGTCCGGACGGACCCGGGGATGGCCGACGCGTGGCTGGGCCTGCACGCGCTGCGCGCCGACACCTCCATCGCGCTGCTCCAGATGTACCGGCACCGCGACCGCTTCGGCGAGCAGCGCGCCGCCCACCGACGCACCCTCAACTCCTGGTACTGGCTGGGCTGGTGGGTGCAGCCGGTGCTGGAGACCAGCCGCGACCTCCAGCTCGCGCACGCCTCGCACTGGCTGGACGGCCGCCATGTCGCCGAGCTCGACCGGGCGTTGGCCGACTGCCCGCCGGTCGACACCGATCCGCAGGTGCGCTTCCTGCACGCCTGCCGCGCCTACCTGGTCAAGGACTGGGAGCGGCTGGTCCGGCACACCGAACCGCTGCTCGGCGATCCCGTCCTCGGCATCGAGGCCGGGCTGTTCGGCGGGATGGCCCGGGTCCGGCTGGAGATGTGCGGCCAGGCCGAACCGCTGCTGTCCGCCGCGCTGATGCGGTGCCGCAGCGAGCAGCCGCAGCGCAAGGAACTGCGCTACTGGCTCGCCCGCGCCTACGAGGGCACCGGCCGCAGCGCCGCCGCGGTGCCGCTCTACCGCGCCGTGCACCGGGTGGACCCGGCCTTCATGGACACCTCCGCCCGGCTCGCCGCCATCCACGAGTCGGACGACGGCCTCGACGAGGGCGCGGGCCTGGCCGCGGTGTCGCTGGCCGGGGGCAGCGGCCAGGCGGTGCCCGAGGGCGGCGACCCCGAGACCGGCTACCCCGTCGACTTCCCGCCCGACCCGTCGGCGGCCGCCGGCCCCGGCCCGGACACCGAGGCCGAGTTGGACGAGTCGCTGCTGATCGCCGGGCCGCTGGGCGACGCCGTGCGCGACCGCGCCGCCACGCTGCCCGGCCCGGTCGGCGCCGCGGGCCCGGCCGGACTGCCGCTCGGCGGTTCGGACCCGGTGCTGCTCGCCGAGGCGCTCGCCGAGCTGGACCGGATGGTCGGGCTGGAGCCGGTCAAGCGCCAGGTGCGCGCGCTGTCGGCCCAGTTGCGGATGG
This sequence comes from Streptomyces sp. SN-593, assembly GCF_016756395.1. Taxonomy (NCBI): domain Bacteria; kingdom Bacillati; phylum Actinomycetota; class Actinomycetes; order Kitasatosporales; family Streptomycetaceae; genus Actinacidiphila; species Actinacidiphila reveromycinica. The sequence continues at coordinate 874,678 of NZ_AP018365.1, forward strand.
CCCGGCTGCGGGCCGGACAGGGCCTGCCGGTGCAACCGCCGAAACGCCACTTCGTCTTCTCCGGCCCGTCGGGCACCGGCAAGACCACCGTCGCCCGCATCCTGGGCCGGGTCTTCTACGCCCTCGGCCTGCTCGGCGGCGACCACCTGGTGGAAGCCCAACGCTCCGACCTGGTCGGCGAGTTCCTCGGTCAGACCGCGGTGAAGGCGAACGAGCTGATCGACTCCGCACTCGGCGGCGTGCTCTTCGTGGACGAGGCGTACGCCCTGTCCAACTCCGGCTACAGCAAGGGCGACGCCTACGGCGACGAGGCGCTCCAGGTGCTGCTGAAGCGGGCCGAGGACAACCGCGACCGGCTGGTGGTCATCCTGGCGGGCTACCCCGAGGGCATGGACCGGCTGCTGGCGGTGAACCCCGGCCTCGGCTCGCGCTTCACCACCCGGGTGGACTTCCCCAGTTACCGCCCCCAGGAGCTGACCCGGATCGGCGAGGTGCTCGCCGGCGAGAACGGCGACCGCTGGGACGACGAGGCGCTGGACGAGCTCGCCGCGATCAACGGGCACGTCGTGGACCAGGGGTGGGTCGACGAGCTGGGCAACGGCCGGCTGCTGCGCACCCTGTACGAGAAGAGCTGCGCCTACCGCGACCTGCGGCTGTCGGAGTACCCGTCGACGCCCGGCCGCGACGAACTGGCCACGCTCCGGCTGCCGGACCTCATGCAGGCGTACGGCGAGGTGCTCTCCGGGCGGGGCCCCGGCACCCCGCCGCCCGCCGAGCCGGCGGAGTAGCACCGGCCCGGCGGCCGGGGACAAGCGGCCACCGGCCCGGCGGCCGGGGACAAGCGGCCGGGAGCTGGGACCCGCGGGCCGGAGGCCGGGTCGGCACCCCGGCACCCCGCCATCCGGCTTCCGGCTTCCGGCTTCCGCCATCCGGCCTCCGGCTTCCGGCTTCCGGCCGTCAGCGGACCAGTTCGCCCGTCGCGCCGCCGGCCTGGGCCGGCCCCGGCACCTGCGCGGCGCCCGCGGTGCCGCTCTTGCGCGCGGCCGCCCGGTGCGCGGGGTCCCTGACCTCGCCGACGAGCATCTCCAGCACGTCCTCCAGGGCGACCAGGCCGAGTACCCGGCCCTGCCCGTCGGTGACGGACGCGAGGTGGGTGGCGGCGCGGCGCATGGCGGTGAGCGCGTCGTCGAGCGGCAGGTCGGCGCGCAGCGTGGTCATCGGGCGCCAGAGCCGCTGCGGCACCGACTGGTCCGGGTCCTCCACGTCGAGGATGTCCTTGACGTGCAGGTAGCCCAGGTAGCCGGAGCCCGCGGTCGCGTCGGCGGCGACCGGGAAGCGGGAGTAGCCGGTCCGCACCGTCAGCGCCTCGATCTCGCGGGCGGTCGCCGCCGGGCCGAGCGTGACCAGCTCGTCGGGGGTGAGCAGGACCTCGGTGACGGTGCGGGTGCCCAGTTCCAGGGCGTCCTCCAGCCGTTCCTGCTCGTCGGAGTCGAGCAGCCCGGCCGCGCGGGCGTCCTCCACCAGCACGGTCAGCTCCGCGCGGGTGAAGACCGCGTCGACCTCGTCCTTCGGCTCGACGCGGAAGACCCGCAGGATCAGCCGGGCGCACGCGCCGAGCACCGCGGTCACCGGCCGGAACACCCGGGCGAAGCCGACCAGCCCCGGGGCGAGCCGCAGCGCGGCCTTCTCCGGGTCGGACATCGCCAGGTTCTTCGGCACCATCTCGCCGATCACCAGGTGCAGGAAGACCACGATCGCCAGCGCCAGCACGTATCCGACGGGGTGCACCAGGCCGTGCGGGACGTGGGCGGCGGAGAAGGCCGGCTCCAGCAGACGGGCGACGGTCGGTTCGGCGACCGCGCCGAGCGTCAGCGAGCAGACGGTGACCCCGAACTGCGCGGCGGCCATCATCTGGGGCAGGTGCTCCAGCCCGTACAGCACGGTACGGGCGGAGCGCTGCTCGGCCGCGTGCTGCTCGATCTGGCTGCGGCGCACGGAGACGAGCGCGAACTCGGCGGCGACGAAGAAGCCGTTGCCGAGCACGAGCAGGACCGCGAAGAGGAGTTGGAGGAGGCTCATCACCGGTCACTCCCCTCGGGGCCCGCGACGGTCACCGCGGCCGGGCGGTGCCCGCCCCTGCCGTCCGTCCCGTCGCCGGGCACGGCGCCCGGGTCGTCCGGCGCGGTCGTCCGCACGATCCCGACGCGCTCGGCGCGGTGGTGGCCGACCTCCTCCACGCGCAGCAGCCAGCCGGGCAGCTCGGCGGTGTCGCCGACCTCGGGGATGCGGCCGAGCAGGTCGGCCACCAGCCCGGCGACGGTCTCGTAGGGGCCCTCGGGCGCGGCGAGGCCGATCCGGGCGAGGGTGTCGATCCGGCAGCCGCCGTCCGCGGTCCACGCGGGGCGCCCGTCCTCGGCCGGCGCCTGGGCGAGGTCGGGCAGGTCGACGCTGTCGTGCTCGTCGCGGACCTCGCCGACCAGCTCCTCGACGATGTCCTCCAGGGTGACCACGCCGGCGGTGCCGCCGTACTCGTCGACCACGACCGCGATCGGCTGCTGGTTGCGCAGCAGTTCCAGCAGGTGCTGGACCGGCAGCGTCTCGGGGACCAGCAGCGGGGCGACGGCGATCCGGGAGACCGGTGTGCGCCCGCGCACGGCGGCGGGAACCGCGAGCGCGTCCTTGAGGTGGACCATGCCGGTGGTGTCGTCCAGGCGCTCCCGGTAGACGGGGAACCGGGACAGGCCGGTGGCGCGGGTGAGGTTGAGGACGTCGGCGGCGGTCGCGGTGTCCTCCAGGGCGCTGACCCGGACCCGGGGCGTCATGACGTTCTCCGCGGTGAGGTCGCCGAGCGACAGGGTGCGGACGAACAGGTCGGCGGTGTCCGGCTCCAGCGCGCCGGCGAGCGCGGAGTGCCGGGCCAGCGAGACCAGCTCGCCCGGGGTGCGGGCGGAGTCCAACTCGTCGGTGGGCTCCACGCCGAGCATCCGCACCAGGCGGTTCGCGGCGCGGTTGAGCAGTTCGATCACCGGGCGGAAGGCGCGGGAGAAGGCGCGCTGCGGGCCGGCCACCACCCGCGCGACGGCCAGCGGACGCGAGACCGCCCAGTTCTTCGGTACGAGTTCGCCGATCACCATCTGCACGCCGGAGGCGACCATCATGCCGATCACCACGGCGACGCCGGGGGCGACGCCCTCCGGCAGGCCGGCGGCGTGCAGCGGGTCCTCCAGCAGGGCGCCGAGCGCGGGCTCGGCGAGCATGCCGACGACCAGCGAGGTGATGGTGATGCCGAGCTGGGTGCCCGAGAGCTGGAAGGAGAGCTTCCGCAGAGCGGCGACCACGCTGCGGGCCCTGCGGTCGCCTTCGGCCGCGGCCCGCTCGGCGGCGGGGCGCTCCACCGTGACCAGCCCGAACTCGGCGGCGACGAAGAAGCCGTTGGCCAGGATCAGGACGAAGGCCGCCGCGAGCGGCAGCAACGAGGTGCTCATGAGGCCGCCGCCCCGCGTTTCCGGTCGTCTTTCCGGGCGGGAGGGGCGGCGCAGGTACTACCGGACGGTTCGTCCATCGGGGTGTGAGTGTCACTCCTCGGGTGGGCGCTGCGCGGGGCTGCGCCGGGGTGGGGTGCGCGCGGTGGGCGCGCTTGGGCATCCAGGGTAGTCACTGCGGGCCCGCCCGCGAAGTGACGGTGCCCACGAGGCGGCGAGCGCGTCCCGGCGGCGGCCGTTCACGCGGGGACGCGCTGCCTAGAGGTGGCCGTCCTCGCGGGGAGGGGCCTCGCCCAGGGCCGCGACCAGCTCGCGCAGCCGGCGGGCGTCCCGCACCGCCTGCGCGCGGGCGATGCCGGGCTGGATGCCCATCACCGCCAGTGTGGTGCCGTCGGCGAGGTCGAGCCGGACCCAGGCGTCGCCGTGGCCGAGGTTGACCCCGAGCACCTCGGCCCAGGCCAGGCGCCGCCGCACCGTGAGGTTCACCACCGTGAGCCCGCCGGCGTCGGCGACGGCCTTCGGCCGGCTCAGCAGCGTCAGGCCCGCGCCGATCAGCACCGCCGTGACGACCACGGTGGCACGCTCGGCGGTACTCCAGGGCGAGGCGCCGTCACGGGGCATCAGCACGGCGACGGCGGTGAGCACCACCACGATCGCCACCGCGAGCGTGAGCAGCACGACGCGGGTGAGGACCGGCCGGAAGGTGACCGGCAGGTCGGACCGCGCGGCGGCGGCAGCGGGGTGCTCCGCCGGGCCGGCGGGCACCGTCACAGCCGGGCGGCGTGGATGCCGGTGGTCAGGATCGCGCGGGCGCCCAGGTCGTAGAGCTGGTCCATGATGATCTGGGCCTCGGCGGTCGGGACCATCGCGCGGACCGCGACCCAGCCCTCGTGGTGCAGCGGGGAGACGGTCGGCGACTCCAGGCCGGGGGTGAGCGCGACGGCCTTCTCGACCTGCTCGACGCGGATGTCGTAGTCCATCATGACGTACCGCCGGGCGACCAGGACGCCCTGCAGGCGGCGCAGGAACTTCCGCACCTCGACGTCGTCGGCGTCGGCGCCGGTGCGGCGGATGACGACCGCCTCCGACTCCATGATCGGCTCGCCGAACGCCTCCAGCCCGGCGTTGCGCAGCGAGGTGCCGGTCTCCACCACGTCGGCGATGACCTGGGCGACGCCGAGTTGGATCGCGGTCTCCACGGCGCCGTCGAGGTGCACGACGGACGCGGACACGCCGCTGTCGGCCAGGTGCTTGCCGACCACGCCCTCGTAGGAGGTGGCGACGGTCAGTCCGGCCAGGTCGGCCACGCCGGTGGCGGTGCCGGGCGCGGCGGCGTACCGGAAGGTCGATCGCGCGAAGCCGAGTTGCAGGATCTCCTCGGCGCTCGCCCCGGAGTCCAGCAGCAGGTCGCGGCCGGTGATGCCGATGTCGAGCCGGCCGGAGCTGACGTAGATCGCGATGTCGCGCGGGCGCAGGTAGAAGAACTCGACGTCGTTGACGTTGTCGAAGAGGACGAGTTCCTTGGACTCCTTGCGCTGGCGGTACCCGGCCTCATGGAGCATGGCCGCCGCGGGTCCGGACAGTGCGCCCTTGTTCGGTACGGCGATGCGGAGCATGGGGTCGGGTTCCTTTTCCTCGTGGCGGTGCCGGGGTGCGGGTGCCGGGGTGCGGGTTGCCGGCGGCGGTGGCCCGGGCCGGCGGGGTGCGGTGGTGGAACGGAGGTGGTGCGGTGCGGTCGGTGGAGCCGCGGTCACAGATGGGCGTAGACGTCCTCCAGGGAGATCCCGCGCGCCACCATCATCACCTGGACGTGGTAGAGCAGTTGCGAGATCTCCTCGGCGGTCGCGTCCGGTCCTTCGTACTCGGCCGCCATCCACACCTCGGCGGCCTCCTCGACGACCTTCTTGCCGATCGCGTGGACGCCCTTCCCGACGAGTTCCGCGGTGCGGGAGGTGCTGGGGTCGCCGGTGGCGGCCTTCTGCCGGAGCTCGCTGAACAGCTCCTCGAATGTCTTGTCAGCCATGGTGGTCCCTAGCGTACGGGGAAGTGGCCGGGGACCACCGCCACAGTTCGGATGCTGGTCACCGCCAGGGTTCGGACACCGAACGCAGGGTCGCCGCGGTGGCCACCGCCGCGGTCACCGCTTCGTGGCCCTTGTCCTCGGCGGAGCCGGGCAGCCCGGCGCGGTCGAGTGCCTGCTCCTCGTCGTCGCAGGTGAGGATGCCGAAGCCGACCGGCACCCCGGTCTCCACGGCGACCTGGGTGAGTCCGTTGGTGACGCCCTGCGAGACGTACTCGAAGTGCGGGGTGCCACCGCGGATGATCACGCCGAGGGCGACGATCGCGTCGTAGCCGCGGCCGGCCAGCACCTTGGCCACGACGGGGAGTTCGAAGCTGCCCGGCACCCGCAGCAGGGTCGGCTCCTCGATCCCGAGGTCGCGCAGCGCGCGGACCGCGCCGTCCACGAGGCCGTCCATCACCTGGGTGTGCCACTGCGCCGCGATGACGGCGACCCGCAGGTCCCCGCAGTTCTTCACGGTCAGTTCCGGGGCGCCCTTGCCGCTCACGTGTCTCCTCTGGTCGTGCGTCGTTCGGTGCGGGGAATGTTGCCGGGAATGTTGCCGGGGGTGGTGCCGGGAATGGTTCCGGGGGCGGCCGGGGCGGTGCCGGGCACCGTCGGGACGGTGCCGTCCAGCCACGGCAGTTCGTGGCCCATCCGGTCGCGCTTGGTGCGCAGGTACCGGACGTTGTGCTCCCCGGCGGCGACCGGCATCGGCTCGCGGGAGAGCACGTCCAGGCCGTACCCGGCCAGCGCCACGGACTTCGCCGGGTTGTTCGTCATCAACCGCAGCGAGCGCACCCCGAGGTCGGTGAGCATGTGCGCGGCGGCGGCGTAGTCACGCGCGTCGGCGGGCAGGCCCAGTTCGAGGTTGGCGTCGAGGGTGTCCCGACCGCGCTCCTGGAGCTCGTAGGCGCGCAGCTTCGGCATCAGGCCGATGCCGCGGCCCTCGTGGCCGCGCAGGTAGAGCACGACACCGCGCCCGGCGGCCGCGATCTCGCGCAGCGCGGTCTGAAGCTGCGGTCCGCAGTCGCAGCGCAGCGAGCCGAAGACGTCGCCGGTCAGGCACTCGGAGTGCACCCGGACCAGCACGTCGGTGCCGTCGCCGAGGTCGCCGGCGACCAGCGCGACGTGCTCGGCTCCGTCGGCGGTGCCGCGGTAGCCGTACGCGCGGAACTCGCCGTGGGCGGTCGGCAGCCGGGTGCTGGCCTCGCGGCGCACCCCGCCCGGCGCGACCGGTTCGGCCGGCGCGGCGCGCCCGCCCGGCGCGACCTTCGCGGTCGGCTCCACCGCCGCGGCCCGCTCGGACCGTTCGGACGGCACGGACCGTTCGGACGGCGCCGAGTCGGCCGCGCGCCGGTAGGCGATCAGCGCCTCGATGGAGATGATCGCCAGGCCGTGCTTGCGGGCGAACGGCACCAGCTCCGGGAGCCGGGCCATGGTGCCGTCCTCCTGGGCGATCTCCACGATCGCCGCCGCCGGCCGCAGTCCGGCCAGCCGCGCGAGGTCCACCCCCGCCTCGGTGTGGCCGGCGCGCACCAGCACCCCGCCGGGGCGGGCCGCGAGCGGGAAGACGTGGCCGGGCCGGACGAAGTCGCCGGCCCGCGCGGCCGGGTCGGCCAGCAGCCGGATGGTGGCGGCGCGGTCGGCGGCGGAGATCCCGGTGGTCACGCCGTGCGCCCCGCTCGCGTCCACGGACACGGTGAACGCGGTGCGCATCGACTCGGTGTTGGACTCCACCATCTGCGGCAGTTCGAGCCGGTCCAGCTCCGGGGCCTCCATCGGCACGCAGATCAGCCCGCGGCACTCGTTCATCATGAAGGCGACGATCTGCGGGGTGATCCGCTCGGCGGCCACGACGAGGTCGCCCTCGTTCTCCCGGTCCTCGTCGTCGACGACCACGACGGGGCGGCCCGCGGCGATGTCGGCGACGGCCCGCTCCACCGGGTCGAGGGTGAGGCCGTCGGGCCGTCCGGTGCCGGGGTCCTCGACCCGGTCCTGCCCGTGGTCGCGCCGGCAGTCGTGGGGTGCGGTCATGGCCGTCATGCCCTCGCTCCTTCCACGGTGGTGACGGGCTGCCGCGGCTGCGGTCCGCCCCGTTCGCCGGTGGTCCGGCGTGTCTGCTGCCACCAGGCGTACATCCCGGCGATCACCAGGACGAAGTAGATGATGTAGACCAGGCCGGAGAACGGCAGCCCGCTGTGGAAGTTCAGCGGCACGCCGACCACGTCGACGGCCAGCCACGCGAACCAGAACTCGACCCAGCCGCGGGCCTGCGCGTACATCGCGGCGAGGGTGCCGACGAAGATGTAGGCGTCCGGCCACGGGTTCCACGACAGCTTCGGGAAGGCGAGGAAGAGCGAGGCGACCGCCACGGTGCCCAGCCCGGTGGCGACCACCAGCACGGCCCGCTCGCGCCAGGTGGCGAAGCGGATGGCCAGCCGGCCGGAGCCGCCGCCGCTGCCGCGCCGCCACTGGTACCAGCCCCACACGGCGACGGTGATCACCACGAGCTGCTTGCCGACCCCGCCGCCGAGGTGCGCGCCCCAGAACGCGGCCACCAGCACCACGCCCGACAGCAGTTGGACCGGCCAGGTCAGCATCGCCCGCCGCCAGCCGAGCGCGAGCGCGGCCAGGCCCAGCAGGTTGCCGATCATGTCGGACCACACCACGTGCTGGTCGAAGGCGGTGAACGCCTCGCTGTTCAGCCAGTGCACGACGCTCACCGCCCGGCCTCCGCCCGCGGCGCGCCGGCGCCGGTTTCCGCGACCGGGGCGGTGCCCGCGGCCGGGGTGCTGCCCGCGGCCGCGACGCGAGCGGGGACGGCGCCCTCGCCGAGCATCCGCTCGACGTACTTGGCGATGACGTCCACTTCGAGGTTCACCGGGTCGCCGGGCTGCTTGATGCCCAGCGTGGTCAGCGCGAGCGTGGTCGGGATGAGGCTGACGGTGAAGGAGTCCGGTCCGGCGTCGACCACGGTCAGGCTGATGCCGTCCACGGTGATGGAGCCCTTCTCGACCACGTAGCGGGCGAGTTCGGCCGGCAGCGCGACCTTGACGATCTCCCAGTGCTCGCCCGGCACGCGCTCCAGCACCGTGCCGGTGCCGTCCACGTGCCCCTGCACCAGGTGGCCGCCGAGCCGGCTGCCGAGCGCCATCGGCCGCTCCAGGTTGACCCGGGAGCCGGGCGCGAGCGCGCCGAGGGACGAGCGCCGCAGCGTCTCGGCCATCACGTCGGCGGTGAAGGCGCCGTCGGGCAGGTCCACCACGGTCAGGCAGACCCCGTTGACGGCGATGGAGTCGCCGTGTTTCGCGCCTTCGGTGACGACTGGGCCGCTCACGGTGAAGCGGGAGGCGTCGCCCAGATCCTCGACGGCGGTGATCTCGCCCAGCTCTTCCACGATTCCGGTGAACACGTCAGCTCTCCTGGGGTGCGGTGGGGACGTCGGCGGGGGCGGCGGCGCTGACGACGGCGGCAGCGGCGGCGACGGGGACGGCGGTGAGGCGCAGGTCGGGTCCGAGGCGGTCGACGCCGGTCACGTCGAGCCGCAACGCCTGCGCGATGGTGCTGATTCCCCCGCCGTCGAGCGCGGCGGGGCCGGCGCCGAGCAGCGCCGGGGCGAGGTACGCGGTGACGGCGTCGACGTATCCGGCGGCCACGAACGCGCCGGCGAGCGTCGGCCCGCCTTCGAGCAGCACCGCGCGGACCCCGCGGGCGAGCAGTTCGGCGAGCAGCGCGGCCACGTCGATGCCGCGGCCCTGCGGCGCGTACGGCAGCCGGACGACGTCCACGCCGGCGAGGTGGGCGGTGTCCGCGTCCTCGCCGACGGCGATCAGGGTGGGCGCGGCGTCGTCCAGCACCCGGGCGCCCGCGGTCGTACGGGCCCGGGTGTCGACGACCACCCGCAGCGGCTGGGTGACGCCGTCGATGCCGCGCACGGCCAGGTGCGGGTCGTCCGCGAGCAGGGTGCCCGAGCCGACCACGACGGCGTCGGCCTCGGCGCGCAGCCGGTGCACGTCGGCGCGGGCCTCGGACGAGGTGATCCACCGGCTGGAGCCGTCGGCGGCGGCGATCCGGCCGTCGAGGGTCGCGGCGTACTTCCAGCGGACGTGCGGCCGGCCCCTGCGCACCGAGGTGAGCCAGGCGGTGTTGACCGCCGCGGCCTCGTCGGCGAGCAGGCCGCCCGCCACGTCGAGGCCGGCGTCGCGCAGGGTCCGCGCGCCGCCGGACGCGACCGGGCTGGGGTCGGCCACCGCGTACACGACGCGGGCCACGCCCGCCTCGATCAGCGCCTGGGCGCAGGGACCGGTACGGCCGGTGTGGTTGCAGGGTTCCAGGGTGACCAGCGCGGTCCCGCCGCGGGCCCGCTCGCCGGCCGCGAGGAGCGCGTGCACCTCGGCGTGCGGTCCCCCGGCGCGCTGGTGCCAGCCCTCGCCGGCGACCCGCCCGGCCGCGTCGAGGATCACGCAGCCGACCACGGGGTTCGGCGCGGTCGCGCCGAGAGCGCGGGCGGACAGCGCGACGGCGCGACGCATCGCGTCGGCTTCTGCACTGGTGGCCACCGGGTCCTCCTGCCTCATCAGGCACGGACTCCGGGGCGAGGGAACTGACGGGCTCCCACTCGACGGACCGACCGGTCCCGCACGCGCCGGTCCGCGCCTGCGCACGGACCCGCCCCTACGGCGGCCTTCCCGAGTGAACGCCCGCCGCGCACTGCCTCCCATCCGGACTTTCACCGTCGGTCCAGGAGTTTCACCTGGTCAACCGACCGCTGGCTGCGGCCGGGTCGCGGACTGTAACCGCCGGTTCGGAATTGCACCGACCCCGGAGTGCGCGAACGTCACTACTGCGATCAAGTCTGCCACGGGGGCGCGGCCCGGCTCCACCCCCTTCTTGTGCGCTCGCTCACACGGGCGCGCCGAGGGGCGCGCGGCCGCGCGGGCGGAAGGGCGGGCGAACCGCCGCACAAGGGACGAGGGTCCCACGGGGTGCGCGGCAGGGGGCTCCGGGACGTGCGGGGCGCGCGGAACATCCGGGATGCCCGAGTCGGGGGCTCGACCGCCGGCCGACCGCGTGGCGGGGCGGGAGCGAGCGGTCCGGCGGATGCGCACGGGGGAATCGAACCCGCCGGACCGTGTCTCCACGTTAGCGCGCCCTCACGGAACGTCCGAGACCGAGTCGGACAAATACAGTCGCGCGAACACGCCATGGCACAGGCGCGCGCATCTCCCTTGCCAGGCAAGGGAGTTGACCCTCAGGCACAGGCGGACACCGGGGGCCGCCACCCGCCGGGGCGGGCCCGTCCGGCGACAGGACCCCCGGCCCCGCGGCGGGCACCACCCCCGCCGCCGGCCCCCTCCGGCGCGGCGCGGGACCTCGCGGTGGCGCGCCGGCCCCCCACCGGGGTCCACCCGGAGCACCGCGCCTCCGGGCGCCGCACCGCCACCGCGTGATCGCCCCGCGGGCGCGCGAGCGGCGGTCGCCGGCGACGCGTGGCGACGGTCCCGGCGGGAACCGGCCCGCGGGCGCGTCCGGCCGCGGGTCCTTCGGCCAGGCGACCTCGGGTCCCTCGACCGGACGACCTCGGCTCCTTCGGCCGCGGGCGACCTCGGGTCCCTCGGCCGGACGGTCGCGCGGCGGCATCCAGGGACCGGCGCTCCCCGGATCGGCTCGTCTCTCCCGCCCCGCCCCGGCCCGGCGCACGGTGGGAGGCGACCCCGGCGGGGCACCGGTCGGCAGCCGCCGGCCACGGCCCCGCGGGGTCGGACACCGGACACTTGCGAGGAGCACGTCATGAGGATTCTGGTCACCGGAGCCACCGGCCAGGTGGGCCGCAGGTTCGTCCCCCGGCTGATGCAGCGCGCCGGGCGCGGGGACGACACCGTACGGGTGCTGGTCCGCGACGAGGCGCGCGCGGAGCCGTTCACCCGGCTGGGGGCGGAGGCCGTGGTGGGCGAGCTGCGCGACGGCGCCGACGTGCGCAGGGCCGTCGAGGGGGTCGACGCGGTGGTCAACGTCGCGGCGTCCTTCCGCGGCGTGCCCGACGAGGAGGTGTGGGCGGTCAACCGCGACGCGGCGCTCGACCTCGGCCGGGCCGCGGTCGAGGCGGGCGCGCGACGGTTCGTGCAGGTCAGCACCAACCGGGTGTACGGCGCCGGGCGCGGCCGCCCCGCCCTGGAGGACGACGGACCGCTGGCCGGCAACAGCCGGCTCCCGGGCACCGCCTACCCCGACTCCAAGTGGGCGGCCGAGACCGGACTGCTCGCCCTGGACGGCCTCGACCTGCGCATCGGCCGCCTCGCCTTCGTCTACGGCGAGGGCGACCCGCACCTGGACAACGCCCTGCCCTGGGCCAAGGCGTGGCCCGGGCACCAGCGCCTCCAGATGGTCCACCACGCCGACGTCGGGCAGGCGCTGCTGCGGCTGCTGTACGTCCCCGGGCTGGCCGGGCGGATCTACAACATCGCGGACGACGCGCCCGTCACCTCCGTCGACCTGCTCTGGCTGGGCGGCGTCGAGCCCTCCCCCGAGGCCGCCGACCGCGTGGTCACGGACCCCTGGGACGGTGTCGTCTCCACCGCGCGCATCCGCGACGAGCTGGGCTTCCGGCCGATCTACCCCTCGGTGTGGACCGCGCGGGACGCGGGCGCGCTGTGACCCGCCGGGAGTGCGGTCCGGGCGCGCTGTGACCCGCCGGGAGTACGGCCCGGACCCGCCGTGACCCGCGGGACTCCCGGTCCGGGCCTCGCCGACGGGCCGGGGCAGGCAGGCGAGGCGGCCGGGGACAGCCGGGGGCAGGGGGCGAATCGTTTCGCCGGCGCGTCGGCCGTCACGGCGACATCGCCGCGCGGCGCGGGAGGCGGCGGCGGGGCGGTGCGGAAGCTGGGGGGATGACGACGACGGCACAGTGGAGCGCGCCGGGTGACGTGGCGGACGTGGTGGGGCGGATGCGGGCGCTGGCGGTACGGCTGCCGCCTGCGGACGGGGTCGCGGTGTTCAACCGGGTGTACCTGGCGGTCACCGAGGAGTTCGCCCGCCGGCTGGGCCGCGGCCGCTTCTCCGACGGCCCCGAGGCGGCGGAGCTGGCGGTGCTGTTCGCCGGGCGGTACCTGGCGGCCGTCGAAGGCGCGGGCGGTCCCGAGGCGGAGGCCGGAACCGGGGCCGGAACCGGGGTCGGGACCGGGTCCGGGTCCGGGGCCGGAACCGGGGTCGGGACCGGGACGGAGACGTGGGCCGGGACCGGGGACGTGACCGGGGGCGCCGCGGACGGCAGCGGCGGTGCCCCCGCCTGCTGGCGCCCGCTGCTGCGGGCCCGGGCCGACCCGGACGTCCGGCCGCTCCAGTTCGCTCTCGCCGGCATCACGGCCCATGTCGGCCACGACCTCGCGCTGGCCGTGGTCGACACCTGCCGGGCCACCGGCCGCTCCCCCGCCGCGGTCGCCCCCGACTACGCCGAGGTGGGCGCGGTGCTCACCGCCATCGAGGTCCGGGTCCGGGAGGAACTGATGCCCGGCCCCGACCTCCTGGAGCGTTTCGACCCGCTCACCCACGCCGTCGCGTCGTGGTCCCTGGCCCGCGCGCGGGACGGCGCGTGGGCCACGGCCCGGCTGCTGTGGGCGCTGCGCGACCGCGGGGAGGCGTACGCCGACTGCGCCCACGGCCTCGACGCGTCCGTCGGGGCGATGGCCTGTGCCCTGCTCGCGCCGTTCCCGGTCGGCGCCGACCGCCTCGCCCGGCGGCCGGCGCTCGGCGTGTCCCACCCGGACCCGGCGGCACGGGCGGCGCAGGCGGCTCCGCCCCTCCCGGTCCTGCCGATCCTGCCGATCCTGCCGGTCCCGGGGTCCCAGTGGTCTCAGTCCTCCGGCAGCAGCACCGGCGCGATCTCGTCGTAGCGGTCGCCGGGGCCGGGGTTGAGCGGGTCGGTGGCGCCGCCGAGGTGGTGCATGACGCCCCACACCGCGTTGAGCGCGGTCTGCACCGCGCCCTCGGCCCAGCCGGCGGTCCAGGACACGTCGTCCCCGGCGAGGAAGATGCCGCGCTGGTCCGCGGGCAGCAGGTCCTGCACGAAGTGCGTGAACAGCCGCCGCTGGTAGCGGTAGTGGCCGGGCAGGTTGGCCTTGAACGCGCCCATGAAGTAGGGCTCGTCCTCCCAGGACACCGTGACCGGGTTGCCGATGACGTGCTTCCTGATGTCCACCCCGGGGTAGATCTCGCCGAGCGACTTGAGCATGACCTCCATCCGCTCGTGCGCGCTCAGCGGCAGCCACTTCGAACTGTCGTCGCACCAGGTGTACGACAGGCAGATCACCGCCGGCCGGTCCGGTCCGTCGTCGAGCAGGTAGGTGCCGCGCGTCATCCGGTCGGTGAGTGTCATCGACATGGTGTCGCGGCCGGTGCGCGGGTCCTGGTCGAGCCAGAACGGCCGGTCGACCGGGACGAAGAGCTTGCTGGACTCCATGTAGTGGGTGCGCTCGATCGCGGTCCAGTGGTCGATCGGGAAGAGCGACTCGTCGCAGGAGATCTTCGACAGCAGCATCCAGCTCTGCGCGGTGAACACCGCCGCCCGGTAGCTGCGGATGTCGCCGGTGGCGTCGGTGACGGTGATCCGGTTGCCCGCGGTGCGGTGCAGCCCGGTGACCGCCGGGCGCGGGACACCGCCGTGCAGCGAGCGCAGCGAGGTGCCGCGCGGCCAGTGCAGCAGCTTGTCCGGCTCGCGTTCCCACAGCCGCAGCGGGAGCTGCCGGCTGCCGCCCACGATGCTGTGGTGGTCGTCGTCGGCGCCGGTGTAGACCACCCGCAGGATCTCCAGGATCGAGTTCGGGAAGTCGGTGTCCCAGCCGCCGGTGCCGAAGCCGACCTGGCCGAAGATCTCCCGGTGCCGGAAGGACGCGAACTGCGGTGCGGCGCACAGGAATCCGTAGAAGGTCTGGTTGTCCAGGCGCTCGACCAGACCGGACCAGATCTCCCTGATCCTCGGTACGTCCCTGGCGCGCAGCGCCTGCTGCATCGCGGAGAAGTCGGCGCCCTCCTCCAGGCAGGCGTTCCAGGCGCGCATCACCTGGTGGTAGACCTCGGGCAGGTCGTCGACCGACGTGGCGTAGTGCGATCGGCCCTTGAGGTCCACGACGGTCGAAGGGGTGCAGGGCGCCAGCGGGTTGGGGAACGGCCGGGTGGCCAGCCCCACCAGGTCGATGTAGTGCCGCAGCGCGGTGGAGGACGGCGGGAAGCGCATCGCGCCCATCTCCGCGGTCAGCGCGCCCGGTTCGCCCACCGCGCCGAACCCGTCGAAGGCGACCGTCCGCAGCCGGCCGCCGATCTCGCCCGCCTCGTAGAGCACCGGCCGCAGGCCCATCCGCATCAGCTCGTAGGCGGTCACGAGGCCGGACAGGCCGCCGCCGATCACGGCGACCTCGGTGCCGTGCGCGGTGGGCGGCACCGATCCGAGCCCGGCGGGGTGCGCGAGGAAGTCGTCGTAGGCGAAGGGGAAGTCGGGGCCGAACATGGTGACGGGGGGTTCGGCCTGGGCGCGGGCGTGTCCTTCGTCGTGGATCGCGGTGGGCACGGACGTCATCGGGCGGTTCTCCTGGCGGCGAGCGAGCCGTACAACTCGGGGCGGCGGTCGGTCAGATACGGGTTCTGCTCGCGGGTGGTGCGCAGCAGGTCCAGGTCGACGTCGGCGACGAGGAGTTCGGGGCCCGCGCCGGCCCGGGCGCGCACCACGCCGTCGGGCCCGGCCAGGCAGCTACCGCCGACGAAGTCGTAGTCGCCCTCGGGGCCGCAGCGGTTGACGTAGGCGATGTACATGCCGTTCTCGAACGCCCGTACCGGCAGCAGCGTTTCGGGCACGAACTCGTACGGGCGCATCAACGCGGTGGGGACGACGAGCAGTTCGGTGCCGGCCAGCGCGTGCGCGCGGACCGCCTCGGGGAACTCGACGTCGTAGCAGATCAGCAGGCCGATCCGGACGCCGTCCAGGGTGGCCTGGACCAGCGGGCGGTCGCCGGGGGTGAACACGGAGCGCTCGTAGTCGCCGAACAGGTGGGTCTTGCGGTAGTCGGCCAGCACGCTGCCGTCCGGCCCGGTGAGCCGGGCGGCGTTGTGGACGCGGTCGCCGTCCAGCTCGGGGTAGCCGTGCACGATGGCGACGGCGTGCCGTGCGGCGATGCCGGCGATGTGCCGCGCGGCGGGCCCTCCGGCCGGTTCCGCCACCTCGGCGACGGCGTCCCCGAGGGCGTAGCCGGTCAGGAACATCTCGTCGGTCACCAGCAGCCGCGCGCCGCGCGCCGCCGCCTCGGCGGCCGCCTGCTCCAGCGCCGCGAGGCTCTCCCGCGTGCTCGCGGGCAGCCCGCGGGGGCCCTGCAACAGCCCGGTCCGCAACGCTTCCACCGTTCCCCGCCTCCTGGCGACCGGATACGCCCCGCCGCGGCCCTCCGCGGCTCAGCCGGTCCCCTCCGTCCTCCGGCGGCGACAAGGCGCGAACATTGCGCCTGTGGCCCCGATCCGTTGCGTCCCGCCGGGCAGGAACGGCGATGTGTTGCGCGCACGCGGGCGCCCACCCCGGTGAAGGGGTGGGCGCCCGTCCGGATCGCCTGAGGCGGCTCAGACGGAGCCTTCCTCGTCCGTGGACTTGGCGGAGCGCTCGGTGCCGGGCTCACCGGTCATCTCGGTCTCGATCCGCTCCTTGCGGACCCGGCCGTGCACCCGGCGCTGCTCGGTGTGCTCCTCGACGCGCATCCGCACCCGCTCCTTGGCCACGACCTCGGTCTCGACCACGGGCTTGTCCTCGTGGAGCGTGACGACCCGCTCGGACTCGGTGATGTCGCCGGCGCGGGCGCCGCGGTCCGCCTCGGCGATCGGCGTGCGTTCGAGGCGTACCTCCTCGTGGACGATCGGTACGGTCTCCTCGACCTCCTCCACGTCGACGTACTTGTGCAGCCGGGCCTTGCCGGTCGCCTGGCGCTCGACCCTGACGTGCATCTCCTCCTCGGAGCGGGTCATCGCCTCCTCGCTGTCCGCGGCCCGCGCGTCCGCGGAGCCGATGCGCTCGGCCGCGCCGGTGCGGCCCGCCGCGTAGGCGGCGGTGCCGGTGCCCGCCTCGCTGCCGGACATCTCCGGGTCGGTGGCCTTGCCGGACGCGGTGCCCGAGTCCGCCATGTCCGCGCGGTCGCGGCGGGCGTGCCGACCGCGCCCGGCGGCGCCGGCCGCGCCCGCCGCCCCGGCCGCGCCCCCGGCGGCCGCGGCCTTCTCGCCGGTGCCGCTCTTCGTCCCCGCCTCGGGCGAGCCGGAGTCGCCACGCGTCTCCAGGCCGTAGTAGCGGTACAGGTGCCGTTCCTCCTCGGCGGACAGGTGCCCGCCGGAGTCCACGTCGACGTTGGGCGCGCCCTTGACCTTGTCCTTCTCGTACGGCACCTCGACGTGGTCCTGCACGATCTTCGCGGCGCGGGTCGGCACGAACGTCTCGTTGTTGCCGAAGAAGCCGGTTTTGACCGTCACCCATTCCGGAAGGCCGGTGGCGTCGTCCAGGTACATGTGCTTGGCATCGCCGATCTTCTTCCCCTGCGCGTCGTGGACCGGATGGCCCACGACCTGGGGGATCTGCTCGCGCGTGATCATGTCGCCTCCTCGGGCTGCCGGGGCCCTTTCCCGGTCTCACCTCACCGCGTTGCCCCATTCAGACCGACAAAACATATCCACTCATCCCAATGCGGACATTTCAGGTGGAGACGCCCCCGGGAGGAGCCCCGCTCGGCTCAGGACGGGCCCGCCGCGCCGTAGCGGCGCAGCAGCGGCGACAGCACCAGCACCGAGCGGGTCCGGCTGACGAACGGCTCCCCGGCGATCCGCTCCAGCACCTGCTCGAAGTGGCGGACGTCGGCGGCGAAGACCTGCACGACCGCGTCCGCGTCACCGGTCACGGTCGACGCGGACGCCACCTCCGGATAGTGCGCGAGCCCCCGCCGGATGTCCGCGGGCGACGTGTTGTGCCGGCAGTACAGCTCCACCAGCGCCTCGGTCTGCCAGCCGAGCGCCGCGGGGTCCACCCGTACGGTGAACCCCGTGATCGCGCCGGCCGCCAGCAGCCGGTCCACCCGGCGCTTCACCGCGGGCGCGGACAGGCCCACCTCGGCCCCGATGTCCGCGTACGAGCGCCGCGCGTCCGCGGCCAGGGCGTGCACGATCCGTCCGTCGATCTCATTGAGCGCCACAGCGGGAGTCTCGCACGGGCCGCGGGTCCGGCCCCGACCCGCCGCCGGGGCGGCTACGACCAGCTCGCGTACAGCGGCTTGCCCTCGGCGTAGCCCGCGGCGCTCTGCACCCCGACCACCGCGCGCTCCGCGTACTGGGCCAGCGAGGACGCGCCCGCGTACGTGCAGGAGCTGCGCACGCCGGCCACGATCGAGTCGATCAGGTCCTCCACGCCGGGCCTGGCGGGGTCGAGGAACATCCGGGAGGTGGAGATCCCCTCCTCGAACAGCGCCTTGCGCGCCCGGTCGTACGCCGACTCCTCACTGGTGCGGTTGCGCACCGCGCGGGCGGAGGCCATGCCGAAGGACTCCTTGTACAGCCGGCCGTCGGCCGACTGCTGGAGGTCGCCCGGTGACTCGTGCGTCCCGGCGAACCAGGAGCCGATCATGACGTTCGAGGCGCCGGCCGCGAGCGCCATGGCGACGTCGCGCGGGTGGCGGACCCCGCCGTCGGCCCACACGTGCCGGCCCAGCCGCCGCGCCTCGGCCGCGCACTCCAGCACCGCCGAGAACTGCGGCCGCCCCACCCCGGTCATCATGCGGGTGGTGCACATGGCACCCGGTCCGACCCCGACCTTGACGATGTCCGCCCCGGCCTCGACCAGGTCGCGCACACCGTCGGCGGCGACCACGTTGCCGGCCACGACCGGCACCGCCGGGTCGAGCGCGCGGACCGCGCGCACCGCGGCGAGCATCGACTCCTGGTGGCCGTGCGCGGTGTCGACGACGAGGGTGTCAACGCCCGCGTCCAGGAGCTGCTTCGCCTTGCCCGCCACGTCGCCGTTGATGCCGACGGCCGCGGCGATCCGCAACCGCCCGCCGGCGTCCACGGCCGGGGCGTACAGCGTGGCGCGCAGCGCGCCGGTACGGGTGAGGATGCCGACCAGCCGGCCGTCCGCGTCGACGGCGGGGGCGAGCCGGCGGTGGGCGCCGTCCAACCGGTTGAAGGCGTCCCGGGGGTCGATGTCCGCGTCGAGCACCAGCAGGTCGCGGGACATCACCTCGGACAACTGGGTGAAGCGGTCCACGCCGGTCAGGTCGGACTCGGTGACCACGCCGACCGGCCGGCCGTCCTCCACCACCACGCCGGCGCCGTGCGCGCGCTTGGGCAGCAGGGACAGGGCGTCCGCGACGGTCTGCGAGGACGCCAGCGTGATCGGGGTGTCCAGCACCAGGTGGCGCCGCTTGACCCAGCCGATGACCTCGGTGACCACGTCGATCGGGATGTCCTGCGGGATGACGGTCAGGCCGCCGCGGCGGGCGACGGTCTCCGCCATCCGGCGGCCGGCGATCGCGGTCATGTTCGCGACGACCAGGGGGATGGTGGTGCCGGAGCCGTCGGGCGAGCGCAGGTCCACCGCCTGCCGCGAGCCCACGGCGCTGCGGCCGGGCACCATGAAGACGTCGTCGTACGTCAGGTCGTACGGGGGCTGGACATCGTTGAGGAAACGCATACCGACTCTCTCACCTGCGGTTTTACGGGGGGGCTGGCGGGGAGTCAGCGCGGGTCGGACCCGGGTCCGGCCGCGGCTCCTCGTGCCATCCTCCCCGAAGTCCGCTGGTCACGGCGCCTCACGGCGGGCTCTTCGTCGAATCGGCGTACCCCGGCCCGCCCCCGGTTCGTATGATCCTCCAAGCGTCGCGCCCGCCACCCCCGCGACCCCGCTCTCCCCGTCGCGCCCGCCGTGCCGGACACCGACCCGCCGGGGACCGAAGGACGGCCCTCAGGAGCCGCCGCCGCGCCGGACCGCCCAGACCACCAGCGCGACGACCGCGACGAGGATCAGCACCACCAGGAACGGCGTCGGCAGGCTCCCCGAACCGCCGCTGCCGTAGCTGTGGTGATGGGTGATGTGGCTGTGCACGCGCGTCAGTCCCCCGAGTTTCATGGCCATGATCGTAGGGGCGGCCGCGCGCCGGAACGGTTCCGTCCGCGTCACAGGCGTGCCACAGGGAGGGGCGGGCGGGGGCGCCCCTCCCGGGGACACAGCGTGGCAAATAGCCCTTATCGGGCATTCCACGACATCCTGTGGCAGCATCGGCGCATGCTCGTGCTCGATCTGACCGGCGTCGGCGACCGGCAGGAGTTCATGGACCGGGTCTCCGCGGACCTGCGGCTGCCCGACTGGTTCGGGCGGAACTGGGACGCGCTCGCGGACTGCCTGACGGACCTGTCCTGGTGGCCGGTGGAGCCCGGCGGCCGCCGCCTCCACGTCCGCAACTGGCAGGGGTTCGCGGCGCGGCTCCCGCGGGACTGGCGGATCGTCAAGGACATCCTGCGCGACGCCGAGCTGTTCTGGCGCCACACCGACAGCGAACTCTCGGTCACCGTCGAGGACGACGTGCCCTGAGCCGCCCGGCGACGCATACGGAGACCGTCGGTCCGCCGGACCCGGGACCGCGGACCGGGACCGCGGACCCCGCACCTCCGGACCCGGCCGGCCCGGGGCGGCCCGGAGCGGGGCTCAGCCCCCGGCCAGGGACCCGTCGGGGTCGGCCCGGTCCAGGGCGGGCCGGGGCGCGGGCCCGGTGGAGTTCAGCAGGTGGTCCGCCGCGGCCGTGTCGGTGACCAGGCTCGTCACCAGCCCGGACCGCAGCACCGCGTTGATCGCCTCGGCCTTCCGCTTGCCGCCCGCGATCGCCAGCACCTCGGGAATGCGGCGCAACCGGTCCGCGTCGATGGTGATGCACCGCTCCCGCAGGTCCCGCCCCACCCGGCGCCCGCCGGCGTCGAACAGGTGGGAGGACATCTCCGCGGCCACCCCGAGGCTCGCGTAGTGCGCGCGCTCGGCGTCGGAGACCGCGTCGTACACCGTGGAGATCCCGGCCTCCCACGAGCCGATCGAGACGACCGCCACGGTGACCTTCTCGAAGTAGCTCATCGCGGCCGCGATCTGGCTCTGCGCGCGCAGCGCGGACGCGGTGGCGGAGTCGCCGAGCACCATCGGCGCGTACAGCGGGTGCGCCTCGCCACCGGAGACGGCCGCCGCGGTGCGGACCGCCTCCACGGAGCCGCGGTCGGTGCCGACGTCGTAGACCCCGGTGAGCTGCACGACGGTGCAGGGCGCGAGCCGGTCCAGCGCGTTGGCCATGGTGATGATGGAGCGGCCCCAGGCGAGGCCGAGCACGTCGCCGTCGCTGACCAGCTCGCCGAGCAGGTCCGCGGCGACCGCGCCGAGGTTCTCCGGGTCGGGCGCGTCGGCCTGGTCCGCGGGGGTCTCGACGACCACCGCGTGCCGCAGGCCGTAGTGGGCGCGCAGCGCGTCGGAGCGCTCGGCGTCGAGCTCCGCGGGCACTCTGATCTCGATCCGCACCAGGTCGCGTTCGAGCGCGGTCTCCAGCACCCGGGCCACCTTGAACCGGCTGACCCCGAACTCCTCGGCGATCTGGATCTTGGACTTGCCCTCCAGGTAGAAGCGACGTGCCATCGCCGCCGCCTGGACCATCTCGCCCGGGCCCATGCGCACCTGTGCGCGGCCTGTGGTCACGTCGCCTCTCCCCAGTCACCCATATGATCAGCTCCGCTGCCATCCTCCCAGACTCCGGCGGTTACGGACACGCAAGCGGCGGCCGGGCGCGGCCGATCCGCCGGCGCGCGGCGATCCGTCCCCGGCCGTTCGGCCGCCGGCCGGCCGCCGTTCCGCGGCCGTTCGCCGCGCGCGCCGCCCGGCCCGCCGTACCCGACCGCTGGTCAGCGCGCGGCGACGGCCTCGGCCTGTGCGCGCAGCGCGCGGATCGCGGCGGACGGGTCGTCCGTGCCGTAGACCGCGGAACCGGCCACGAAGACGTCGGCACCGGCCTCGGCGCAGCGTTCGACGGTCTCGGCCGAGACCCCGCCGTCGACCTGGAGCCACATCTCCAGGCCGTACTTGTCGATCAGCGCCCGGGTGCGGCGGATCTTGGGCAGCATGATGTCGAGGAACGCCTGCCCGCCGAACCCGGGCTCGACCGTCATCACCAGCAGCATGTCCAGCTCGGGCAGCAGGTCCTCGTAGGGCTCGATCGGGGTGGCGGGCTTGAGCGCCATGGAGGCGCGGGCGCCCTTCGCGCGGATCTCGCGGGCCAGCCGGACCGGCGCGGCGGCGGCCTCGACGTGGAAGGTGACGGAGCCCGCGCCGGCCTCGACGTACCCGGGCGCCCAGCGGTCGGGCTGGTCGATCATCAGGTGGCAGTCGAGCGGGATGTCCGTGGCACGGCCCAGCGCCTCGACCACCGGCATGCCGAGGGTCAGGTTCGGCACGAAGTGGTTGTCCATCACGTCGACATGGAGCCAGTCGGCACCCTTGGCCGCGTCGGCCGCGTCGGCGAGCCGGGCGAAGTCGGCGGACAGGATGCTGGGGTTGATCTGCGCGGTCATGGTTCCCAAGCAAACCAGATCCGGTGCGGTGGGGCGTGCGAGGGGCCGCCACCGCTGGGCGCCGATGGGCGCCGGGTGGCCGTCGCCGCGGTCCGCGGCGGGCGGTGCGGTGTCCCCGGCGGGCGGGGGCGGGACCCGGACGGGGGGTCGGCGTTCGGTGCGGCCCCGGCGGGCGGGCCCCGGCGCGGACCGGTACGGGAACGGGCGCGCGTCGGAAGCGGACCCGGCGCGGGTAGAACGCGGAACCGGCGCGGGTCGAAGGCGGAACCCGCGCGGATCGACTGCGGAACCCGCGCGGGTCGGACGCGGAGCCGGCGCGGAACCCGCGGCGAACCGCCCCGTTCTCTACCCGCGGTAACTCCGCGCTGGCGCTCCGGCGCCGGACGTCTTGACGGAGTATCAACACAAGCCGACACTTCGACGTGCCAACTTCCCACACCGTCGGCCAAATTGGCACACCCGACGGTGGGCGCCGGCCGCTCCGCGCCCCGTCGCGGTGCCCGTGCGCCCCTCCCCCCACGAAGGAGACGGCACGATGCGCCCCACCGCACCCGTACCCCCGCCCGCGTCCGCACCCCTTCCCGCGTCCGCGAGACCGGTGCCGCCGCCCGGGACCGCCCGGACGATGCGCCGGCCGCTGGCCGCGGCGCTCGCGGCGCTGCTGATGCTCTCCCTGCTGGTCCTGTTCGGCTCGACGCCCCGCGCGCACGCCCTGGACAACGGCCTGGCCCGCACGCCCCCGATGGGCTTCAACGACTGGAACGCGTTCGGCTGCGGCGTCAGCGAGCAGTTGATCGAGCAGACCGCCGACTACCTGGTCTCCTCGGGCCTGAAGGACGACGGCTACGGCTACGTCAACATCGACGACTGCTGGATGACGAAGTCGCGCGACGCCGCGGGCGACCTCGTGCCCGACCCGGCGAAGTTCCCCGACGGGATCAGCGGCACCGCCGCCTACGTCCACGCCAAGGGCCTCAAGCTCGGCATCTACGAGAGCGCCGGCACCGCCACCTGCGCCGGCTACCCCGGCAGCCTGGACCACGAGCAGCAGGACGCGGACAGCTTCGCGTCCTGGGGCGTGGACTACCTGAAGTACGACAACTGCAACAACCAGGGCGTGCCCTGGGAGCAGCGCTACGACGCGATGCGCGACGCCCTCGCGGCCACCGGCCGGCCGATCGTCTTCAGCATGTGCGAGTGGGGCGAGGACAACGTCTGGACCTGGGGAGCCGGCACCGGCAACCTGTGGCGCACCACCGGCGACATCAACGCCTCCTACGGCTCGATGCTGTCGATCTTCCACAGCAACGTGCAGCTCGCGCGGTACGCCGGCCCCGGCGCCTGGAACGACCCGGACATGCTGGAGGTCGGCAACGGCATGTCCTTCACCGAGGACCGCAGCGAGTTCAGCCTGTGGGCGGAGATGGCCGCGCCGCTGATCGCCGGCACCGACCTGCGGTCGGCCACCCCGGCCACGCTCTCGCTCTACGGCAACAAGGCGGTCATCGCGGTCGACCAGGACTCGCTGGGCAGGCAGGGCACCGAGGTGTCCTCCTCGGGCGGGCTGGACGTGCTCACCAAGCCGCTGGCGAACGGCGACGTCTCGGTCGCGCTGTTCAACGAGAACGCCTCGACGGCCACCATCAGCACCACCGCCGCCGCGGTCGCCGCGCCCTCCGCTTCGTCCTACAAGCTGACCAACCTCTGGACGAACCAGGTCAGCACCACCAGCGGCGCGATCTCCGCCTCGGTACCCGGGCACGGCACGGTGATGTTCCGCGTCTCCCCCGGCAGCGGCACCAGCGTCGGCACCACCCACCCGCTGCTCGGCGCGTCCTCGCACCGCTGCCTGGACGCCTACGGCAACCAGACGGCCGTGGGCACGCCGATCGAGATCTGGGACTGCGACGGCGGCGCCAACCAGGCCGTCACCCTCACCTCGGCCGGCGAACTGCGGCTGTACGGCGGGACCCAGTGCCTGGACGCCTTCGACAACCAGACCGCGGCCGGCACCAAGGTCGAGCTGTGGTCCTGCAACGGCGGGGCCAACCAGCAGTGGCGGCTCAACCCGGACGGCAGCGTCACCGGCACCCAGTCCGGCCTGTGCCTCGACGTCACCGGCGGCGACAAGCCGGCCGGCAACGTGAACGGCACCGCGCTGGAGCTGTGGACCTGCAACGGCGGCGCGAACCAGCAGTGGAGCCTGGCCTGACCCCGCTCCCGGCCCCCTGACCGCGGCCCCCGGCGCTCCGCCGGGGGCCGCACGCGGTGCCGGCGCCGACGGCCGGCGGCTCGGGGAGCACGGACGCCCGCCGGCGACGCGCAGGTCGGTCCGGCACACCTCGACGACGGCGGGCGTCGGTCCGGGCCCGCGTCAACGGCGGCGCAGCAGTGCCAGGTACATCGCGTCCGTGCCGTGCAGGTGCGGCCAGAGCTGGACGTCGGGTCCGTCGCCGAGCGCCGGCACGCCCGGCAGCAGCGGACGGGCGTCCACCGGGTCCGCGGCGGGGGCGTGCGGCGAGCGCGTCACGTCCTCGACGACCGCCCGGGTCTCGGCCAGGTGCGGGGAGCAGGTCGCGTACGCCACCACACCGCCCGGCCGCACCGCGGTCAACGCCTCGGTGAGCAGGGCGCGTTGCAGCGGGGCGAAGCCGCCGACGTCCTCCGCCCTGCGGCGCCAGCGCGCCTCGGGGCGGCGGCGCAGCGCGCCGAGGCCGGTGCAGGGTACGTCCACCAGCACCCGGTCGAAGGACCCGGGCCGCCACACCGGGCGGGTCCCGTCCGCGACGACCACCTGGTACGGGCCGGGGTTGCCGTGCAGCGCGCGGCCCACCAGCCGGGCCCGGTGCGGCTGCTTCTCCGCCGCGACCAGCAGCGCGCCGCGGTCCGCGGCCAGCGCCGCGAGCAGCGCCGCCTTCCCGCCGGGGCCGGCGCAGCCGTCCAGCCAGCGCGCGTCGGGGCCGTCCAGCGGCGCCGCGGCGAGCGCCGCCGCGACCAGTTGGCTGCCCTCGTCCTGCACACCGGCGTCGCCGTCGCGCACGGCCGGCACCGCTGCGGGGTCGCCGCCCTCGGCGAGCCGCACCGCGTACGGCGACCAGCGGCCCGGCACGGTCGTCTCCGGGGGCAGCGACGCCGCGATGCCGGCCGGAGTGCTGCGGCCGGGCCGCGCCACCAGCGTGACCTCGGGCCGCTCGTTGTCGGCCGCGAGCAGGTCCTCGATGCCGGCCCGGCCGCCGCCCAGCGCGTCCCACAGCGCGGACACCACCCAGCGCGGGTGGGAGTGCACCACGGCGAGGTGCTCCTCCGGATCCTCGTCGTAGGGCGGGGCGACCTGGGCCAGCCACGCGTCGAGGTCCTGCGCGCAGATCCGGCGCAGCACCGCGTTCACGAACCGGGCCCGCCCGTCGCCGAGCACCGCCCGGGCCAGTTCCACGCTCGCGGAGACCGCCGCGTGCGCCGGGATGCGGGTGCCGAGCAACTGGTGGGCGCCGAGCGCCAGCACGTCCAGGACCGGCGGGTCCACCTCGCGCAGCGGGCGGTCCACGCAGGCCGCGATCACCGCGTCGTAGGTGCCCTGGTGGCGCAGCGTGCCGTAGACCAGCTCGGTGGCCAGCGCGGCGTCCCTGCGGTCGAAGGTGCGGCCCTTCTTCGCCGCGTCCTGCTCGGCGGCCCGCAGCAGCCCGGGCAGCACCAGGTTGGCGTACGCGTCCCGCTCCCCCACCGCCCGCAGCGCCTCGAACGCCAGGATTCGGACGGGGTCCTTCTGCGGACGGCGGTACGGCGTGCCCTGCGCGCTCCGCGTGCCCTGCCTGCCCTGCGTGTTCTTCAAAGGTGCTCCGGATGTTCTTTCCCACGGACGTACGGCTCGCCGCCAAGGGTACGGTGCTGCCTCCCGCGGCGGCGGTCCGGCCGACCGCCCGACGGAGGCCGCCACGGAACGGGCGGCCCGGAGGGACGGGGCGGCCGGAGGAATGAGCGGCCCGCTACGCGCCGAACCTGGCGCCGGGCTCGATCCGGGTGCCCCGGGCCCAGTCGGCGGCGGCCATCCGCTTCTTGCCGACCGCCTGGACCTCGCCCAGCCGGACCGGGTGGCTCCCGGTGCCCACGAACACCGCCTTCTTGGTCACCTCGACCACGCCGGGTTCGAGGTGCTCGGCGTCCGGGGCGGGCGCGACCGGGCCCAGCTTGACCCGCTCGCCGCCGAGCAGCGTCCACGCGCCGGGCGCGGGGGTGCAGCCGCGGATGAGGCGGTCCACCCGCAGCGCGGGCGCGGTCCAGTCGACGGCCGCGTCCTCGACCGTGATCTTGGGCGCCACGGTGATCCCGTCGGCGGGCTGCGGCCGGCCGACGAGGTCGCCGCCGTCGATCCCGTCCATCGTGGCCACCAGCAGCCGCGCCCCGCTGTGCGAGAGCCGTCCGAGCAGGTCGCCGCTGGTGTCGCGGGACCGGATCTCCTCGGTGACGACGCCGTAGACCGGTCCGGAGTCCAGCCCCTGCTCGATGAGGAAGGTGGACGCGCCGGTCACCTCGTCCCCGGCCATCACCGCGTGCTGGACGGGCGCCGCGCCGCGCCAGGCCGGCAGCAGCGAGAAGTGCAGGTTCACCCAGCCGCGGGCGGGCACGTCGAGCGCCGTCTTCGGCAGCAGCGCGCCGTACGCGACGACCGGGCAGCAGTCCGGGCCGATCTCGCGCAGCCGGGCGAGGAAGTCCTCGTCGCGCGGCCGGACCGGCTTGAGCACCTCGATGCCGGCCTCCTCGGCGCGCTGCGCGACCGGGCTGGCCACGAGTTTGCGGCCGCGCCCGGCGACGGCGTCGGGGCGGGTCACGACGGCGGCGACCTCGTGGCGGTCGGAGGCGATCAGGGCGTCGAGTGCGGGCACGGCGACCTCGGGGGTGCCGGCGAAGACGAGCTTCATCGTGCGGGGTGTACCTCTCGGTGGGCGGTGGCACGGGTCGGCGCCCGCCGGGCGGGGTGCGGCCCGGCGGGCTGTGCTCTACAGGGCGCGGCCGAACGTGTCGTGCGGCGAGATCCTCACCTGCGGGGTGCCCTGCGCGCCCCAGTCGGCCTCGCGGATCGCCTTCATCGCGGCCTTGCGCCGCTCGGCGTCGAGCCGGTCCACGAAGATGATGCCGTCGAGGTGGTCGGTCTCGTGCTGGATGCAGCGGGCCAGCCGCTGGGTGCCGTCGATCGTGACCGGGTCGCCGTACATGTTGAAGCCCCGGGCCACCACGCCGTAGGCGCGCTCGCAGTCGTAGGTGAGGCCGGGCAGCGACAGGCAGCCCTCGGGGCCGTCCTGCCGCTCGTCGCTCAGCGTCAGCTCGGGGTTGATCAGGTGGCCGAGTTCGCCTTCGACGTTGTAGGTGAACACCCGCAGGGAGACGCCCAGTTGGGGCGCGGCCAGGCCGGCGCCGGGGGCCTCCAGCATGGTGTCGGTCAGGTCCTTGACGAGGGTGCGCAGTTCGAGGTCGAAGGTGGTGACCGGTTGCGCCGTCATGCGCAGCACCGGGTCGCCGAACAGGCGGATGGGCTTGACGGACACGGGCGGGTCTCCTGGAGCGGTCGGGGCGCCGTCGAGGGGCGGACGGAACGCGGACGGGGGTCAATCCTAGTGCTGCGACCGGGATGGTCCGCCGGGAAGCCCGCGGCGCCGGTTCCCGGTCACGGCGCTGGGGCGGCTCGCGGTGGGGAGTGCACGCGAACGGCGCGCGCCCCCGGGGCGGTCGCCGCGCCGGTCGGGCGTGACTCCTGGGGGCGGTGGCGCGTTGGTCAAGAGAGTTTGACCGAAATCGGACGCGCCCGCGGCTGGAGCGTGCGGTCCGATCCTTGTACGCCGTCGGTTGGAGAGGCCTGTTGATGCCCGACCACGCAACTCCCGATGCTCAGGCACGGGCCAGCCTGCACCTGCTGGTGCGGGACATCGAACGGGTCCGCCGGCAGGTCGACGCGTTGCGCACCCTGACCGCCCAGCTCGGGAACGTCTACCGGCCGCGGCGCGGCGGGCCCTCGGCCGGATTCGTGGTCTACGGTCGGGCGCCGGCGCCCACGGTGCGGCTCGCCCAGGAGTTGCGGGACAGCGTGGAGACGCTGGTGACGGCAGCGGTGGAGTTCGACCGCTCGCTCGGGTTCTCCTGGGACGCGGTGGGCTCCGCGCTGGGCGTCACGAAGCAGGCGGTGCACCGGCGGTACGGCGCCCGGCGGGCTCCCGCGGAGGGCGGTTCCGGCCCCACCGTGCCGGCGGCGCGCTCCGTGGAGGAGGAGCAGTCCGTGCACCCGGTGCAGCCCGCGCCGGCGTTCCCGAGCCCCCGCAATCCGTAGGCACGGGGCCTGGGCGGATTCGGGGTGCGCCCCTGTCCCCGGGTTCGGGGTGCCCGGGTGGGGTGGCGGTGCCCTTCTTCCGGTGGCGTAGGGGCGGCATCCTTCCGGTGGCGTAGGGGCAGCACCGAACCGGAGGGGCGGTTGCGGCGGGGTCCGGGCCGTCGGCCGGTGGCGGGCTGGTCGCGCAGTTCCCCGCGCCCTTTGGGGAACGTCTTCCGCGACGACGCCCCCCGAGCGCCCGTGGGGGAACGCCTTCCACAACGGCACACCCGAACACCCTCGGGCGAACACCTTCCACATCGGCACCCCCCGAGCGTCCGTGGGGGAACGCCTTCCGCGAGGGGCAGCGTGGTGGTGGGAGGGACGCCGCAGGGGCTAGCCGATGTCCGGGGGGTCCATGCGGAGCTGGAGGGGGGCGGTGGGGCCGGAGCGGGCGGCACGGGCGATCCGGCCGGCCTTGAGCGCGGCGGCGAGCGCCGCGCCGGAACCCGGGGGCACCCGGAAGAGCAGGCGCTCCCAGGGCTCGGTGCCGGCGGGGCGCCGCACCGGCACGGGGCCGAGCTGATCGGTGCCCTCGGGCAGGCGGACGAGGTCGACGAACTCCGCCACCGCGGCCGGCGGCCCCGACACCGCCGCCATCCGCGCCACCGGCGGGAACCTCAGCTCCGCGCGCTCCGCCAGCTCCCGCACGGCGTGCCCCGCCGGATCCCACCGCACCAGCGCCTGCACCGGCCGCAGCGTCGGCTCGGCCAGCACCACGACGGTGCCGCCCTCCCCCGCCGGCCGGACCAGCGCCGCGGCCAGGGCCCACCGCCGCAGCGCCTCCTCGGCCGCGCGCAGGTCCGGGCGGCCCAGCAGCGCCCAGCCGTCCAGCAGCAGCGCCGCCGCGTAGCCCTCCTCCGCGACCGGCTCGGCCCCGGGCGTGGCGATCACCAGCGCGGGGGCGCCGCCGACCGTGGCCAGCACGGTGTCCCGCCCCGACGTCCGCACCGGCACCCGGGGGAAGGCGCGGCCCAGTTCCTCCGCCGTCCGCCGCGCCCCCACCACCCGGGCCCGCAGCCGGAAGCCCCCGCACTCCTGGCAGTGCCAGTCCGCCGCCGGCCGCCCACACCACCCGCACGCGGGTGTGCCGCCCTCCTCGCGCACCTCCAGCGGCCCGGCACAGGCCGCGCACCGGGCCGGCGCCCGGCAGGTGTCGCAGCCGAGCCGGGGGACGTAGCCGCGCCGCGGCACCTGCACCAGCACCGGCCCGCGGGCGAGCGCGTCACGGGTCACCTGCCACGCCAGCGACGGCAGCCGCGCCGCGCGGGCCGCCTCGTCCCGTGCCTGGTCCAGGTCTCCGACCGTGCGGACCAGCGGTGCGGCAGCGCGTACCCGGTCTCGGGCGGCGGCCAGCGGCAGCGCCCAGCCGCTGTCCACGAGCTGCGCGCCCTCGACGGTGGTGGTGATCCCGCCGAGCAGGAACGCCGTGCGCTCCTCGCGGGCGCGCAGCAGCAGTACGTCGCGGGCGTGCGGCTGCGGGGCGTGCGGCTCGGCGTGGCTGGAGTCACCGTCGTCCCACAGGGCCACCAGCCCGAGGTCGGCGACGGGGGCGAACATCGCCGCCCGGGTGCCGACCACCACCTTGACGCTGCCGCGGCTGACCGCGAGCCAGCGCCGGTAGCGCTCCTCGGGTCCGGCGTCGGCGGTGAGCAGGACGTGGTGGCCCGGACCGAGCAGGTCGGTGAGGGCCGCGTCGACGCGCGCGGCGCTGCGCCCGTCGGGCAGCACGGCGAGCGCGCCGCGGCCGGCGGCGAGCGCGGTCGCCAGTACCGTGGCCAGCTCGCGCGGCCAGTGCGGTCCGGGCAGCGCGAGCCACACCGCGCGGGGGGTGTCGCCGCGGGCGAGGGCCTGGAGGTAGGCGGGGCCGGTGGCGTAGCGGGACCAGGTCGCGGGCGGGGGCGCCGCGGGAGTGGGGAGGGGGTCGGGCGAGGGGTCGCGCTCGGCCCGGGCCATCCGGGGCGGCACCGCGAGCTGCACCACGTCGGCGAGCGCGCCCGCGTAGCGGTCGGCGACCTGGCGGCACAGCCGCAGCAGCGGCTCGGTGAGCACGGGCTCGGTGGACAGCACCTGCGCGAGCGGGGCGAGCGGGCCGGCGTAGTCGCTGTCGGCGCGGCGCTCGACCACGAAGCCGTCGTGGAGGGTGCCGCCCTCGCGGCGGCCCTTGACCACGCGCGCGCCGAACCGGACCCGGACCCGGACGCCGGGCTGGGCGTCGGCGTCCATGGCGGCGGGCACGGCGTAGTCGAAGAACTGGTCGAGGTGGACCAGGCCCTTGTCGACCAGCACCCGGGCGACGGGCAGGCCGTCGGCGAGGGCGGCCCCGCGCCAGGTGCGCGGCTTCGCGCGCGGCTGCTTCGCCTTGCGGACCGTGTCCCGGATCAGGGCGAGCTGCTCCCCGCCGCCCGCCTCCGGCGGTTCGGCCGCCCCCTCCCGCCCGGGTCCCTCGTCGCCGCTCACCTTGTGATTCCTACCAGACACCTACGACACCACGGCGCCGACCGGGGGCTCGACGGCGTTGGTCGTGGCGCGGGTCGCCCCCGACCCGAAGGGACGGCCGCCGCCGTTGCCGGACCACCGGCGGATGTCGGGCCGAGCGCACGGTTCCCCGCGCCCCTGGACGGGTGCCGTGCTCCGCGGACGGAACCGGCCCCAGGGGGACGCGGGGAACTGGGAGACGAGCCACCGGCCGCCGCAGGACGACGGGAACCCTGCTCCGGGGGCCGGAACGGTCAGAGGCCGACCGCGGCGCGCAGGGCGTCGACCCGGTCGGTCTTCTCCCAGGTGAAGTCGTCCAGCTCACGGCCGAAGTGGCCGTAGGCGGCGGTCTGGGCGTAGATCGGCCGCAGCAGGTCCAGGTCGCGGATGATCGCGGCGGGGCGCAGGTCGAAGACCTCGCCGATGGCCTGCTCGATCTTCTCGACCTCGATGTTCGCGGTGCCGAAGGTCTCGACGAACAGACCGACCGGCTCGGCCTTGCCGATCGCGTACGCGACCTGGACCTCGCAGCGCGACGCGAGCCGCGCGGCCACCACGTTCTTGGCGACCCAGCGCATCGCGTACGCCGCGGAGCGGTCCACCTTGGACGGGTCCTTGCCCGAGAAGGCGCCGCCGCCGTGGCGGGCCATGCCGCCGTAGGTGTCGATGATGATCTTCCGGCCGGTCAGACCCGCGTCGCCCATCGGGCCGCCGATCTCGAACCGCCCGGTCGGGTTGACCAGCAGCCGGTAGCCGTCGGTGTCGAGCTTGATGCCCTCGTCGAGCAGGGCCTTCAGCTCGACCTCCACGACGAACTCGCGGATGTCGGGGGTGAGCAGCGACTCCAGGTCGATGTCGGAGGCGTGCTGCGAGGAGACGACGACGGTGTCGAGCCGGACCGCCTTGTCGCCGTCGTACTCGATGGTGACCTGGGTCTTGCCGTCGGGCCGCAGGTAGGGGATGGTGCCGTTCTTGCGGACCTCGGTGAGCCGCTTGGACAGGCGGTGCGCCAGCGTGATCGGCAGCGGCATCAGCTCGGGCGTCTCGTCGGAGGCGTACCCGAACATCAGGCCCTGGTCGCCGGCGCCCTGCTTGTTCAGCTCGTCCTCGTCGGCCTCGCCGCCCTCGACCCGCTTCTCGTAGGCGGTGTCGACGCCCTGGGCGATGTCGGGCGACTGCGCGCCGATCGACACGGAGACGCCGCACGACGCGCCGTCGAAGCCCTTCTTCGAGGAGTCGTAGCCGATCTCCAGGATCTTCCCGCGCACCAGCGAGGCGATGTCGGCGTACGCGGTCGTGGTGACCTCACCCGCGACGTGCACCTGACCGGTGGTGATCAGCGTCTCGACGGCCACCCGGGAGGTCGGGTCGGCGGTGAGCAGGGCGTCGAGGATGGTGTCGCTGATCTGGTCAGCGATCTTGTCGGGGTGACCTTCGGTCACGGACTCCGAAGTGAACAGACGGCGGGACACATCGCTCCCTGGGGTTGCAGCGGCTGCTGGCTCGAGCTCGGTGGAGTGCGCAGGGCTGCGCCCGGCGCTCCGCGGCTAGCTTAGCGTGAGCGTCCCGGGCACGGACCAGGCATCTCGCTCTTTGGATATGCCACACCCTGCACCCCGATGTCCACTACTCGTCCCCCCGTCGCCCGTTCGCCAGCCGTTCGTGTCCACCGCCACGCGGGCGGAAGACCGCTGGTGGCGGCGGGGTGGGGCCGCGGACATGCGGGCTCGCGGGCGAGCCGGGCGGGCCGACCGCGACGTGGCCGGATTTCACCGGTTGTTCACAGATCCGCGGACGGTCGGGCGCGGCCCGCCGCCGACCGTCCGTGACCGCCGGGCGCGGTGAGCCCGGTCCCGGCGCCCGGCCGCTCGGTATCCGTGTCCCGGTCTCCCGGCCCCGGCCGCTCAGTCGCGCGCGCCGGCGTCCAGGCGGGCGGCGACCAGGTCCCAGACCTGGTCGGCCAGCGCCTCCTTCGGGCCGTGCGGCACCGGGGTGGCGCTGCCGTCGGCGCCCAGGACCACCGCTTCGTTGTCGTCGGTGCCGAACGCCTTGCCGCCGCCGACCTCGTTGACCACCAGCAGGTCGCACCCCTTGCGGGCGAGCTTCGCCCGGCCGTTGGCCAGCACGTCGTCGGTCTCGGCGGCGAAGCCCGCGACGACCTGGCCGGGCCGGGCGCGGTGCGCCGACAGCTCGGCGAGTACGTCGGGGTTGCGGACCAGCTCGACCGGGGCGGGCCCGGCGCCGTCGTCGCTCTTCTTGATCTTGCTGGTGGCGTACGCGGCCGGGCGGAAGTCGGCGACAGCCGCGGCCATCACCACCGCGTCGGCGTCGGCGGCGGCCTTGAGCACAGCCGCGCGCAGCTCCTCGGCGGTGCCCACGGGCACCACGTCGGCGCCGGCCGGGTCGGCCAGCGCGTCGGTGTGGGCGGCCACCAGGGTGACCCGCGCCCCGCGCGCGACGGCGGTACGCGCCAGGGCGTACCCCTGCTTGCCTGAGGAGCGGTTGCCGAGGAAGCGCACCGGGTCGAGCGGTTCGCGGGTGCCCCCGGCGCTGATGACGACGTGCCGCCCGGCGAGGTCCGGCGCGGCGGTGCCCCGCGCGAGGGTGCGGCGGCAGACCTGGAAGATCTCGTCCGGGTCGGGCAGCCGCCCCTTGCCGGTGTCCACCCCGGTGAGCCGGCCGACGGCCGGCTCGATGACCACGGCGCCGCGGCGGCGCAGCGTGGCGACGTTCTCCCGGGTGGCGGGGTGCTCCCACATCTCGGTGTGCATGGCGGGCGCGAAGACCACCGGGCAGCGGGCGGTCAGCAGGGTGCTGGTCAGCAGGTCGTCGGCGAGGCCGTGCGCGGCCCGGGCGAGCAGGTCGGCGGTGGCGGGCGCGACCACCACGAGGTCGGCGTGCTGCCCGATCCGCACGTGGGGGACGTTCTCGACGCCGTCCCAGACCCGGGTGGAGACGGGCCGGCCGGACAGCGCGGCCCAGGTGGCCTCGCCGACGAAGTGCAGCGCGGCGTCCGTGGGCACCACCTGCACGTCGTGACCGGACTCGGTGAGCCGGCGCAGCAGCTCGCACGCCTTGTACGCGGCGATGCCGCCGCTGACACCCAGTACGACCTGTGGCCTGCCCATGCCTGCTCCGCTCCGCCGCGCCGTCACCCTGCCGTGCCCGGTCGAGGGCACCACCCCATGACACACCACGGGCCCGGCGGTCGTCCCGCCGGGCCCTGCGCAGTGCCTCGGCACCGCCATCCCCTTGCCTCCGGGCGCTCGGACCCGGTGTCGCGGGTCGATCGTGCCGGGTCCCTCGTCACCTCGGGACCCGCGCCCGCTCTCCCTCCCGACACCGGCGCGCCCTTCGGCTCACTGGGTGGGCGGCGCCTCGACGGCCTCGGAGGTCAGCAGGCCGGCGTTGATCTCGCGCAGCGCGATGGAGAGCGGCTTCTCGTGGACGTGGGTGTCCACCAGGGGGCCGACGTACTCCAGCAGGCCCTCGCCGAGCTGGGAGTAGTACGCGTTGATCTGGCGGGCACGCTTGGCGGCGTAGATCACCAGGCTGTACTTGGAGTCGGTGGCTTCGAGCAGCTCGTCGATCGGCGGGTTGATGATGCCCTCGGGCGTGGTGATGGAAGAGGACACGCTCTACCTACCCCTACTTGTGGAAGGACTTCTGGACGACGCCCCCGGACCGGGGGCTCGCTGCGGGGCGCTCGCGCGGTGCGGTGCGAGGTCACCCGATGTTCATCAAGGCTAGCAGCTCACGTGCTACATCCTCGACGGAGGTGTTGACAAGCGTCTCGTCGAACTCGGACTCCGCCGCCAGTTCGACCCTGGCGACCGCGAGCCGCCGCTCGATCACCTCGGGCGACTCGGTGCCGCGCCCGGTGAGCCGGCGGACCAGTTCGTCCCAGCTCGGCGGGGCGAGGAAGACGAGGTGCGCCTCCGGCATCGAGGTCCGCACCAGCCGCGCGCCCTGCAGGTCGATCTCCAGCAGCACGGGCGCACCGGCGGCGAGCCGGTCGAGCACGGCGCGCCGCGGCGTGCCGTACCGGTTGCCGGCGAACTCGGCCCACTCCAGCAGTTCGCCGTTGGCCACGAGCTTGTCGAACTCGTCGTCGTCGACGAAGTGGTACTGCACCCCGTCGCGTTCGCCGGGGCGGGGTCTGCGGGTGGTGGCGGACACCGAGAGCCACACCTCGGGGTGGGAGGCGCGCAGATGGGCGACGACCGTACTCTTGCCGACCCCTGAGGGGCCGGAGAGCACGGTCAGCCGCGGATGTCTGACCGGGGCGGCCGGGGAAGCCCCCTGCGAGGCGAGGGGCTTGGCCGGCCCCGGTGAGGCTGGAGAACTCATGGAGCGATTATCCCCGGTTCCCGAGAGCGGCGGGAACCGGAGTCACCGCCTCGTCCGGCGGACAGCGCCGCCCGACCTGGGACGGCGGACGGCGCGGGTCCAGGACATGAGCCGGGACGTGCGGGAAACGCCCCTAGGCGGGGGCGCCGCCGAACTCACGTTCCAGGGAAGCGATCTGGTTGGAACCCAGGCCGCGCACCCGGCGGCTCTCGGAGATGCCGAGCCGCTCCATGATCTGCTTGGCGCGGACCTTGCCGACGCCGGGAAGGGACTCGAGGAGGGCGGAGACCTTCATCTTGCCGATGACATCGTTCTCCTGGCCCTGCTTGATGACCTCGTGCAGGCTGGCGCCGGAGTGCTTGAGCCGGTTCTTGACCTCGGCGCGCTCCCGGCGAGCCGCGGCGGCCTTTTCGAGCGCGGCAGCGCGCTGTTCAGGGGTAAGGGGCGGAAGAGCCACGCCTACGTCACCTCGGATGTAGATCAATCGGATAGGGAGTACGGGCCGGCCGGAGGCACCGGTCGACCTGCGGCGCACCTGGGCGGCGCGCTCCTGTCGGAGACTAGCGGTCCCGGCGGCCCAAGTCAGCGAGAACAGATGAAAAGTCCTGGTCAGACTCGATCCCGCGGGATATACGGGACATACCGGAACAGGTTTCGGCGTCAATGGACCCGGTTGTTGAAAGCGGCCCTTTTTTCGGCCGTTTTCCCACCCGATTAGCCGCCGGCAATACCGCCCGATTCGACGGCGCCGCGCACCGCCGCGCGGACCTGGTCAGCATATGCTCGTACTGATTTCAACAAAGCAGCCGGGTCCGGTCCGTGCCGCAGCACGTCGCGGCTGACGCTCGGCAGCACGTTCGGCAGCGCCGGGCCGAAGAGCGCCGGCAGGTCCGCGGGGGTCGCGCCCTGCGCGCCGACGCCGGGGGCCAGCAGCGGGCCGCCCACCGCCAGGTCCGCGCCCGCCTCCGCGAGCGTCGCCCCGACCACCGCGCCGACCGACCCCAGCGGCGCCGCGCCCGCGTTCTCCGCCGCGACCGCGTCCAGCATCACCTGCGCCACCGACCGGCCGTCGGCCGAGGCCGCCCGCTGCACCTGGCCGCCCTCCGGGTTGGAGGTCAGCGCCAGCACGAACACGCCCCCGCCCGACGCCTCGGCGGCGTCCAGCGCCGGGCGCAGCGACCCGAAGCCCAGGAACGGGCTGACCGTCAGCGCGTCGCTGAACAGCGGGGAGGCCGGGTCGAAGTAGGTCGCCGCGTACGCGGCCATGGTGGAGCCGATGTCGCCGCGCTTGGCGTCCATCACCACCAGCGCGCCCGCCTCCCGGGCCCGGGCCACCGCCTTCTCCAGCACCGCCACCCCGCGCGAGCCGAACCGCTCGAAGAAGGCGGACTGCGGTTTGAACACCGCGGTGTGCCCGCCCAGCGCGTCCACCACGGTCAGCGCGAAGCGCTCCAGGCCGGCCGGGTCGTCGGGCAGGCCCCAGCCGGTGAGCAGGCCGGCGTGCGGGTCGATGCCGACGCACAGCGGCCCGCGGGTGTCCATCGCCCGGCGCAGCCGGACGCCGAAGGGCTCCGGGTGCCCGGCCGCGCTGTCCGGGGCGGGCTGCGGGGTGGTGCTGCCGGTCATGTGGTCACCTTCCGGGACTCCGCGCCGACCGCGTCGGCGAGGGTGGCGTACGGGCTCGCGGCCAGCCGCGCGGCCAGCCCCTTGTGCATGCCGCGCATCCAGAACGGGCCGCGGTAGATGAAGGCGGTGTACCCCTGCACCAGGGTCGCGCCGGCGAGGATGCGCTGCCAGGCGTCCTCGGCGTCCTCGACACCGCCGACGCCGACCAGCGTCACCCGGCCGCCCACCCGCCGGTGGAGCCGGCGCAGCACCTCCAGCGAGCGGGCCTTCAGCGGCGCGCCGGACAGCCCGCCGGTCTCCGCGGTCAGCGCCGGGTCGGAGCGCAGCCCCTCCCGGCCGATGGTGGTGTTGGTGGCGATGATGCCGTCCAGGCCCAGCTCGACCGCCAGGTCGGCGACCGCGTCGACGTCCTCGTCCGCGAGGTCGGGGGCGATCTTCACCAGCAGCGGCACCCGGCGGGTGGTGACGCTGCGGTCGGCGGCCTCGCGCACCGCGGTGAGCAGCGGGCGCAGCGCCGAGGTGGCCTGGAGGTCGCGCAGGCCGGGGGTGTTCGGCGAGGACACGTTCACCACGAGGTAGTCGGCGTGCTCGGCCAGCCGCTCGGTCGAGGTCACGTAGTCCGCGATCGCGTCCTGCTCGGCGACGGCCTTGGTCTTGCCGATGTTGACCCCGACGGTGGTGCGGAAGACCTTCCTGCGCGTGGCGAGGCGGGCCGCCACCGCCGCCGACCCGTCGTTGTTGAAGCCCATCCGGTTGATCAGCGCGCGGTCGGCGACCAGCCGGAACAGCCGCTTCGGCGGGTTGCCGGGCTGCGGCTGCCCGGTGACGGTGCCGACCTCCACGTGGCCGAAGCCGAGCATCGCCATCCCGTCGATGGCGACCGCGTTCTTGTCGAACCCGGCGGCCAGGCCGAACGGGCCGTGCATGCGCAGCCCCAGCGCCTCGGTGCGCAGGCTCTCGTACCGCGGCGCCAGCGCCGCCGCGGCGAACGTCCGCAGCACCGGCACCCGTGCGGCCAGCCGGATCCAGCGGAAGGCCAGGTGGTGCGCCTTCTCGGCGTCCATCCGCCGGAACACCAGCCGAAAGAAGAGGGCGTACATGGATCGCTTTCGTTCGTAGGAGGGACGCGCCCGTC
Source organism: Streptomyces sp. SN-593 (assembly GCF_016756395.1). Taxonomy (NCBI): domain Bacteria; kingdom Bacillati; phylum Actinomycetota; class Actinomycetes; order Kitasatosporales; family Streptomycetaceae; genus Actinacidiphila; species Actinacidiphila reveromycinica. The sequence goes on from NZ_AP018365.1 coordinate 912,765, forward strand.
AGGGGCGCGGGGGGAACCGCGCGGGTCCGGCTCGTGACGCGGACCGGGGACGGCGGTGCCCCCCGGGGACTCGGGGGGAGCCGCGCGTGGGTCCGGGCCGCCGGCCGGTGGCCCGGACACACGCCCGTGAGGCGCGGGGCCCGCGGACACCGGCCCACGGGGCCCGCTCCCCCCGGGGCGCCCTTGTCTCGCCCGGGCCCGCGCCGGCTACTCCGCCCGGGCCTGCGCCAGCGCGGCCGCGTGGTCCTGGAGCGAGCGCACCCCGATGTCGCCGCGGGTCAGCGCGTCGATGCCCTGCACGGCGGCCGCCAGCGCCTGGACGGTGGTCAGGCACGGCACGCCGCGCGCGACCGCGGCCGTGCGGATGTCGTAGCCGTCGAGCCGGCCGCCGGTGCCGAACGGCGTGTTGACGATGAGGTCGACCTCGCCCTCGTGGATGAGGGTGACCACGGTGGGCTCGCCGTCCGGTCCGGTGCCCTCGCTCTGCTTGCGCACCACCCGGGCCTCGATGCCGTTGCGGCGCAGCACCTCCGCGGTGCCGGAGGTGGCCAGCAGCTCGAAGCCGTGCTCGATCAGCGCCCGCGCCGGGAAGATCAGCGCCCGCTTGTCCCGGTTGGCGACCGAGACGAAGGCGCGCCCCTTGGTGGGCAGTGCGCCGTACGCGCCGGCCTGGGACTTGGCGTAGGCGGTGCCGAAGACGGCGTCGATGCCCATGACCTCGCCGGTGGAGCGCATCTCCGGGCCGAGGATGGTGTCCACGCCGCGGCCCTGCGGGTCGCGGAAGCGGCTCCAGGGCAGCACCGCCTCCTTCACGGAGATGGGCGCGTCCAGCGGCAGGGTGCCGCCGTCGCCGGTGGCCGGCAGCAGCCCCTCGGCGCGCAGTTCGGCGACGGTGGCGCCGAGCGAGATCCGGGCGGCCGCCTTGGCCAGCGGCACGGCGGTCGCCTTGGAGGTGAAGGGCACGGTGCGCGAGGCGCGCGGGTTGGCCTCCAGCACGTAGAGGATGTCCCCGGCCAGCGCGAACTGGATGTTGATCAGCCCGCGCACCCCGACGCCCGCGGCGATCGCCTCGGTGGAGGCGCGCAGCCGCTTGATGTCGTGGCCGCCCAGCGTGATCGGCGGCAGCGCGCACGCGGAGTCGCCGGAGTGGATGCCGGCCTCCTCGATGTGCTCCATGACGCCGCCGAGGTACAGCTCGTGGCCGTCGTAGAGGGCGTCGACGTCGATCTCGATGGCGTCGTCGAGGAACCGGTCGACCAGCACCGGCCGGGTCGGGCTGATCTCGGTGGACTCGGCGATGTACGCGGCCAGCCGGGTCTCGTCGTAGACGATCTCCATGCCGCGGCCGCCGAGCACGTAGGAGGGGCGGACCAGCACCGGGTAGCCGATCTCGTCGGCGATGGCCTTCGCGCCGGGGAAGGAGGTGGCGGTGCCGTGCTTGGGCGCGGGCAGGCCCGCCTCCGCGAGCACCCGGCCGAACGCGCCGCGGTCCTCGGCGAGGTGGATCGCCTCGGGCGAGGTGCCGACGACGGGCACGCCGTTGTCCTTGAGCGCCTGGGCGAGGCCGAGCGGGGTCTGCCCGCCGAGCTGCACGACCACGCCCGCGACCGGACCGGCGAGGGTCTCGGCGTGCACGATCTCCAGCACGTCCTCCAGGGTGAGCGGCTCGAAGTAGAGCCGGTCGGAGGTGTCGTAGTCGGTGGAGACGGTCTCGGGGTTGCAGTTGACCATCACGGTCTCGTACCCGGCGTCGTGCAGCGCGAAGGAGGCGTGCACGCAGGAGTAGTCGAACTCGATGCCCTGGCCGATCCGGTTGGGCCCGGAGCCCAGGATGATCACCGCCGGGCGGGTGCGCGGCGCGACCTCGGACTCCTCGTCGTAGGAGGAGTAGAAGTACGGCGTGCGGGCGGCGAACTCGGCGGCGCAGGTGTCGACCGTCTTGTAGACCGGGCGGACGCCGAGGGTGTGCCGGACCTCGCGGACGACGTCCTCGCGCAGGCCGCGGATCGCGGCGATCTGTGCGTCGGAGAAGCCGTGCCGCTTGGCGTCGGCGAGCAGCAGCGGGTCGAGCCGGTCGGCGGCGGCCAGCTCGTCGGCGATCTCCTTGATGAGGAAGAGCTGGTCGACGAACCACGGGTCGATCCTCGTGGCGTCGAAGACCTCCTGTGCGGTGGCGCCGGCCCGGATCGCGGTCATCACGGTGTTGATCCGGCCGTCGGTGGGCACGCCCGCGGTGGCCAGCAGGTCGTCCTTGGCGGCCGGGTCGACCGGGGTGGCGAAGTCGAACTGCGAGCCCTTGCGCTCCAGCGAGCGCAGCGCCTTGTTCAGCGCCTCGGTGAAGTTGCGGCCGATGGCCATCGCCTCGCCCACGGACTTCATGGTGGTGGTGAGGCTGGAGTCGGCGGCCGGGAACTTCTCGAAGGCGAACCGCGGGACCTTCACCACCACGTAGTCCAGGGTGGGTTCGAAGGAGGCGGGGGTCTGCTCGGTGATGTCGTTGGGGATCTCGTCGAGGGTGTAGCCGACGGCGAGCCGGGCGGCGATCTTCGCGATCGGGAAGCCGGTGGCCTTGGAGGCGAGCGCGGAGGAGCGCGAGACCCGGGGGTTCATCTCGATCACGATGACCCGGCCGTCCTCGGGGTTCACCGCGAACTGGATGTTGCAGCCGCCGGTGTCCACGCCGACCTCGCGGATGACCGCGATGCCGATGTCGCGCAGGATCTGGTACTCGCGGTCGGTGAGCGTCATGGCGGGCGCGACGGTGATCGAGTCGCCGGTGTGCACGCCCATCGGGTCGAAGTTCTCGATGGAGCAGACGACCACCACGTTGTCGTGCTTGTCGCGCATCAGCTCCAGCTCGTACTCCTTCCAGCCGAGGATGGACTCCTCCAGGAGCACCTCGGTGGTCGGCGAGAGCGTCAGGCCCTGGCCGGCGATCCGGCGCAGCTCGTCCTCGTCGTGGGCGAAGCCGGAGCCGGCGCCGCCCATGGTGAAGGAGGGCCGGACCACCACGGGGTAGCCGCCGAGGGTGTCGACACCGGCGAGCACGTCGTCCATGGAGTGGCAGATCACCGAGCGGGCGGACTCGCCGTGGCCGATCTTCTCCCGGACGGCGGCGACCACGCCCTTGAACAGGTCGCGGTCCTCGCCCTTGTGGATGGCCTCGACGTTGGCGCCGATCAGCTCCACGTCGTGCGCGGCGAGCACACCGCTCTCGTGCAGCGCGATCGCGGTGTTCAGCGCGGTCTGGCCGCCGAGGGTGGGCAGCAGCGCGTCGGGCCGCTCCTTGGCGATGATCTTCTCGACGTACTCGGGGGTGATCGGCTCGACGTACGTGGCGTCGGCGATCTCCGGGTCGGTCATGATCGTGGCGGGGTTGGAGTTGACCAGGATGACCCGCAGGCCCTCGGCCTTCAGGACGCGGCACGCCTGCGTGCCGGAGTAGTCGAACTCCGCGGCCTGGCCGATGACGATCGGGCCGGAGCCGATGACCAGGACGGACTGGATATCGGTGCGCTTAGGCACGCTGGCCCTCCATCAGGGAAACGAAGCGGTCGAACAGGTACGCGGCGTCGTGCGGGCCCGCGGCCGCCTCGGGGTGGTACTGGACGCTGAAGGCCGGCTTGTCGAGCAGCCGCAGCCCCTCCACCACGTCGTCGTTGAGGCAGACGTGGCTGACCTCGGCGCGCCCGTAGGGGGTGTCGCTGACCTGGTCGAGCGGGGCGTCGACGGCGAAGCCGTGGTTGTGCGCGGTCACCTCGACCTTGCCGGTGGAACGGTCCTGCACCGGCTGGTTGATGCCGCGGTGGCCGTACTTGAGCTTGTAGGTGCCGAAGCCGAGGGCGCGGCCGAGCAACTGGTTGCCGAAGCAGATCCCGAACAGCGGGGTGCCGCGCTCCAGGACCGCCTGGATGACGGTGAGGTCGGCGGTGGCGGGGTCGCCGGGGCCGTTGGACAGGAACACCCCGTCGGGCGCGGCCGCGTAGACCTCCTCGACGGTGGCGGTGGCGGGCAGCACGTGCACCTCGATGCCGCGCTCGGCCATGCGGTGCGGGGTCATGCCCTTGATGCCGAGGTCGAGGGCGGCCACCGTGAAGCGCTTGGTGCCGATCGCCGGGACGGTGTACGGCTCGGCGGTGGCGACCTCGGCGGACAGGTCGGCGCCGGCCATCTCGGGGGCCTGGCGGACCCGGGCCAGCAGCGCGTCGTCGTCGGCGCCTCCCGCGCCGGCGGCGAGCGCCGGCCCGGAGAAGATGCCGACGCGCATCGCGCCGCGCTCGCGCAGGTGGCGGGTGAGCGCGCGGGTGTCGATGCCGCTGATGCCGACCACGCCCTGGGCGGACAGCTCGTCGTCCAGCGAGCGCCGGGAGCGCCAGTTGGACGGGACGCGGGCGGGGTCGCGCACCACGTACCCGGCCACCCAGATCCGGCGTGACTCGGGGTCGTCGTCGTTGACGCCGGTGTTGCCCACGTGCGGGGCGGTCATGACGACGACCTGGCGGTGGTAGGAGGGGTCGGTCAGGGTCTCCTGGTAGCCGGTCATGCCGGTGGAGAACACGGCCTCGCCGAAGGTCTCCCCCACGGCCCCGTAGGCGCGGCCGCGGAAGATGCGGCCGTCCTCCAGGACGAGAACGGCGGGCGCGGTGGCCGCCCGGGTGGAGGTCGTCATCGTGCGCCTTCCTTTTCGGTGGTGAATTCAACGGCCCGTTCGCCGCTCAGCCCGGTGACCGCCTCGGCCCAGGCCGGGTGCTCGGCGGCGTGCTCGGAGCGGAAGCCGGAGTCGATCAGGGTGCCGCCGTGCTCCCAGGTGACGACGAGCAGGCCGCCCTCGGGCAGCACCTTCCCGGCGATGGCCTGGTCCAGTCGGGCGCCACGCAGCGCGTCGACCGGTACCAGGAAGCCGGGGGCGCCGGTGCGCTCGACCAGCAGGCCGCGCGCGGTCAGGGTCAGCCGGGCCCGGCTGCGGACGCCCAGTCCGTGCGCGACGATCCGGTCCAGCCACTGCCCGGCGGTGGTGGAGCCGTGGTAGCGGCCGTCCATGACGAGCAGCGGCTCGCCCAGTTCGGCGGGGTCCTCGGGGGCGGGCGGCAGCTCGGGCAGGCCGCCCTGGAGGGTGCGGCGCCACTGCCAGCCCTGCCGCATCAGCCAGTAGACCAGGCCGATCACCAGGGCGAGCCCGACGATCCAGCCGAGCCGGTCCGACCAGTGGGTGACCTTCGCGGAGTGCTTGCCGCCCTCGGCGGCCGTGGCCGCCAGCGCTGTCAGAGTCGTCACGTGAGCTTCCCGTCCATGACCGTCGCACGGCCCCGCAGGAAGGTCGCGATGACCCGGCCGGGCAGCTCGCGCCCCTCGTAGGGGGTGTTGCGGCTGCGGGAGGCGAAGTCCGCGGGGTTGACGGTTCCACGGTATGCGGGATCGACCAGCACCAGGTTGGCGGGCTCGCCGACCGCGACCGGCCGGCCGTGTCCTTCGAGCCGCCCGATCGCGGCGGGCCGCGCCGACATCCGGTCGGCGACACCGGCCCAGTCCAGCAGCCCGGTGTCGACCATGGTGTGCTGCACCACCGACAGCGCGGTCTCCAGGCCGACCATCCCCATGGCGGCCGCGGACCACTCGCAGTCCTTGTCCTCGTGCGGGTGCGGGGCGTGGTCGGTGGCGACGCAGTCGATGGTGCCGTCGGCGAGCGCCTCGCGCAGCGCCATCACGTCGGCCTCGGTGCGCAGCGGCGGGTTGACCTTGTAGACGGGGTCGTAGCTGCGCACCAGCTCGTCGGTGAGCAGCAGGTGGTGCGGGGTGACCTCGGCGGTGACGTCCCAGCCCTTGGACTTCGCCCAGCGGACGATCTCGACCGAGCCGGCCGTGGACAGGTGGCAGATGTGCACGCGGGAGCCGACGTGCGCGGCGAGCAGCACGTCGCGGGCGATGATCGACTCCTCGGCCACCGCGGGCCAGCCGGTCAGCCCCAGCTCGCCGGAGACGGTGCCCTCGTTCATCTGGGCGCCCTCGGTCAGCCGGGGCTCCTGGGCGTGCTGGGCGACGACGCCGCCGAACGCCTTCACGTACTCCAGCGCGCGGCGCATGATCACCGCGTCGTCCACGCACTTGCCGTCGTCGGAGAAGACCCGCACCCGGGCGGCGGAGTCGGCCATCGCGCCCAGCTCGGCGAGCTGCCTGCCCTCCAGGCCGACGGTGACCGCGCCGACCGGCTGCACGTCGCAGTAGCCGGACTCCTTGCCGAGCCGCCAGACCTGCTCGACGACGCCGGCCGTGTCGGCGACCGGGAAGGTGTTGGCCATGGCGTGCACGGCGGTGTACCCGCCGACGGCCGCGGCGCGGGTGCCGGTGAGCACCGTCTCGGAGTCCTCGCGGCCGGGCTCGCGCAGGTGGGTGTGCAGGTCGACCAGGCCGGGCAGCAGGACGTGGTCCGCGCCCTGGACGACGTCGGCGCCCTCGGCGCTGAGCCCGGTGCCGACCTCGGCGACGGTCTCGCCGTCGATCAGGACGTCCCGGGCCTCGCCGCCGAGCAGTCGTGCACCGCGGATAAGGATCTTGCCCATCGTTACTTGTTCTCCTCGGTACGTGCGGCTTCGGTGTCGGGGCCCGCGGGTTCCACGGCGGTCGGGGTGTCCGGAACGGCCGGGGCGGCCGGGGCGGCCGGGGTGTTGTCGGGACGGGCGGCCGGGGCGATCGCCGGCTCCGAGCCGCCGAGCAGCAGGTAGAGCACGGCCATCCGGGTGCTGACGCCGTTGGCGACCTGCTCGACGGCGGTGCAGCGGGGCGAGTCGGCGACCTCGGCGGTGATCTCCATGCCGCGGTTCATCGGGCCGGGGTGCATGACGATCGCGTGCTCGGGCAGCGCCGCCATCCGCAGCCCGTCCAGGCCGTAGCGGCGGGCGTACTCGCGCTCGGTGGGGAAGAAGGCGGCGTTCATCCGCTCGCGCTGCACCCGCAGCATCATCACCGCGTCGGACGTGGCGAGCACCGCGTCCAGGTCGTAGGAGACCCGGCAGGGCCAGGTCTCGACGCCGATCGGCAGCAGCGTCGGTGGCGCGACCAGGGTGACCTCGGCGCCCAGGGTGGTGAGCAGCAGCACGTTGGAGCGGGCGACCCTGCTGTGCAGCACGTCGCCGACGATCGTGATGCGGCGGCCTTCGAGGTCGCGGCCGACGCCCGACAGGTGGCGGCGCATGGTCAGCGCGTCCAGCAGCGCCTGGGTGGGGTGCTCGTGGGTGCCGTCGCCCGCGTTGACCACCGACGCGTTGATCCAGCCGGAGGTGGCCAGCCGGTGCGGGGCGCCGGAGAAGTGGTGGCGGATGACGACCGCGTCGGCGCCCATCGCCTCCAGCGTCAGCGCGGTGTCCTTCAGGGACTCGCCCTTGGAGACCGAGGAGCCCTTGGCGGAGAAGTTGATGACGTCCGCGGACAGCCGCTTGGCGGCGGCCTCGAAGGAGATGCGGGTGCGGGTCGAGTCCTCGAAGAAGAGGTTCACGACGGTGCGGCCGCGCAGGGTCGGCAGCTTCTTGATCGGCCGGTCGGCGACGCGGGCCATCTCCTCGGCGGTGTCCAGCACGAGGATGGCGTCGTCGCGGGTGAGGTCGGCGGCCGAGATCAGGTGGCGCTTCATGCGGGGGACTCCGGTGGCTGGGCGGCCGGGCCGTGCGGGTGCGGTGCGGGTGTGCACCCGTGCGGGCGGCCGGGCGTGCGGGCTCGGTCGGTGCGGGCGGTGGGGGGCGCGGGCGCGGCGGCGCGGCGCGTGGTCCGGCGCGGCGGCCGGGCCGGGGGCGCGCCGCGGCGGCCGCCCGCGGCGGATGCGGGCGCGGGCCGCGCCGGGGCGCGTACGGCGGCCGGTGCGGGCGCGCTAACCGTCCGCGGCGTGGCCCGCGCGCGGGCCGGGGTCCTTCTGGCCGAGCAGCACGCTGTCGCGGCCGTCCTCCTCGGCGAGCAGCACCTTGACGGTCTCACGCAGCGAGGTGGGCAGGTTCTTGCCGACGTAGTCCGCGCGGATCGGCAGCTCGCGGTGGCCGCGGTCGACCAGGACGGCGAGCTGGACCGCGCGGGGGCGGCCGATGTCGCCGAGCGCGTCGAGCGCGGCGCGGATGGTGCGGCCGGAGAAGAGCACGTCGTCGACGAGGACCACGAGGCGGCCGTCCACCCCGTCGCCGGGGATGTCGGTGCGGGCCAGCGCGCGCGGCGGGTGCAGCCGCAGGTCGTCGCGGTACATGGTGATGTCGAGCGAGCCGACGGGGGCGGCGCGGCCGGTGATCTCGGCGAGCTTGTCGGCGAGCCGGCGGGCGAGGAAGACGCCGCGGGTCGGGATGCCGAGGAGCACCACGTCGTCGGCGCCCTTGGCGCGTTCGACGATCTCGTGGGCGATGCGGGTGAGCACCCGGGCGATGTCGGGGCCTTCGAGCACCGGGCGGGCGGTGCCGGCGCCGTCGGCCCGGGGGCTCGCGGCGGGCGTCGGGCCCGTGCTGATGTCACTGCGGTCGTCGACCATGGGTCGGGGACCTCCTTCCCCGCCTCACGGGACGGGCCTTAAAGGACGTCTGGAAGAACACGCCCACCGTATCAAACGACCGGGACGGCCCAGGTCAGGCACCGGTCGGCGGCTTTCCGCTTGACGAGCCCGGATTACGCTGCGTAACCTCACAGTGAGTCACCGAGTTTCCGTCCGGGGAGCCATATGTCCAGCGATTACGCCAAGCAGCTCGGAGCAAAACTCCGGGCCATCCGCACGCAGCAGGGCCTGTCCCTGCACGGCGTCGAGGAGAAGTCCCAGGGCCGCTGGAAGGCAGTGGTCGTGGGGTCCTACGAGCGCGGCGACCGCGCCGTGACCGTCCAGCGCCTCGCCGAGCTCGCCGATTTCTACGGCGTCCCGGTGCAGGAGCTGCTGCCGGGGACCACCCCCGGCGGTGCCGCCGAGCCGCCGCCGAAGCTGGTGCTCGACCTGGAGCGGCTGTCCCAGGTCCCGCCGGAGAAGGCCGGCCCCCTCCAGCGGTACGCCGCGACGATCCAGAGCCAGCGCGGCGACTACAACGGGAAGGTGCTGTCCATCCGCCAGGACGACCTGCGCACCCTCGCGGTCATCTACGACCAGTCCCCCTCGGTGCTGACCGAGCAGCTGATCTCGTGGGGTGTCCTCGACGCGGACGCCCGCCGCGCGGTCCAGCACGAAGAGGGCTGACCGCCCGGCGGTACAGCCGTTGCAGAAACGTCCCCTCGCCCGGGGCGGCGCCCTTTGCCGGGCCGCCGCCCCGGGCGAGGGCGTTTCCGGGAGCGCTTCCCGGGCTTCTCCCCAACTTCCGTGTACGCAGGGTCAGTTGACGACCGCCGCACCCGCCTGGGCGACCTTGTCGTCGTCACTCCAGTGACCGCCGGACACCCCGATGCCACCGATCGTGCGGTCGTCCACCCGGATCGGCAGGCCGCCGCCGAACGGCACCAGGCGGTCCACCGCGGTGCCCGCGCCCCTGCCCAGCGGCGCGTCGGCCGCCATGAGGTCGTGCCACTGCCCGGTGGGCATGCCGAACCCGGCCGCGGTGTACGCCTTGTCCTGGGCGATCTGGGCGGCCTGCACCGGGGCGCCGTCCATCCGCGTGTAGGCGATGAGCTGGCCGGTGGCGTCGACCACCGCGATCGCGGAGGTCTGGCCGGCGGCCTCGGCCGCGGCGACGGCCGCCTCGACCGCCCTGCGGGCCGTGGCGCTGGTGATGCTGGCGATCTGCCGGACGGCAGCGTTCATGGTGGACTCCCTTGCGTGGAGGAGGGCGTACGGGCCCGCCGGGCGCGCCTGGCGCGGGCGCGGCGGGGCGCGGCATGGCCGCGCTGTTCGCACCCTGACAGTTAACAGTAAGCATGCTGATAAGACAACGCGTGCTGACGGGAGGGGATCGCTAGACTCGCGGCATGGGTCACTACTCGGCACGGCTCCTGGCCTTCGTCAAACGCGCGGAACAGGCCACCCAGCAGGCCAAGGAGCAGGTGCTGCGGGAGTACGGCATCACGCCCGCGCAGCAGGCCGCGCTCACCATCCTCAGCGACCACGACGGCATCACCTCCGCCGAGCTGGCCCGCCAGTGCCAGGTGACCCCGCAGACGATGAACAGCACGGTGGGCCGGATGGCCGCCCGCGGCCTGGTCGAGCGCACCCCGCACCCGATGCACGGCACCCTGATCGAGATCCGCCTCACCCCCCAGGGCCGCGACCTGTTCGAACGCGCCGACGCCCGGGTCTCGGAGCTGGACCGCGACCTGGCGGCCGACCTGTCCCCCGCGGAGCTGGGCACCCTCAAGACGCTGCTGACCCGGGTGACCGAGACCGCCCCGCGCGCGGCCGCGCCCCGCACCGAGCACACCCCCGCACCGTAGGGCCGCCGGGGGCGGCCTCTCGGGGGCGGCCTCCGTCATGCGGACCGGGGCGACGGTGCCGCGGCGGTGTCCGCCCCGGCACACGGTGTCCCGGCCGGCCCGCGGGTGCTCCGGGGCCCGCCGACCGGGCCGCCGGGGGTCAGCCCGCGTAGAGGCGGGAGACCACCTCGGGCAGGAGGCGTTCGGTCAGGGCCGGCGGCAGGGCCTGGAGCACCGCGAGGACCGGCGCCATCCGCGTGGGCAGGGTGCCGTCGGCACCGACCCCGGCGGCGGCCAGCGCGAGGGCGACCTCCTCCGGGCCGAGCGTGCGCGGGTCGAGCGCGCCGGCCAGTTCGACCAGCGCCGGATCGACCTGGGGCGGCCCGAGTTCGCGGGCCCGCCCGACCGCGGCGGCGAGTTCGGCGAGCAGGTCGCCGATCCGCTCGGGGTCGGCGACGGCCGCCGTGACCGTCAGGTGCAGGTTGGCCGGGGAGTCGGCGAACGCCGGCTGCGGCTGGAGGTACCAGCCGCGCAGCCGCATCTCGTCGCCGACCACGAACGGGTCCACCGCCGGGTCGTCGGAGGCGACCGCCACCAGCGAGGCGTCCGGCTCCCCCAGCACCCGCAGCCCCTCGATCCGCCGTACCCCGTCCACGAGTCGGGCGGTCGCGGCGTGCACCCGGCGGGAGAGGTCGACGTAGCCGTCCGTGCCGACGTGGCGCAGCACCGCCCACGCGGCGGCGAGCGGCCCGGCGGACTTGGTGCCCTGGAGGGTCGCGTTGACCACCGGGTAGCCGGGCCAGGACGCGTGCGCGAACCAGCCGTGCCGCCGCAGTTCCGCGTCGCGGAAGAGCAGCACCGACGCGCCCTTCGGTGTGTAGGCGTACTTGTGCAGGTCGACGGAGAGCGAGGTCACGCCCGGCACCGCGAGGTCGAACGGCGGCGGCGCGGGCAGGTCGGCGGCCAGCCGCCGGTGCCCCAGGTACCAGCCGCCGATGCAGGCGTCGACGTGGCACAGCACGCCGCGTTCGGCGGCCGCCGCGGCCACCTGTGCCACGGGGTCGATCACGCCGTGCGGGTAGGACGGCGCGGAGGCCACCACCAGCGCGGTCCGCTCGGTCAGCGCCGCGGCGACGTCCTCGGCCGCGACCCGGTACGACTCCGGGTCGACCGGCACGGTGACCACGTCCAGGCCGAACAGGTGGGCCGCCTTGTGGAACGCGGCGTGCGCGGTCGCCGGCAGCACGATCTGCGGGGCGGTCACCCCGCGGGTGAGGCGGGCGTGTTCGCGGGCCGTGAGCACCGCCAGCAGGCAGCTCTCGGTACCGCCGCTGGTGAAGGTGCCCGCGACGCCGGGGCGGGGGCCGAGGCCGCTTCCCGGACCGGCGCCGCCCGTGGTGCCGGGCGCGGCGCCGGCGGGCGCGCCGCCGAGCAGGGCGGCGGTCTGCGCGACCACCTCGTTCTCCAGCGCGACGACGCTGGGGAAGGCCGTCATGTCCAGGCCGTTCACGCCGGCGAACGCCGCCTGCGCGCGCCCGGCCAGCTCGTCCAGCTCCGGCAGCCCCGCGTCGTAGACGTACGCCATGGTGCGCCCGCCGTGCACCGGCAGGTCCTGCGTGCGCAGCGCGGCCAGGCGCTGGGGTATGTCCATGCGAGGACCTTACGGCGGGCCGGGCCGCCCCGACTGCCCCTCCGGGCAGCCGGGCGGTCCCGTCACCGCTTGAGCGTGGGCTTCAGCTCCATCAGCCGGCCCAGCAGCCCGTTGATGAACGACGGCGACTCGTCGGTGGAGAACTCCTTGGCGAGCTGGACCGCCTCGTCCAGGACGACGGCGTCGGGGACGTCGTCCTCCCAGATCAGTTCGTACGCGCCGAGCCGCAGGACGTTGCGGTCCACGGCCGGCATACGGTCGAGGGTCCAGCCGACGGCGTACCCGGCGAGCAGCTCGTCGATCCGCTCGGCGTGCGCGGTGCAGCCCTCGACGAGCTGCATCGTGTACGCGGTGACCGGCGGCTGCCGGTCGTCGGTCCGGGCGAGCCGAATCCAGTCCGCCATCACGACCGTGGGAGTCGCGCCCCGCTGCTCGGCCTCGAAGAGGATCTGGAACGCGCGCTTGCGGGCCTTGTTGCGGGCAGCCACGGTTAGCTGTTCACCCGGCCGAGGTAGTCGCCGGTACGGGTGTCGACCTTGACCTTCTCACCGGTGGTGATGAAGAGCGGGACGGCGATCTCGTAGCCGGTCTCCAGGCGCGCGGGCTTGGAGCCGCCGGTGGAGCGGTCGCCCTGCACGCCGGGCTCGGTGTAGTCGATGACCAGCTCGACCGAGGCGGGCAGTTCGACGTAGAGCGCCGAGCCCTCGTACATCGCGACGACCGCGTCGAAGCCCTCCAGGAGGTAGTTCGCGGCGTCGCCGACCACCTCGGGGCTCACGATGATCTGGTCGTACGTCTCGGTGTCCATGAAGACGAAGTCGGTGCCGTCCTTGTAGGAGAACTGCATACCGCGCTTGTCGACGTTCGCCGTCTCGACCTTGAGGCCGGCGTTGAAGGTCTTGTCCACGACCTTGCCGGAGAGCACGTGCTTCAGCTTGGTGCGCACGAAGGCGGGGCCCTTGCCGGGCTTGACGTGCTGGAACTCGACTACGGTCCAGAGCTGGCCGCCCTCGAGCTTGAGCACGAGGCCGTTCTTGAGGTCGTTCGTGGTGGCCACGGTTGCGGAATCTCCTGAAAGTGCTGCTTCGGGACCGAGGACGTGCCGCCCGGCCCGACCACGGCGTGGTCACAGCGCGAGGAGTTCCTTGGTCGTGATGGTGAGTAGCTCGGGTCCGCCGTCCGCCGTGGGGCGTACGACGAGTGTGTCGCCGATGCGGACACCGCCTCGGCCCGGAAGGTGGACCCCCGGTTCGACGGTGACCGGCACGCAAGCGTCCAGTTTACCCACGGCCGCGGGGGACAACTGAGGGTCCTCGTCGATTTCGAGGCCGACGCCGTGTCCGCTCCATGCCGCCAGCCCCTCGGTGTGCCCGGCCGCGCGCAGCGGCTCGCGGGTGGCCCGGTCGACGTCGCGGCAGGCCACGCCGGGTGCGAGCGCCTCGCGGCCGGCCCGTTGGGCGGCGAAGACCAGGTCGTACAGCTCGATCTGCCAGGAGGCGGGGGCGCTGCCGATCACGAAGGTGCGGCTCACCTCGCAGCGGTAGCCGTGGTAGCAGGCGCCGAGCCGCACGCTGAGGAAGTCGCCCTCCTCCACCCGGCGGTCGGTGGGGACGTGGCGGGCCACCCCGGAGTGCGGACCGGTGCCGATGCAGGTGGAGAAGGCGGGGCCGTCGGCGCCGTGGTCGACGAGGCGGCGCTCCAGTTCCAGCGCGAGGTGCCGCTCGGTGCGGCCGACGAGGATCGACTCCAGCAGTTCGCCGAGGGCCTGGTCGGAGATCTCCGCGGCGATGCGCAGGCTGGCGATCTCGTGCTCGTCCTTGATCAGCCGGAGCTGTTCGACGGCACCGGCCAGGTCGGTGAGACGCACGTCCGGGGCCACCGAGCGCAGGGCGCGGTGGCGGGTGACGGTGAGGTGGTGCTCCTCCACGGCGAGGCCGTCGGCCTGCTGCTGGCGGGCGAGGTCCGCCGCCGCGACGGCCGCGTCCGCCTCCGGCGAGGGGAGCACCACGTTGCGCAGGCCGTCCGCGGGCTGCGCGACGTCGTCCGGCGGCGGGCGCAGGTGCACGAGGGTGTCCTCGGCGCCCGGGCCGACCAGGAGGGCGGCGCCGGGCGGGGCGCAGCCGGTGAGGTACCGCACGTTCGCGGGTTGGGTGACCAGCGCGGCGGCCGCGTCCGCCGCGGCGCAGCGCTCGCGCAGTCGTGCTCTGCGTACCGTATGCACCTCCGCCATGTCGTGAGCCTACGACGGCCCTGTCGCATCGGCCTCTCCACGACTCCCTCCGGGGGTAACCGCGCCCGCGTCCGGCTCCGCTCCCCCTGTCCCGCGCCGGGGAGGCTCCGCCCGCGCGGGTCCGGTGCCGGTGTCCCCCGGTGCCGCCCGGTTCCTGGCTGGTCGCGCCGGGTGCCTCCCGGGGCGGGTCTCTGGGCCTCGCCCCCGGTTCCGCCCGGCTCCCGCCCCTGCCGGGCGCGGACCCGGGGGCGCCGTGGAACAGGCGAACCCGCCCGCCGGTACGGGGAACCGCGCGCTTGGCGACCGTGCACGTGCGGGTCGGCACGCACCGCAGGGGGCGCGCGCACGTCCCGAGGGGGCCGGGGCGCACTCCCTGCCGTGGCCGGGGCGCCCCGGCCGGGCGGAACACCGGGGAGGGCGGCGCGGCCGTCCCTCGGCCGGGAGCGAACGGGTGCGCGGGTCAGCGGGTGCGCGGGGCAGGGGTGCGCGGGTCCGGACGGCGGCGTTCAACCGGCTGCCGACGCGCTCCGGGAAGGGGCGAGGGACACGGTGAGGAGGGTGGCGGTGCCCGCGAGGGCCATGGCCAGAGGTGGGCCGAAAGGGGTGGCGAGGGCCCCGAAGACGGCGGGGGCGACCCCCTGCATGGTCATCGTTCCGGAGCTGAGCAGTCCGAAGGCGTGGCCGTGGGCGTCCGGGGGGACGGCGTCGAGGAAGGGCCGCTGGAGGCCCAGCCCGCTGGCGAAGCCGCCCCCGGCCAGGAGGAGGAGCACGGCGGCGGCGGTGAGTCCGGGTCGGGCGGCGAAGAGCAGGAGCGGCAGACCCATCAGGGCCATGAGGGGCGCGACGAGGCGTTCGCGGGTGGCGGGCCGCAGCAGCCGTCCGACCAGGACGTCCCCGACGAGCATGCCGACCGGCAGGCACGCCATGAGCACCGCGTACCCGCCCGGGGCCAGGTGGCGGGTGGCGGCGTACGCCACGATCTGCCCCTCGGCCCCGGCCACGCAGGCGCCCGGCAGCCACTGGGCGAGCAGCAGCCGTAGCGGACGGCGGGACCGCAGCAGCGCGGTGGTGGCGGCGAGGCTGGCCCGTACCGGGGACGCGGCGGAGGCGGCGGGCGCCGGTGCGGGGAGCCGGGGCAGGGCGAGGCGGGCGTAGCCGGCGGCGAGGGCGTACAGCGCGGCGCCCACGAGCAGCGCGCGGCGGGGGCCGAGCAGGGCGACGGCGGTGCCGCTGAGACCGAGCCCGGCGAGCTGCGCGGCGGAGGAGGCGATGGTGTTCAGGGAGCGGCCGAGCACGTAGGCGTCGCCGGTGAGGGTACGGGCCACCAGGCCGGAGGCGGCGCCGCCGAACACCGGGGTGAGGAGGGCGACCAGCGCGATCAGGGCCAGGCCGGCGGCGATCGGCGGCCCGGCGAGCGCGAGGAGCAGTGCGGTGGCGCACTCCAGGAGGTAGCCGCCGGTGATCAGGGCCCGGGGCGGCAACCGGTCGGCGAGCGAGCCGAGCAGGGTGACGCCGAACGCCTGCGGCAGGAACCCCGCGCCGAAGGCGACGCCCGTCAGCAGCGGGGAGGCGGTGGTCGCGTAGACGAGCACGGAGAAGGTGGAGATGCGCAGCGCGTCGGCGGTGATGGCGAGGGTGCGGGTCGTGAACAGGGCGCGGAAGCGCGGCTCGGCCAGGACCTCGCGGTAGGTGGTACGCGCCGGGGCGCGGGGCGGGCTGGTGGTGGGGGCCATGCCCGGCAGCCTTCCGGCGGCGCCCCGCGGCCCGCGAATGATTCGCCCCGGGACGTAAGGCCGAGGGCTCTCCCCCGGGCACGGGCCCTCCCGGCCCCGCCGCGGGACGGAACCGCGTGGCGTGCCGACGGGCCCCACCGCGACATCACGGTGCGCGGCAGCGCGGGGCCGACACGGGGGCGCGGGCCCGGCGGGGCGGCCCGATACGGGGCGGCGAGGGGGTCAGCGCAGAGCCACCGCGGAGGCGCCGAGCGGAGGCGGGGGCGCGGGCGGGGCGTGCGGGCCCGGCGGAACAACGGCGGGACGCGGACCGGGCAGCACAAGGCGAGACGGGGCACGGCGAGGCCAGCGCGGGATACGCGGCAACGACATTCGGCAGGACGCGAACCGGGCAGCGCAAGCCGGGCCGGGCCACGCGAGGCGAGACAGGCCGGGCCGGGCCGGGCCGCGCGAGGCGAGGCGAGGCGAGGCGGGGCGGGCCGCGCGAGGCGAGGCGGGGCGGGGCCGGCGGCGCGAGGCGGGGCGGGTGGCGGGATGCGCGGGCATAGGGTCGGCGCATGCTCCGCCTGGAAGTCGCCACCGAGGACCTGCTGCTCAGCCGTTTCGCGCTGTCGCCGGCCTTCGAGCTGAACACGGTGCTGCGGGCGCTGCACCTCGGCGACGGGCGGCTGCCGGAGGCGTGGGCGGCGCGGTTGCGTCCCGGCTTCGAACGGCTGCGGGCGCGGACCGAGTTGGACGCGGTGCTGGCGCTCCAGGTGCCGCGGGCCGGCGCGGACTTCGTCGCGGTACCGCCGCGCGGGCCCGCCCAGAGCTGGGCGGACGACCTCGCGGCGATCCGCGCCACCGCGCCGGAGCAGGCGCGCGCGGAGATCGCCCGCCTGACCGCGCGGCGGCCGGTGCGCGACCCCCGGGTGCGGGCGGTGCTGGACGCGCCGGACGTGGTCGAGCGGGTCGCGGCCGCGCTGGACCGGGCCTGGCACGAGCTGGTCGCGCCGGACTGGCCCCGGCTGCGGGCGCTGTGCGAGCGGGACGTGGTGCACCGGGTCGGGGTGATCGGCGAGCGCGGCTGGGCGGCCGCGATCGGCGAGCTGCACGACGGGGTGCGCTGGCGCGACGGCGGCATCGAGCTGGCCCCGATCGACGGCGGCACGGTGCGGCTGCGCGGCGAGGGGCTGCTGCTCATCCCGTCCGTCTTCACCTGGCCGGGCCTCGCCGCGTACTTCGACGACCCCTGGCCGCGGACCCTGGTCTACCCGGCGCGCGGCACCGCGGTCCTGCACGAGTCGACCGCTCCCCCGGCGCCCGACGCGCTCGCCGCGCTGGTCGGCCGTTCCCGGGCGCGCCTGCTCACCGCTCTCGACGCCCCGGCGAGCACCACGCAGCTCGCCCGCCAGCTCGGCTTCGCCCCCGGTGCGGTGGGCGACCACCTGGCGGTGCTGCTGCACGCCGGGCTGGTGTCCAAGGCCCGCTCCGGCCGCTCCGTCCTCTACCGCCGCACCCCGGTGGGAGACGCGCTCGTCGAGCCGCCGCCCTGACGTCCCCGCCCGAACGTCCCCGCCCTGACGTCCGTCGTCGGGCGCGGCCCGCGGAAGCGCCCGGCCCACGCGGGTCGGCCCACCCCGCCGGCCCGGCCCGCCGGGCCGCCCCGGATGTCCGCCCGGACGATCAGCCCGGCGCCGGGCCGCCGCTCACCAGATCGGCGGGCCCTGGAGGCTGCGGATCACCACGCGGTCGAGCGCCGCGGAGGCGGCCTCCACGTCGAGGTGCGAGTTGTCGATGATCGGCAGCCCGGAGCCGTACCAGCCGGCCATCCGGCCGTGGATGCGCGCGACCTCCTCGTCGGACAGCCGCCGGTTGCCGGACCGTTCGGCGTTGCGGGTCAGCACGATGTCGAGCCCGGGCAGCAGGACCACGGGCAGCAGGCCCGCGCCGACGTGCCGCTTCCACCCGCCCAGCCCGACGGTCGGACGGTCGGGGAAGACCGCGTCGTCGATGATGCAGGACACGCCGTTGGCCAGGAAGTTGCGGGCGGCGAAGCCGCAGGTGCGGCGGGCCAGCCGGTACTGCGCCTCGGAGTTCTCGTTCCACCCGGCCTGCGGGTCGGCGAACCCCGAGCGGACCCACTCGCGGACGTCGTCGAGGCTGATGTGGGCGGTGGGGACGCCCCGGTGGTCGGCCCAGTGCCGGGCGATCGTGGTCTTGCCCGCGCCGGCCGCGCCGATCAGCAGCACGGCTATCGGGCCGTGCGCGGCCCCCGGCAGCGACCCGCCGCCGGGAGCCGCGGGCGCCTGGACGGGGACGGGAGGGGGCATCGGGAAGTGACCGGTGCCCCCGGCACCCGCCGCCTGGGCGGGGGGACCTGGCACCGGGCCCGGACCGGGCGGCGGGCCCTGGCCCGGCGCGGGCGGCGGGCCCTGCCCCGGACCGGGCGGCGGGCCCTGCCCCGGACCGGGCGGCTGGGGCGCCCCCACGGCATGTTGCATGTCGGCCACTCCGTCCCGTCCGGTAGGTGTGTGCGGTGCGCTCGGTGTGACCTGGCACGCCACGGCCTGAACGGTACCGTGCGCTCCGGCTCCGACCCAACCACCCCTGCCCGCAAGGCGACCGGCGCGCGGGCGGCGCCCCCGCCGGGGACACCGCCGGGGACACCGCCCGCACCGCTCAGCTCGCCAGTTCCTCCGCCACCGCGCGGAGCGCCAGGTGGTACGAGCCGATCCCGAACCCGGCGATCGCCCCGGAGGCGACGGCCGTGAGCACGGACGTGTGGCGGAACTCCTCGCGCGCGTGCGGGTTGGAGATGTGCACCTCGACCAGGGGCGCGGTGCGCTGCGCCGCGGCGTCGCGCATCGCGTACGAGTAGTGGGTGAACGCCCCCGGGTTGAGCACCACCGGCAGTCGCCCGTCGGCCGCCTCGTGCAGCCAGCGGATCATCTCGCCCTCGTCGTTGGTCTCTCGGACCTCGACCTCCAGGCCGAGTTCCGCGCCCAGCTTCGTGCAGGACTCCACGAGGCCGGCGTAGGAGGTCGCGCCGTAGACGTCCGGCTCGCGGGAGCCGAGGCGGCCGAGGTTGGGGCCGTTGAGCACCAGGACCCGGCGGGTCATCCGGCGACCTCCCCGTAGGCGGCGAGCAGGACGGCGGGGTCGGGGCCCTCCAGCACGGTGGGCTTGGCGAGGCCGTCCAGGACGATGAAGCGCAGCAGGTCGCCGCGGGACTTCTTGTCCACCTTCATGGTCTCCAGCAGCCGCGGCCACTGGTCGCCCCGGTAGGTGAGCGGCAGCCCGACGGAGCCGAGGACGGCGCGGTGCCGGTCGGCGGTGGCGTCGTCCAACCGCCCGGCGAGGCGGCCGAGTTCGGCGGCGAAGACCATGCCGACGGAGACCGCCGCGCCGTGCCGCCACTTGTAGCGCTCGTTCTTCTCGATGGCGTGCGCGAGGGTGTGGCCGTAGTTGAGGATCTCGCGCAGGCCGGACTCCCTGAGGTCGGAGGAGACCACCTCCGCCTTGACGCGGATGGCGCGCTCGACGAGTTCGGAGGTGTGCGGCCCGGCCGGGTCGCTCGCGCCCTGCGGGTCGGACTCCACGAGGTCGAGGATGGCCGGGTCGGAGATGAAGCCGGCCTTGATCACCTCGGCGAGGCCGCTGACGTAGTCGTTGCGCGGGAGGGAGGCCAGCGCCGACAGGTCGCACAGCACACCGGCCGGCGGGTGGAAGGCGCCCACGAGGTTCTTGCCCTCGGCGGTGTTGATGCCGGTCTTGCCGCCGACGGCCGCGTCGACCATGCCGAGCACCGTGGTGGGCACCGCGATCCAGCGCACCCCGCGCAGCCAGGTCGCGGCGACGAACCCGGCGAGGTCGGTGGTGGCGCCGCCGCCGACCCCGACCACCACGTCGGTGCGGGTGAAGCCGGTCTGGCCGAGCGCCTTCCAGCAGTACGCCGCGACCTCCGCGGTCTTGGCCTCCTCGGCGTTCGGGAGCTGGATCGCGACGGCCTGGTAGCCCTGCTCGGCCAGGTCCTGCCGGATCGCCTCACCGGTGTCGGCCAGCGCCTCGGGGTGCAGCACCGCCACCCGCCGCGCCTTCGGCCCGATCAGCCCGGGCAGCTCGCCGAGCAACTGGTGGCCGACGAGGACCTCGTACGCTTCCGTGCCCGCGGTGCCCGCGACCTGGATACGGGTGGGGGGCGTCGCGCCGCTCCACGTGTCGTTGCCGTTGTGTGCGTCGCTCATGCGTCCTTCAGTTCCAGTGCGTCCAGTACGGCCGCCGCCACCTCGTCGG